>JAFIFR010000041.1 GCA_020831935.1 Alkalimonas sp.
CGCAGCATAAGCAATAACGAAATACTTTGAAGAAAAGCACAAAGCTATTTGCTAATTTGCGGCGCGCTTTATACCATAGCCACCTACAAAACACAAGATTAAAGCTGGAGTGCTGCAATCTGATGACACCGTTTCAACCACAGAGAGAGATCGGATGACTCCCATCATCAAAAGCCCGCAAGAGATAGATAAAATGCGGCTCGCAGGCCGCTTGGCCGCCGAAGTGCTGGAAATGATTGAGCCTTATGTAGTGGCAGGCGTCACGACGGACGAATTAAACAGCCGCTGTCACCAGTACATTGTTGAGCAACAGCAAGCCATACCGGCCCCACTCAATTACCACGGCTTCCCCAAGTCCATTTGCACCTCGGTCAATCATGTCATTTGCCACGGCATCCCGAACGACAAGCCGCTGAAAGACGGCGATATCATCAACATTGATATCACCGTGATTAAGGATGGTTACCATGGCGACACCTCGCGGATGTTTGTCGTTGGTGAGCCCAGCATTCTGGCCGCCAGGCTGATCAAAGTCACACAAGAAGCCATGTATCTGGGCATCAAAAAGGTCAAAGATGGTGTCCGTTTGGGCGACATTGGCCATGTGATCCAACAGCACGCTGAAAAACACGGTTACTCGGTGGTACGGGAGTACTGCGGGCATGGCATCGGTGCTGAGTTCCATGAAGAACCCCAGGTGCTGCACTATGGCCGCCCTGGCACAGGCTCGGTTTTAAAAGCAGGCATGTGCCTGACCATCGAGCCGATGATCAATGCAGGTGCCCGTCACAGCAAACTGCTGAAAGACGACTGGACAGTGGTGACCAAAGATCGCAGCTTATCGGCTCAGTACGAGCACACCATTTTGGTAACAGAGACCGGCTGCGAAATTCTAACCTTACGCAGTGACGATACCATCGACCGCATCCTGACTGCTGACTAAACCGGAGAAAGCGCATGAAAGACGCCGTTGCTTTTCAGAAAAGCTGGCCCAGCCAGTTCAGTCTGGAAGACTACAAGAAGCACATGGCCGACTTTCTGCGCTGGTCCGAGCAAGCCTTCGAGCAACAGTCGGTGCAAAGCTTGGTCAAAGCCAGAGCCCGCTTTATTGATCAATTGCTGACCACACTGTGGCAACAGCAGCAGTTGCAGCAGGACCAGGCATTGTGCCTGATTGCCGTCGGCGGTTATGGCCGTGGCGAGCTGCACCCTTTTTCGGATATCGATCTGCTGATTCTGAGTGACCAGCAGCTGACCAGCACACAACAAGAGCAACTGTCGGCCTTTATCACCCAATTGTGGGATCTGAAGCTGGAAGTCGGTCACAGCGTTCGCACCCTGGAAGAAACCCTGCAGCTTGGCAAAGACGACATCACCATCGCCACCAATCTGATGGAAATGCGGCGGCTGGTTGGCAACAAAACCTTATACCAGCAATTAAAAGACGCCATCAATGCGCCGGAATTCTGGAGCAGCCAGCAGTTTTTTGAAGCCAAGCGCCATGAGCAGCAACAGCGTCATGCGCAATACCATGGCACCGCCTACAACCTGGAGCCCAACTTAAAAGCCAACCCGGGTGGGCTGCGTGATATTCAAACCGTAGGCTGGGTGGCCAAAAAGCACTTTCAAACCCGTACCATGCGAGAGCTGGTGGCTTACCAATACCTGACGGAAGATGAGTATCAGGAGCTGATGGAGTGTGAGGCCTATCTGTGGCAAATGCGCTTTGCCCTGCACCTGGAAGCCGGACGCAACGAAAACCGCCTGCTGTTTGACTACCAGCCGGCAGTGGCTGAGCGGCTTGGTTTCGGCAGCGATGGCAAAGCCACGGTCGAGCGGATGATGAAGCGCTTTTTCCGCACCGTGCAGCGGGTCAGCGAACTGAACGAAATGCTGTTGCAGCATTTTGAAGGCAGCATCTTAAACAATCACCAAAGCGCCAAAGTGCAGCCGCTGGATGACAGCTTTGAGCTGCACGGCCACCTGATCAAAGCACTGGATAACGGCGTTTTTGCCCGGCGCGATAACCTGCTTAAATTATTCTGGCACATTGCCAACAACTCCAACATTACTGGCATTCACTCCGATACCTTGCGCTTGCTGCGTCAGGTACGCCGTCGTCTGATGGGAGACTTGCAGGATTACGAAGCCTGCCGCCGATTGTTTCTGGCGCTGATGCGCCACCCGCGCGGCATGGATACCGCCATTACCTTAATGCACAAATACGGCGTGCTGGCGGCCTACCTGCCGCAGTGGCGCAACATTGTCGGCCAGATGCAGTTTGATCTCTTCCACGCCTACACCGTGGATGAGCACACCCACCGACTGCTGAAAAACCTGTACCGTTACACCTTGCCGGAGTACGACAACGAATTCCCACTCTGCTCGGACATTGTGCGGCGGATGGAAAAACCGGAGCTGCTGTTTTTAGCCGGCATTTTCCATGACATTGCCAAAGGACGTGGTGGCGATCACTCGGAGCTTGGCGCCATGGATGCGAAAGAGTTCTGCCGGCTGCACAAACTCAGTGACTTTGACAGCAAGCTCATCAGCTGGCTGGTTGAGCAGCATTTGCTGATGTCGGTCACCGCCCAACGCAAAGACATCCATGATCCGCAGGTGGTGACCGAGTTCGCCGAAAAAGTCCGCGACGAAACCCGGCTCAATTACCTGTACTGCCTGACACTGGCCGATATTCGGGCCACCAACGACAACCTGTGGAACGACTGGAAAGGCTCCTTGCTGCGCGATCTTTATCTTTCCACCCAAAAAGCCTTTCGTCGTGGCCTGGAAAAACCGATGGACATGCGGGACCAAATCCGCGAAAACCAGGCCGAAGCCATGCGACTGTTGCAGCGGCAGGCTTTTACCAAAATCGAAATTCAGCATTTGTGGAGCCGGATCAAAGCCGATTACTTTATCCGCTACAATCCAAGGCAAATTGTCTGGCACTGCGAGCACATCCTGCGGCACAAAGATGCCAAGCACCCCTTGGTGCTGGTCAGCAAAGCGCCGATCCGGGGCAGTACTCAGGTCTTTGTTTACACGCCGGACCAGCCCAACTTGTTTGCCCGCTTGGTCGCTGCGCTTGATAGCAAAAAAGTCGCTATTTTTGATGCCCAAATTATGACCAACAAAGACGGCTATGCCATGGATACCTTCGTGGTGCTGGAACAAAGCGGCCAGCCGGTGACCTCTCCTTCCCGGGTGCAGAGCATCAAGCGGGCGATGGAACAAGCCATCGGTGGCAAAGTCGAACCGCAGCGCCAGTCCCGACTGTCGCGCCAGATGCGCCAGTTTAACGTGCCGCCCAAGGTCAGCTTTTTACCCGGCAACAGTAAAAACCGCACCATGGTTGAAATTGCTGCGCTGGATGCACCTGGCCTGCTGGCCCGAATCGGCGATGTGTTCCAGCAATGTGCGATACAAATTCATGCTGCCAAAATCACCACCTTAGGCGAGCGGGCAGAAGATTTTTTCATGGTCTCAACGGCTGAAGATAAAGCCCTTGATTTGGACCAGCAAAGCCAGTTGAAACGGACTTTGATTGACCATTTAACTCAAGTAACAGAAGGTTGATAACCCAAGATGGCAGACTTAAAAACCATTATTGAACAAGCATTTGAGCAGCGCGATTCCATCACGCCCAGCACCGTTTCGGCCGAGTACAGAGCAGCCATAGAAGCGGCGCTAGAGCTGTTAGACAGCGGCAAAGCCCGGGTGGCTGAAAAGCTGGCTGGCGAGTGGGTGGTGCATCAGTGGTTGAAAAAAGCCGTCTTGCTGTCATTTCGCATTAATGACAATGAAGTGCTGGATGGCGGTGAAACCAAATTCTACGACAAAGTACCGATGAAATACGCCGGTTACGATGCCGCTCGTTTTGCTGCCGAAGGCGTACGGGTAGTACCTCCAGCTGCGGTTCGTAAAGGCAGTTACATTGCCAAAAATGCGGTACTCATGCCATCCTACGTCAATATTGGTGCTTACGTCGGAGAAGGCACCATGGTCGATACCTGGGCCACTGTCGGCTCCTGTGCTCAGATTGGTAAGAATGTGCATTTATCCGGTGGCGTTGGCATTGGTGGCGTGCTGGAGCCGTTGCAGGCCAACCCTACCATCATCGAAGACAACTGCTTTATCGGTGCCCGCTCTGAAGTGGTGGAAGGGGTTATTGTTGAAGAAGGTGCGGTGCTGTCGATGGGCGTTTACATCAGCCAAAGCACCCGCATTTACGACCGTGAAACCGGTGAAATCAGCTACGGCCGGGTACCAGCCGGTGCTGTGGTGGTGCCAGGCAGCTTGCCAAGCAAAGACGGCAGCCACAGCCTCTATGCCGCTATTATTGTCAAAAAAGTGGATGCCCAGACCCGCGCTAAAGTTGGCATTAATGCCTTGCTGCGTAACGTCGAGTAAGCTCGAGTAACGCGTCTCAGTAGAAACACCCAAGGCCGGCAATTGCTGGCCTTTTAAGTTTCGCTACCAATTTAGCCGAGTGGCGGAAAATGCGCTTCCAACCAAGGCAGCGCCACTGTCTCTGGCTCCAGGGTTTCGCAGGCATCGATGTAGAGCGGATCGGCCAGCGGTTTGCCTTGCAGCTCCTGCAAAAGCTCGGCAAATTGCTTACCGGCACCACAGAAGTGTTGGTAACTGCTATCGCCAAGACCGATCACCGCCACAATTTTATCGGTCAGCAGTGGGAAACGATCCCGCGCATCGAGAAAAAAGGGCAAAGCGTTGTCCGGGATATCGCCCTGGCCGGTGGTCGAGCTGATTACCAACCAGACATCCGGGTCTTCTGCCAGCACTGCATCCAGCTTGGGATCCAGATGCAGCGAGCACTGATAACCCCGCTCAGTCAGTAGTTGCTCAGCCTGCCCGGCTAAAAACTCGGCACCGCCGTAAACGGTACCGACAATGATGGCAATTCGTTTCATCGTTGCTCCTTGTATAGCTGCTCAAAGGCTTGCTGATAAAATGATTCCTGCAGCGGCCAGCCAAGCCGCTGCAATAGCGGCTGCCAGCCAGCAAGACTGGCTTCAATACAGAGTGTTTTACCGCTGATGGGATGCGTCAGGATCAGTTGCTTGGCCAACAGCATCAACTGCGAACACTGCAAATGCTCCCGAAATAAGCGATTGTGTTTGCCGTCGCCATGGCTGGTGTCGCCCACAATGGGGTGACGTAAATGGGCCAAATGCCGCCTTAGCTGATGCTTGCGACCAGTCCGGGGCGACAGTGCCAC
Source organism: Alkalimonas sp. (assembly GCA_020831935.1). Lineage (GTDB taxonomy): Bacteria > Pseudomonadota > Gammaproteobacteria > Enterobacterales > Alteromonadaceae > Alkalimonas. Next base: position 5,243 of record JAFIFR010000041.1, read on the forward strand.
CAAACTATAACGCGCCGCCGGGTAACGGCTGACCGGTATTGGCAGCTCGACTTTGGCCAGCGGCAGGTAATCGGTGACGGCACTTTGGGCAGCCTTGTCATCGCTGCTGAATTTATCGGCGATTTTATCCTGCTGTTCTTTGAGTGGGTAATCCAGGGTTCCACCTTGCTCCAGATAACCACGCACCACAGCAAGGTAACCCTTTTGCCAGTGTTGGCTGGCATTTTGCTCGCTAAGCAAGCGCGCCACCTCACTGGATAGTGCAAACAGCAAGACGCCCGAGGTTGGCCGGTCTAGCCGATGCACCGGAAACACATGCTGGCCCAGCTGATCACGCAGCGTTTGCATCACAAAGCGGGTTTCGTGTTTATCCAGAAATGAACGGTGCACCAGCATGCCAGCGGGCTTATCCACCGCCACTAGCCATTCATCCTGGTACAAAATGGTCAGCTCAGACAGCTGCGGGCACTCAATCAGTTTGGAAACAGGCATCGAATCGTCCAAGCCAATACATCAATAACCGCATGTCTTGCGAATAATCGGCAAAAGCCACCTCCGCCATCGGCAGTATGCTGACTTTGGTGGGTAGCGGATGGCCGCCATCCAACAAAGCCTGCATTCGCGGCAGCAGCACAAACTGCAACCATTGTTCAAAAGGCAGGGTATCGCAACAAAAAGGCGCAGTGCTGGCCAGTGCCTCCGGGCTGGGTGGCAGCGAGCTCCAAAGCTCGAGCGCTATCAGCTCGGTTTTAATTTCAGTCAGTGCTGCGACAATGTGTTGAGTCATCATCACTCCGGTATTAGGAATTTGGCGCGATCTTAGCATAATTTAGCCACGGCAAAGCAAGGTTGCCAGCCACCAGGCTTTGCCAGTACCATAGCGACCCTTATCACTAAAGGACGCTGCGATGGGCACCACCTGGCTGATCATTGGTTTGCTTGTTATCTGTTATTTATTCTGGTTGCAACGCAAGCAGGATGAGCGGGCTATTCTGCTGGCCAGGCACTTGTGCAAGCAGCGCGACTTGCAGTACCTGGATTGCGCCCGCCTTGGCCACAAGCTGGAGCAACGGCAAGGTCGATTACGCTGGCTCACCTATTATTGCATCGACTTTAGCAGCGATCGGGAAAGCCGCTACCAGGCAACACTGAGTTTGAGTGGGCTGCAGTACACCGCCTTTGAAGTGCCGCCTCACCGCTTGCCGGAGCCGCCAGCCAGCTAGTTTCCTCCCTGAAACGGCCACCATGCCGTTTCGCGGAGGCGCCAGGGAAAAAGCGTCAAAACACGGAGTAAAAATGGTGCTACCTCAGGCACTGCTTTGCAGCGACACCGCCTGACGTGGCCGGAACAACAAAGTGCCCTGCACGGTATTAAAACTCAGATCCACCACGGCCTGATAGGCATCGCCACTGAAAAACGGCAGGTATTTTTCCAGGGTAACGAACACCCCCACACCCGATGAGCTGGCATCGGCGTCCACCAACTGATCGACCGCATGCAGCAGGTGATGCCCCAGCCCTAATTGCTGATGACGTGGCGACACCGCAATAAAAGCCAGCATATGGTAATCTTTTGCCGGCATTGCAGCATGAATGCGTTCTTCTTTTTCCAGCAATTGCCGGGTTGACACAAAGCCCGCTGTCAGCAACATCTTAAGCCGCCAGTGCCAGAAACGATGCCCCCCCAAACCAGAGCTGGCTTTCACCAGGCAGGCCACCCCAACCAATTGCTCTGCCTGAAACAAGCCCAGCATGCTTTGGCCGCTTTGCCAAAAAGCACTCAGTTCTTCACGGATTGCCGCTCTTAACTTTTTTTCATAATCGGCTTTTTCGGCCTGAAAGATGGTCATAAAAAGTGGGTCATCGTGGTAGGACTGATACAAAATAGAAGCCGCGACTTTTAATTCCGGTCCTTCCAACTCCCGTACCTGCAAATGATTTAACTGTTCGACCGACATAGCTACCTGCATATTATGATTGTTTTTTCACCACCATAGCAGGGCAATTGGCAATTGCCAATCTTGTTGAGTCAGCTAGGCTTATAGTCAGGTATGGATCAAACCGTAAAATAGGAGCCACTCGATGGATACATCCCCTCACAGCCTGACGACTTTGTTTGCCCAACTGGGCCTCGAGAACAATCAGGCAGCCATTGATCGCTTTGTTGCCGACCACCGTTTGGCCGAGCATGTGCCACTGGAAGAAGCTCCGTTCTGGACGCCAGCACAGGCAAGCTTTATCGCAGAATCGCTAAAGGCCGATGCCGATTGGTCTGAAGTCATTGATGAGCTGAACACCTTACTGCGTAAATAATAGAGCCAGAGTCAGACTCTGGCTCAGATCGGCTGAGTGTTTAAAGCTGGGCGTAGGCTTTATCACCCCAGCCAGTTAAGCGGCCATTGCTAAAAATCAACGGCGTGCATTCATCTTTGCTGGTCATGCCGTCGCTGCGGCGATGATGGGTCCGGTAAAACAGCACCTGCACCGAGGTATCCTCCTGCTGAAAGGCTTCGGTAAAGTCCGGTGTGCCCAGGTCCTGCATCACTTGCACCAAAGAAACGCCAGTTGTCAGCTGGTTGATGTAATTACGATTGGCTTTTTGCGTCTGACGCCAGTCCGACTCGCTAAAACGAGCATCCTTGGAGCCATTGACCGCCACCACACAGCCAGACAATGGCAGTAACAGCGCAGCGACCACCAGCAGATTTTTGAGTCTCATTTTTTTCTCCTTTTGTTTTTTGCACAGAGCAACAAGCAAAAACAAAGCCAAGATAAAATCAGCTATTAATCAATAAGTTAAAAATACGCACTGCCATTTTTCACCGCAATCCTGTAGGATTTAGCCATTGATTGGCGAATTTCACCACTTAGCCCTATGAGCGCATTCGACTTACTCAGCCAGGAAGCAGCCCGCTTGCTGCACGAAGGAAAAACCCCCAGTCTGGCCTTGCTGCGAAGCCGGCTAGGGCGCAAAGTCTCGCCCGCTGAGTTACTGCCTGCTTTTCAGCAGTGGAAGCAGCTACCTGCCGAAGCGCAGCGCAGCATCCAGCTTTCGGCGTCAGCCGAAGCTACAGCGCCCGGGCCAGACAAATCCGACTCTCTGGCAGAGCGGGTGCAGCAGCTGGAAACCAAACTAGCTGAACTGGAAAAACGCCTGACAAGGCTGGAAAGCTAATGTGGCTGGCTGAGCTAAAGTTCCGGGTTCTGGCCAATACCAGCTATACCCAAGCCGAGCAGCATATCCGCCTCTATCTGGAAGCACTTATTTTTCAGGGGCAGATCATCGGTCGCGAGTTTCCGACCTATTTAGCGGATACGCACTTTTGCAGCCGGGTGATTTTGTCTGCTCAGGATGCATTGCAACCGAAACACCATAGCCAGCGTGGCCAGAAAGCACTGCAGGCACTGGCTAATGCTGGCCTTGGTTATCCGAAACTGCAACTGCTGGGGCAGGATTTGATGTCTAGCGAAACCGATCCCTGCACGGAGCCACCAGGTTATATTCTGTTTACCAACTTTGCAGAGCAGGTTTCGCCACTGCGCTGCAGTGCTGATTTTGCACCAGTTCCCTTGTTTCGTCTGGGCAGCCTGAATGGAGAAGATTTCGAAGCGCTGATCCGCTGGCAACTGCAGTATCAGGCTCTGGATGAAATTCAGATGCAGCAACAGCGGGTGCTGCCTAAATCAGCCGAGCAGGCCTTGCAGCAGCTGCACAGTGCGCTCAATCGGCAAGGGCGTCAGTTGGCTAAAAAACTGGCTCGGCAAACCGGCAAAGCCTGCCACTACTACCTTTACAGCGGCAGCAGCAAAAACTGCCAGGCAGAGGCCACTAAAAAGTGCCCATCTTGCGGTGCTGACTGGCGCTTGGCAAACAGCTGGCATCAACTTTTTCAGTTTCGCTGTGACAGCTGCCAGCTGGTTTCCAACATTGCCTGGGATTGCCAGTAATGCCCCGTACCAGAGAACTCTAGAAGCCTTCGCTGTCAGTCGGAGTCAGCTGTCGCAAAAAATCGGCCAGCGAGTCGGCCAGTTTGTGTTTGACCTCTTTGCCTACCGACTCGGCATAGATCTCGCCAGTCGCATTCAACACCGAGACCATCACGTTTTCATCATCGGTCACGGCAAAAAACACCGTTTCCCGTTGGCGCAATCTGCGCTTCATCAGAATATGGCCAATGATGTTTTCTTTTAAACGATCGCAGTCGGCCTCATGCCAGGGCATCAGCAGCAGCAACTTGCCTTCGGCATGCTCCGCCGCCAGTCCGCCACCAAAGTACAAACCGTAATAGGTTTTAATATCCGGGTGCAGCGTCAACTCCAGCGCCTGCTCGACCGCCGTAAAATCCAGCACTGGTTGCTGGCGAACCGGCTGCCAATAGACTAAGTCGTCACCCTGCGGCTCCAATTCACAAGGCGATGGCAACACCTTATCCCGCTCGGTCAGCAACCGCTGATTCTGCTGCTTTGACCAGGTAAGGCTGCGCTCGATAAAATCCTGCCAGCTGCTTTCTAAATCCATGCCTGTCATCCTTATTTGGGGGCTGATAGCAGCCACATCACTATGCTACAATAATCCCATTCTACCCCGACAGGTGCACGCATGACAAAGTTACAGCCAGAACTGGAGCAACAACTCAGCCTTGGTAAAACCACTCGTTATGCGTCCGACTACGCCCCTGAGCTGTTGCAAGCCGTCCCTCGCGCTGTCGGCAGAGCCGAATTAAAACTGGATGCGCGGTTGCCCTTTGTCGGTCAGGACATCTGGCATGCTTATGAGTTGTCCTGGTTAAATCAAAAAGGCAAACCTGTGGTCGCGCTGGCCACCTTTGTGGTGCCTATTGACTCGCCAAACCTGATCGAATCCAAGTCGTTTAAGCTGTATCTGAATAGCCTGAATCAAAGCCGTTTTGCCGACCTAGGCCAGGTCTACCGCACATTGCAACAGGATTTATCGGCCTGCGCCGGTGCTGCAGTCGATGTCACCTTGCACAATGTCAATGAGTTGCAGCCTTTTCAGCCAACCTGGATCCAGGGCACTTGCCTTGATGAGCAGGACATCAGCATTACGGATTACAGCTACCGTCCTGAACAACTGCAACATCGCAAGGATGGCGATTGGCGCGATGAAAAAGTTTTTTCGCACCTGCTCAAGTCCAATTGCCTGATCACCAATCAACCCGACTGGGCCAGCGTTTTTATTCATTATCGTGGTCAGGCCATTTGCCACGAGGCATTATTGCGCTACCTGATCGGTTTTCGGTTGCACAATGAGTTTCATGAACAGTGCGTTGAACGGATCTTTACCGATATCTGGCAGCATTGTGAGCCGGAGTTTCTGGCGGTTTATGCCCGTTACACCCGTCGAGGCGGGTTGGACATCAACCCAATTCGCAGCAGTGAGCCTTACCCAACGCCGGTCATACGGTTAAGCCGGCAATAAGTCAGCTTGAAACCCTACAACAAAACTTTCAGCATGAAAGTTTCCTCATGGCAGCAGGTGCTTGATTTTTAATTGAAAGCTTGATTGTTACCACCAACCCAATGAAAACCTCACTGAAAACTTTCAGTTTAACTTTCAAAATGAAGCTTTTTTGCTTATAATTCATTCAGTAGTTCAGATCGACTGAGCTGCACTCGAACAATGGATGAATTTGACGATGGAACAGCTGACCTCAACAGAAGAGCAATCCTGGTTACCCTACTACTTATGTAAAAAGTAACCTGGTGGACACAAACAGCCAAAGAGCTGATGGTCCCCACCCTACAACAAACAAGCCGGCGGATGCCGGCTTGTTTTTACCGCAAACAAAACCGGCTATTGTCAAACAACAGTCGCAATTCTTGTGCTAGCATATATACTTAGTGCTACTCCCCTTCATTTGTTTCAACGAACTTACATTCATTCATGGTGACGCCGTTGCAAGACGACTTAAAACAGCAACTGGAGCAGGCGCTTAAAGCCCGTAAACAGCTGGAAGACACCTACCAAAGCCAGTTTACCATTCTGGCTAAGTTTGTTTCCCGCTTGTCCCTGGCATGCAAAGGTTTGGATATTGAGCTGGACAACAAACTGGCCAAACTCCGGCTCGAGCTGGCCAGAGGCACCGATCTGGAAAAGTTACTGCCTTTGGTGCAAAGCTTAAGCGATGGCTTAAAGCACCTGGAAAGCAAGAATGAACAGGATATACGCAAGCTGCAGCACGGGCTAAAAGAAGCCGGCCAGCTGCTGCAAAAACAACGCGGCTTGCCGGATCAACTGCGGCGTGACTTACGCGCCTTGCTGAGCAAAGTGAATGAAAGTTCCCCGACTGTTCATGCCTACCTACCGCATTTAACCGATCTGGCCAGGCTGTATCAAAATGCATTAACAGCCAAAGCAAAACTGGACACGGAAGCCGAACCGGATACCGATCGTTACGGCCATATTTGCCGCCAAATTTCAGTCGAGCTAACCAACTTACTGAGCGAAATGAGTTTCGCCGAGCAATTTTCCAACGATATCGATCGGATTCGTCAATCGCTGATGGATCATCTTGGCATCGAAGATTTACTCAATGCCTGCCTCAATACCATCACCATCATTGTGGCCAGCATCAACACCGAGCGTCAGTCGGCGCAGCACTTTTTGTTGCAGCTGCACAGCACATTGGAGCAGGTACAAAAATCGCTGGTTTCCTCACTCAGCCAATCCAGCAGCCTGCATGCCAAACTCAGTCAGCTCAATGCACAGCTCGAGCTGAAAATCGATGCCTTTGGCAAAGACAGTAAAAATGCGACCAGCCTGGATCAACTAAAAAGCCTGGTCAATGAGCGTCTAAGCGAGATCACAGCGTCACTGGCGGAAAAAGAGCAACTGGAAAAGCAAGAACGCGATCTGATGCTCAACTCACTCAAAGCCATGGAACATCGCTTGATTGAGCTGGAATCCGAAGCCCAACAATTCCAGAAAAAACTGGCGGAGCAAAAATTCCGCAGTCTGCAAGATGCTTTAACCGAAATCCCCAACCGGGCAGCTTTTGATGAGCGCTTTCAATTGGAGCTCAAACGCTACCAACGCTATGGCACCCCGCTTTGTGTCGCTCTTGGCGATGTCGATCACTTTAAAAGCATCAATGACAACTATGGCCACAGCGCCGGCGACAAGACCCTGAAAGTCATCGCCAAAGCCTTGAAGCAAAGTCTGCGTGAAACCGACTTTATCGCCCGTTATGGTGGCGAAGAGTTTGTTATTTTATTTCCGGAAACACAGCTCAGTGAGCTGGAAAAACCGCTGAACAACCTGCGGGAAAAAATTAAGAAAATTCCATTCAAATTCAAAAATAAACGAGTCCCTATTACCCTGTCTTTCGGTGCGACTGAACTGGTCAATCACGATAATGTGCAGGCAGCCTTTGACCGCGCCGATGAAGCCTTGTACGAAGCCAAACACGCTGGCAGGGATCGGGTGGTATTAAAACCCAAAGCCTAGGGATCGGGGAGTCATTCATGCATGTGCAGTTAAACCCTGTTGGCTCAATGAGCCTGTTGTCGCAGCTGGAAGTAGACCGGCTAAAACAAACCACCAACAAAGAAGCCTTTCAGTTGTTTCGCAACTGCTGTCTGGCGGTGTTAAATGTCGGTAGCCACACCGACAGCTCAGCCGAAATTTACCAGCAGTTTCAGGATTTTTCCGTCAACCTGATCAGCCGTGAACGGGGCATTAAAATCGAGCTGTTTAATCCTCCACAAGATGCCTTTGTCGATGGGCAAATTATCCAGGGTATTCATGAGCATCTGTTTGCGGTGTTGCGCGACATCCTGTTCTACCACACCCAGCTGAAAATCAACGCCAACCGTTTAGACTTAGCCAACAGCGCACACATCACCCACAGTGTGTTTGATATCTTGCGCAACGCACAAGTGCTGGGCTGCACCACTGAGCCCAACATGATTGTCTGCTGGGGCGGCCACTCCATTCGGGAAAAAGAGTACCAGTACACCAAAGACGTGGGTTATCAGCTGGGACTGCGTGGCCTGAATATCTGTACCGGCTGTGGCCCCGGCGCGATGAAAGGGCCGATGAAAGGCGCCACCATTGGCCACAACAAACAACGGATCAGCCAGGGCCGTTACCTGGGTCTGACCGAGCCCAGCATCATCGCAGCAGAGCCACCCAATCCTATTGTTAATGAGCTGGTGATCTTACCCGATATCGAAAAGCGGCTGGAAGCCTTTGTCCGGGTGGCGCATGGCATCATTATTTTCCCGGGTGGGGCCGGCACCGCCGAAGAGCTGCTCTATCTGCTGGGCATTATGCTGCACGACGACAACAAGGCGCAGAAGCTGCCGGTGATTCTGACCGGACCCAAAAGCAGCGAAGCCTACTTCGAAGAAATCATTCACTTTATCGAACACACGTTGGGGCAAGAAGCGCTGGATCTGATCCAGGTCATCATTGACGATCCGGTGGCGGTTGCCCAGGCATTAAAAGCCGGTTGCCAGGAGGTCCGCAGCTACCGCCGGGATGTGGGGGATGCGTACCACTTTAACTGGACCCTTAAAATCGAGAAAGAGTTTCAGCAACCATTTGTCCCGAACCATACCAATATGGCCGCATTGGACTTGCACCCTCAGCAAGATACCGCGACACTGGCGGCAAATTTGCGGCGTGCTTTTTCCGGTATTGTTGCCGGCAATGTGAAAGATGAAGGCATCCGAGCCATTGCGGAGCATGGTCCATTTTTGCTCAGTGGCGAGGCAAAGCTGATGCGGATGATGGACAAATTGTTGCAAGCCTTTGTCGAGCAAGGCCGGATGAAGCTACCGGGCAGCACCTACGAACCCTGCTACAGGATTTTACAATAAGTCATGACTCATCTGGTGTTGATAGATGCAATGAACCTGATCCGGAGGCTCTACGCTGTGCAGGAGCGTCCTTATCAGCCTTTGCCTGATCAACTGACCGAAGCCACGCGTCAGCAGATCATTCAAAACACCACCCAGGCTCTGGACAAAGCCCTGCTTAGCATCGTTAAACACTGTCAGCCCAGCCATCTGCTGCTGGTGTTTGACAGCAGTAGCAGTCAGCCCACCTGGCGGCATAAGCTCTACCCCGATTACAAAGCCAACCGCAGTCCGATGCCCGCTTTGTTGCAGCAGGCCTTGCCCGGCTTGCTGCGTCATATGGAAAGCTCGGGCATCAGCAGTTACCAGCAGGACGGTTTTGAAGCCGATGACATCATTGCTTCGCTCGCCAGTAAAATGCGCCAACATCAACAAGAGGTTACGGTGGTCTCCACCGACAAGGGGTACTTCCCGTTACTGGATAGCGGCGTCCGGCTGTACGATCACTTTAAGCGGGAGTGGCCAGATGCCAACTATGTTCAGCAGAAGTTTGGCGTTGCTCCCCACCGCTTAATTCGCTATTGGAGCCTGGTGGGTGACAATACCAATCATATCCCCGGTGTTGCTGGCATCGGGCCCAAAACAGCGGTCGAGATCCTGCAGCTGGGCGATACCTTCAGCGCCATCATGCAACACCCGGATTGCCCGAAAGCAGTGCGCAGCAAACTGGCCGAGCACAAAGAAGCCATCCAGTGCTTTTTGCAGTTGTTTCAGCCTCGCTGTGATCTGGAGCTGGGATTGAACCTGCAGCAATTGCGCTACCCGAAATCTGAGGCCGCCCATGCTTAGGATCCTGGCTCTGGTCGTAGGCGGCATCGCCCTGTATTTTCTGATTATGGCAGCCATTTTGCGCTTTTACCCGGACGATCCCTCCCAGATGAACTGGCAAATCCGGGAAACCTTCAATGCCAAGTTCATTAAAGCGCTGGAACCAGCAACTGGGGTGCAACAGCAGCAAGTGATTGAGCGGCTGGGCGGGCCCGACATTACCCGGGCCTACCGCAAAGATGGCGTAGTCCACCAACTGTTGTACTACCGCACCCACCGCGCCATCGCTGACGGCATCACCACCGAAGATGAGTGCACCGCCCTGCTGTTTGTCGATCGGCAACTGGTCGCCATCGGCAACGAAGCCATCGAGCGCTATGAACGCGAACGTCCAAACCCAGACTAAGCCACGCAGCTGGCCGGCTTTGTATCAGGCAATCAGCGACTTTTACCGCTCGGGGGGCGAGCCGGCTGGCCTGGAAAACTTGCCATCTCAAGCCGAGCAACTGGCTCAGGCGATACTGGCCCAGGCTGAGCAGAGCCCATACAGTTTGCTGGCTCAACTGCAATTAAGCGCCGAACAAGCACCCTTTGCGACTCTGGTAGCCATGCGGCAAGCTTGCCTGTTGCTGGTGTTGTCTTACCAGCAGCAATGGCCTGAAAAGCTGCGCATTCAACTGCTAAGCACTGCTTTGCTTGGCTTGCTGGCTGTTGCCGAGCCCTTGAATCGCCTGAGCGCAGAGCAACGCTCAAACTCCAAGCTGCTGCACTTAGCCGCCCGCTACAGCCTGGCCCGATTCAACGACCAATTGCCCGCTTACAGCCGCCATTGGCTGCAACAGTGTCATCCCAAGGCCGCTAATCTTCCCTATTGGCAACAAAACCCATTCAGCAGTGCCTTAGCGCTGAGCTATCAGTTGGCCAGTCGGTTGTGTCTTAGCGCCAATGCCGGCTTGTTGCGAAAGCTGCAAAGCTTGTTCTGGCGGCAACTCGATCCTTATAGCCAACACCATCTGAGTGCATTGGCCAGCTCAGGGCCAACTCTGTGGCGCTGTGGTCAACGCTTGCAAAGTGCCGGGCAATGCTATCTGGTGCTCGACCAGCAAGACGATTGCTGGCTGCTGCTGCCGCTGCAAAGCGGCCGGCTGCAAGGACCAGTGCAAGCCGTGACCGAGCTGGTGGAGCCAGAGCATCAGCTTCAAAGTCGCTTTAGCGACTGGAGCTGGTTGGAGCAAATCGACAGAGCCTGTGCCGCTGAACTGATCCCGCAGCTCTGGCCAGAACAAAGCGCAGCATCTCCGCTCAATTATGCAGATATTGAAGCACTTTGCGCTTTGCCTCAATCCGAGCTGCTGCAACAGTTGGAGCATAATCCTACCGACACGCAACTGCTGCTTGAAGCGGCCAGCCAGGCCAATCGAAGTCAGCAAGCCATTGGCCAGCTTAAACACGCCCTCCTGCTGCTGGGGAGCAGTCAGCTGGCGTGGTTGTTGGCGCAAAGCCAGTGTTTGCAATTTGCGCAGCAACAGCGGCAGCCCTTTCATCTGTGGTTGCTGCAACTGCGCCGTATGCTGCATCTGGCTCTGCGCAAGACTGAAACCAACCTGCCGGCCGCTCAGACCGAGCTGCTCAGCTGGCTGCTTTGTCTGCCTTTGTGGCAGCAAGGCTCTTTGCGTTATCTGCCCGGCTTGACGCCAGCCAGTTGCCAGCACTTGCAGCAGCTGTGCCGGCGACAAATCTGGCAGTCCAATGAATTTTTAAAACGGCTGCAGTGGCTCTGTCATCATTACCAGTTGCCCACAACCCTGCAAAAGGCTTTGCTGTACTTTCGGTTGCCCGACAGCGCGCATGCTCAGCCTGCCACAGTCCGGCTATACAGCCAGCAACTGCATCAGGCTTTCACACAGTGCGAGCAGCTGATGCTGCAACCAGCACCACCCTTTCAGCTAACAGAGCAAACCGATGCCGCCCTGTTGGCCCTTTGCTATTACCCACTGCCCAGCATGATGTAGTTTTATTACTTAATTAATGGCGGCAAAGTCTGCGACTAAGGTCGTATATCAAGTAAGCTTCCTACAAACTGGCATCATATCAGGAAAAAGTGCTATAATTTGCCGCGATTTCGGGCAGCTCTGCCCAGCCTCCAATTCCACGATAGCTAATTAAAGGGTTTTTCATGACTACCCAAACCATTACGGTCATCAAAGGTGATGGCATCGGTCCCAGTATTGTTGAAGCAGCCATTCAGATCCTCGACAAAGTTGGCTGTGACTTTGCTTACGAGTACGTAGATGCTGGCTTAACAGCGCTGGAAAAAACAGGTGAGCTGTTGCCTCAGGCGACACTGGATGCGATTGCCCGCAACAAAATCACCTTGAAAGGGCCATTGACCACGCCGGTTGGCGAAGGTTTTACCTCCATCAATGTGACCTTACGCAAACAATTCAATCTGTACTCCAATGTACGGCCGGTGATTTCGTTCAAAGGCACCAAAGC
>JAFIFR010000042.1 GCA_020831935.1 Alkalimonas sp.
AACAGTACCGAAAAAGCCAGCAGCACCCAGGCGCACAGCGAGGATGTGACGCGGCTGGCTTCAGAGTTGGAGCAAGCCAGTGCGGCCTTCCGGTTGCGCCAGCGTTGACAGCCGACGAACCTGTTGCTGTGTATCTGGCTGGTACTCGATCAGTTCAATGTTGGCTTCACGGGCAAAGATCCGAGCCTGACTGGTAAAGCCTTGAAAACTAATAAGCATGCCTTGAGCACAGTCATAACTCAACATCTGCTGGAATTGATCACGTAGACACTCGATGGTAACCATGTTGTCTGCATCGGGATAGAAGTACACTAGGGTTTTACCGACGGCATGCTGCCAAAAAAACACTTCACTGCCATCATCCAGTACCGGCAAAAGCTTTCCCTGTTGCTGCATTTGCTGCTTTAAACGCGTGAAAAAAAACTCCTGCTGTTCGAGCCGACCCTGCTCGCCTTGCAATCGGTTCGATAAAGTACGCCAGCGGGTGCCGGAGTCCATTTCGATGAAGGCAAGCAAATTAAACATCAAAGCCGACACAAACAGCAGAACAAAGGCCCACAACAGGAATGTAGACCAAAACTCTGAGAGCACCAGAGCCGATTGGGAAAACACGATGGAATGTTCAGAAAACAACAAATAACAAGCCCCTGCAAAAATCCCTAGCAAGGTACTGATGGTGGACAACAACAACCATTGACTGCGCAACATAACTCATTCCTGAGAAGCAAAAACTGCACTCATTATGCGCAGGTGCAGCCATCAAATCCTGACAAAAGCCTGATAAATCTCCGATAAAGTCATCAGTAATCTGATAAAGTTACGAAACAGTGCATTTTTAAGCCAAATTCGTCAGTGCATTCAGCGCTGAGGAGTAACGGTACTGAAAACCAAGCTGTGCCGTTATCGCGGATGCAAGCACCCGCCGCGCTGCAGTGCTGGTCTCGCCTTCAACCAAAACCGGCTGCCCACTGAGCGCCCTCGCTCGCTGATAAAACTGCCGCCGGCTGACAGCATCAGGGCAGCACAGATTGAATACAGCCGGCCAATGCTGTTGTTGCAGCAGCAGACGGACGGCACGTACCACATCCTCGCTGTGCACCATATTCACCGGTCCATCAGGATCGGCCAGTAAACCACTTCGCAGAAAATTCCCGGGATGTCGTCCAGGCCCTATCAAGCCGCCCAGACGCAAAGTACAGGTCGGCAGCATCGCGCTAAGGATTTGCTCACCCTGATAAAGCAAACTGGCTTTGTCGTCGTCCTGCTTGATTGCAGCTTGTTCATCCACCTCACCAGCAAGCCCTTGATAGACCCCGGTTGAGCTAAAGTGGATGCAAGCCAGGCTGCCGCTTTGTTTCATCAGCTGCGCCAACGAAGCCAGACTGGCCAGATACCCCTCGCCGCCCTGCTTGCGCCAGCCTGGTGTGATGGCACAAATTATTACCGATTGAAAAAAGTCTTGCCGCAGCGCGGCTTCATCACCGGGTTGCAATGGCAAGCGCAGTACCTTGCCGGTCACCTCCGGCGCAAACCCTGGCAGCGCTTCTGCAGAACGACGGGTCGCCAGCACTTGATGCCCTTCGGCCAGCAGCACAGGGAGCAGTTGCTGGCCTAACCAACCACAGCCTACCACAATGATCTTCATGCTTTTTTCCTTGGTAGCAATGCTTTGTAATGGCCATCAAAGCGCGCCACCACCTTATCGGCACTCAGTAACTCCACCGCAATGCGCTGACTGGCATGCTTGCCCTGGCGCAACACCGTTAGATCGCCTTTGGCCTCCAGCAGCGAAGTGCGGGCTGTTGGGCAGTGCTGCATCGGTTTCAGATAACGGATCTGTGCATCGGCCAACACCAGATCGGCCTCCAGCGCCAGCGCCTGCAGTTGCAAGTGCAGCAATCCCCATCCGGTGAGTGTTGCCAGGCTGTACAGGCTGCCCGCAAACATGGTGCCGTGCAGATTGATATTGGGTTCCAGCGGCGCCAGGCAACGCAACTCGGTGCCATCAAAAGCACCGATATCCAGCTGCATAAAATGACTGAGCGGAATTTGTCGATGCCAGCTTTGCTGCAAATCGTCACAACGCTGTTGCCAGAGCGCAGCCGAACCCGGCAGACATAACCAGCGCTGCATCCGGTAATGCGGTATACCAAATTGGCTTGGTGCCTCTGAAGTCACGCCGTAACCAAGTCGCTGGTAAAAGCCAACCGCGTTGTGTCGGGCATTGAGTACCACCTCGGAGCAACCAAGCTGATGCGCCTGTTGCTCCAGCGCTGCCACCAGGCGAGCGCCCAGCTGCTGGCCCTGATAGTCCGCAGCCACCGCCATGTAACGAATTTGCGCCTGGCGCTCATTCAACGGATGCAGGCGCCCCACCCCCACCACCTGCTCACCATGGCGCAGCATGCGGTGATGACTGCTTGCTTCAAGCGCATCGCGTTCAGAGCCAGGCGGTTGCCCCCAAGGCTGACGCAACTGTTGCCAGCGGAATTGATAGTAATCGTGCCAGTCAGCATCGCTGACTGGCGTTTGCAGACAAATAGTCATGGCTTAGTGCTGATCCGTATCCAGTAAAAAGGTGACAGGGCCATCGTTGACCAGCGCAACCTGCATGTCTGCAGCAAATTGCCCGGTCACTACCGGCAGGTTGTGCTCCTTACAGCGCTCCACAAAGTGCAGGTACAGGCGTTCGGCTTGTTCAGGAGCGGCAGCCTGTGAAAAGCTGGGTCGTAAGCCTGAGCGGGTATCGGCAGCCAGAGTAAACTGCGATACCACCAAAATCTCACCTTTAATTTGCTGCACATTCAGGTTCATTTTGCCTTGCGCATCACTAAAGAGGCGGTACTTGCAGACTTTGTCAGCCAGCAAAGCGGCGCTCAGCTCTGTATCCTGCTGCTCGACCCCTAACAGGATCAGCAGTCCCTGATCGATCACCGCTATTTGTTGACCAGCGACGGTGACACTGGCCGAGTTGACACGTTGAATGAGTGCTTTCATGGCGCCTCCTCCGGCTGAGGATCATCGCAACAATCCGTTTCTGCCAAGCCTTCCCAATCTTTTAGATAAGCGGTGAGCTCAGCACCAATCAGCACCACCAGCCAACACAAATAGACCCAGACAAACAAAATAGGCACCAGCGCCAGAGCGCCGTAAATCACCTGGTAAGATGGGAAGTGCGTAATGTACAGCGCAAAGCCGTATTTCAACAGCTCAAACAACAGCATCGCCAACAAACCGCCGAAGAAGGCATGGCGGATCCGCACCTTGGTATTCGGCACCACCAGATACAAAATGCAAAATGCGAGCAGCGACATCAGATAAGGCACCAAGCCCAACAAAAAACTGGACAGTCCCGGCGTAAAGTCCTCGGCAAACTGGGTTAAAGTCACCAGATAGGAGCTCACAGCAATGGAGGTGCCAAATAAAATCGGCCCTAGCGTTAATATCATCCAATAAATCGAAAAGGAAATGACGGGCCTTGGACGCTTGTTGATACGCCAGATTTTATTCAGCGTTTTATCGATGTTGTGGATCAGCAACAGCGCCACCACGATCAAAGCACTGACTCCGACAGCCGTCATCCCCCGGGTATTGCCAATAAACTCATTGACGTAGTCTTTGATTTCATCGCCACGCGACGGCACCACATTGGCGTACAGCAGGTTTTCCATGCTCTGGCGAAACTCGGCAAACATGGGAAAAGCACTTAGCATCGAAAACATCACGGCAATGAAAGGTACCAGTGATAGCAACGAGATGTAGGCCAGATAGCCGCCGACCAGATTAATCTGGTCTTGCTGACACCGCTGAATGTAACCTTTGATAAACTGAGGACTGGCATTGAGAAACTCATGCCATTTAATGAGCGGCACAGCGCACTCCTTGGCCTTCGATTTGATGTCAGTGTATAAAAAAAGCCGAGAACTGACCAGTCAGTTCCCGGCTTTTCAAGCTGGTTTCATTCGTGAATCCGATGCTTATTAAGCTCCTGACTGACGGCTGGCGCGTTTACGCTCATTTTCCGTCAGGTGACGCTTACGAATACGGATAGACGCCGGGGTCACTTCCACCAACTCGTCGTCATCGATAAACTCCAGCGCTTGCTCCAGCGTGTAGCGGATCGGTGGTACCAGGTTGATGGCTTCATCGGTGCCGGATGCCCGTACGTTGGTCAACTGCTTGCCTTTCAAGCAGTTCACCGTTAAATCGTTGCTGCGGCTATGAATGCCAATCACCTGGCCTTCGTAGACTTCTTCCGCATGGCCAATAAACATCCGGCCGCGCTCTTGCAGCGAGTAAATGGCATAACCGGCCGCTTTGCCCATGGCATTGGAGATCATCACGCCATTGTTGCGCAGCCCAATGGTGCCGCCTTTAAACTCACCATAGTGATCAAAGCTGTGGTACATCAGGCCAGTGCCAGAGGTGAGCGTAATAAACTCGGTACGGAAGCCAATCAAGCCACGGCTTGGTACCACGAAGTCCATCCGCACCCGGCCTTTGCCGTCCGGCTGCATGTTGGTCATCTCCGCTTTACGCTCGCCCATTTTTTCCATCACAGCGCCCTGGTGCTCTTCTTCGCAGTCTACGGTTAACTGCTCATAAGGCTCCATTTTCACGCCATCAACGGTCTTCATGATCACTTCCGGCCGCGATACCGCCAGCTCAAAGCCCTCACGACGCATGCTCTCAATCAACACGCCCAGGTGCAATTCGCCGCGACCGGAGACGCGGAACTTATCGCCATCTTCGGTCTCTTGCACCCGCAGTGCCACATTGTGTTTCAGCTCGTTTTGCAACCGCTCCAGAATCTGACGCGAGGTGACAAACTTGCCTTCTTTACCTGCGAAGGGTGAGGTGTTGACTTGAAAGGTCATGGTCACGGTTGGCTCATCGACCGTTAACGCTGGCAAGGCTTCTACCGCTGAAGGTGCACAAATGGTGTCGGAGATTTTCAGCTCACCCAAGCCGGTAAAGGCGACGATATCGCCAGCGGTTGCTTCGGTGGTGTCGATGCGCTCCAAGCCAAGGTAACCAAAGACCTGACCGACTTTGCCATTGCGTTTTTTGCCATCAGCCCCAATGATGGTGACTTGCTGGTTAGGACGCAAGGTACCGCGTTTGATCCGACCAATACCGATGATGCCCAGGTAGCTGGAGTAGTCGAGCTGCGAAACTTGCAGCTGGGTGTCACCTGCCGGGTCAACATCTGGCGGCGTCACGTTATCAACGATGGCCTGGAACAACTCGGTCATGTCGGTTTTTGGCTCGCTGTGATCCAGCGTGGCCCAACCATTGAGAGCAGAGGCGTAAACAATTGGGAAGTCCAGCTGCTCATCGGTCGCGCCCAGGTTATCAAACAGATCAAACACCTGGTCGATGACCCAGTCCGGCCGGGCACCAGGACGGTCAATCTTGTTGACCACCACAATCGGCTTCAAACCATGAGCAAAGGCCTTTTGGGTGACAAAACGAGTTTGTGGCATTGGGCCATCCACCGCGTCGACCAGCAGCAGGACCGAATCGGCCATCGATAAAACCCGCTCCACTTCACCACCAAAGTCGGCGTGTCCCGGTGTATCCAGAATATTGATGTGGTAATCGTTCCAGCGCACCGAAGTGTTTTTCGCCAGAATGGTAATACCCCGCTCTTTTTCCTGATCGTTGGAGTCCATCACCCGCTCTTGCAACTTGGCACGCTCATCAAAGGTGCCAGACTGCTGCAGCAGTTTATCTACCAGGGTGGTTTTGCCGTGGTCAACGTGCGCAATGATGGCAACGTTGCGTAGTTTCTGAATATCGGTCGCGGTAACGCTCATGCTTTTTCTTTCCTCTGTAGCACCCTGTGACCGTCAGATGACCACCAGGCAAACAACAAACTTTGTAAACAAGGGCGCATATTCTACTCTGTTTCACGAAAAAGAAGAACTAAAGTCGGATTTTTTTCCACCAGCAAAGCGTCCTGACTGGCATCCGGCGGAAATTATGCCAGACTAAAACGCACCAAGATGGCGAATAGCAGCACCAAAACAGTGCATTGCCACGGTGCAGAGTAGAGCACAAAAACTCAACCACCTGATTAAAGTAAACTTTTCTTACTGGCACAGTTTTGGCATCAACACGAGCGAACGAACCTATTCCTATGGAACCAACTGGAGGAACCCATGGCCGCATCTGTAATGAAGATGATTGAAGAGAACGAAGTGAAGTTTGTCGATCTGCGTTTTACCGACACCAAAGGCAAAGAGCAGCACGTAACGGTACCTGTTAGCCAGATTTCCGAAGACTTTTTCGAAGACGGCAAAATGTTCGATGGTTCTTCTATTATGGGCTGGAAAGGCATCAACGACTCCGACATGATTTTGATGCCGGATCCAGAGACTGCGGTGATGGATCCTTTCTTTGAAGAAAGTACCCTGAACATTCGCTGCAATGTCATTGAGCCTGGCACCATGCAAGGTTACGACCGGGACCCGCGTTCCATCGCATTGCGCGCTGAAGAGTATCTGAAGTCCACCGGCATCGCCGATACCGTGCTGTTTGGCCCTGAGCCAGAGTTCTTTATGTTCGACGATATCCGTTTCCATACCGATATGTCGGGCTCTTTCTTTAAAATCAACGATGGTGAAGCAGCCTGGAACTCGGGTTCCGAAATGACCGATGGCAACAAAGGTCACCGCCCACGCGTCAAAGGCGGCTACTTCCCACTGCCGCCGGTCGATTCATCACACGATATTCGCAGCGCCATGTGTACGGTGTTGGAAGAGATGGGCCAGGTGGTCGAAGCGCACCACCACGAAGTCGCCACGGCCGGTCAAAACGAAATTGCCACCCGCTTCAATACCCTGACCAAAAAAGCCGACGAAGTACAAATTCTGAAGTACGTCATCCACAACGTGGCCGACATTTACGGTAAAACCGCTACCTTTATGCCAAAACCGCTGTTTGGTGACAACGGCTCGGGCATGCACTGTCACCAGTCATTGGCCAAAGATGGCGTTAACTTGTTCGCCGGTGATAAATACGCCGGTCTGTCTGAAATCGCCTTGTACTACATCGGCGGTATCATCAAACATGCCCGCGCCATCAATGCCTTTACCAACCCGTCGACCAACTCCTACAAGCGCTTGGTTCCGCACTACGAAGCACCGGTGATGTTGGCGTATTCTGCACGTAACCGCTCGGCCTCCATTCGGATTCCGATGGTACCAAGCGCCAAAGCGCGTCGTATTGAGTGTCGTTTCCCGGATCCGGCTGCCAACCCTTACCTGGCTTTCGTGGCTCAGCTGATGGCAGGCCTGGATGGCATTCAGAACAAGATCCACCCTGGCGATGCGATGGATAAAGACTTGTACGACCTGCCCGCTGAAGAAGCGGCCAACATTCCGCAAGTAGCTACTTCGCTGGATCAGGCTTTGGATGCACTGGATGCTTCTCGTGAAGTCTTCACCAAAGGCGGCGTGATGTCGAACGACATGATTGATGCCTACATCGCCATCAAACGTGAAGAAGCACGTCGCGTCAACATTGCGATTCACCCACTGGAGTTTGAACTCTACTACAGCGTCTAAACCGCTTTGCTCAAGTCTCCAGCCTAACAAGCCCGCCACCGGCGGGCTTGTTTCATTGATGAGCGCTTTGCCTTTGATTTCAAAGACCTCTGGTCAAATTCAACAAAGGCACGTAAAGTGAACTATAATTAGTCAGTTGAGCAACAAGGTTCAAGCCGGTGATGACACGACTTCTTTGCATGGTAATTTTCTGCTTGCTGTGTCTTCCAACCCCGTTGGATGCCAGTGGTAAAGTCTATGTTTGGCGCGATGCCAATGGAGTGCTGGTGTTTTCAGACAGCCCTAAGCCGGGCTCTGAAGAAGTAAACCTGACCACCAAAATTAACCTGATGGAAGCAGCGAAACCCTTCCAGCCTGAACAAAAAGAGGAAAGCACTCCATTTACCATTGAAATCACCTCGCCAGAACAAGAAGCCACCATTCGTGACAATACCGGTACCGTCCATGTCCGTGGACGGGTGCAACCACGCTTTGTCCGTGGTTTTCAAATAGCTCTGAAAGTGAATGGGGACATATACGGCGAGCCTCAAACCAGCACCACTTTTATCCTGCGCGATCATGATCGCGGTGAGCACCAACTGCAACTGCTGTTGCTTGATCAAAGCGGCAAGCAACTTGCAGAGAGTGATATCATCACCTTCTATTTGCACAGAAGAACGGTGATACCCCCAAGATAGGGCATTTGTGGTGCATCCTGTGTTTTTTTAACCTACACTGGCATCGCAAGTGCACCATGATGGTGCGAGAGGGCGAGGCCGTGACCGAATCAGGACAGCAAACAGCGCAAACTATGGCGTTTGAACCACAGCAATTGAGTGATCTGCTCAACACAGCCGTGTTGGTGCTGAATCAAGAGCTGCAACTTTGCTTTTTTAACGCTGCCTGCAGCCAGGTGTTGGCCATCAGTGAAAAACGTTTAAGCGGCCAACGCTTTCCCGAGCTGTTCCAATACTGCGAACTGGGCAAGGAGCCGCTGTTGCGTGCACTGCAGCAACAAACCAGTTTTGCCATCAGCGATGTGCAGACCATTTTGCACGACGGTCACCCAACCCTGCTGGATCTCTACCTAACCCCTTTTGAGCATCAGGACCACTGGTATTTGCTGCTGGAAATCCGCCAAATAGAGCGCCAGCGTAAAATAAGCCAGGAAAATGTTCAGCAGCACCAACACCATGCCGCCCGCGAGCTGGTGCGTAATTTAGCGCATGAGATTAAAAACCCTTTGGGCGGCTTGCGCGGTGCCGCCCAGTTGCTGGAGTCTTCTTTATCGGATGAGCAAAAAGAATACACCCAGCTGATCATTGCTCAGGCCGACCGCTTGCGAAAATTGGTCGACCGCTTACTGGGCCCTTACCGTCCCCCTCAGCAACAATACGCCAATCTGCATCAGGTGATTGAGCGAGTCTATCAGCTGGCACAATTGGATAACCCGGCAGCCATTCACTTTCAACGCGACTACGACCCCAGCATTCCGGTTTTTCGTTTTGATCCCGAGCTGATAGAGCAGGCCTTGCTCAACATCGTTCGCAATGCACAACAAGCGCTGGAACAAGGTGGGCAAATTTTGCTGCAAAGCCGGATTTTGTACCAGCATACCTTGCATGGCCAGCGCCATAAGTTGGTCGCCGCCATCAAGGTGATTGACGATGGCCCAGGCATCCCGACCGACATCCGGGATACCTTATTTTATCCCATGGTCAGCGGCAAAGTTGGTGGCAGCGGTTTGGGCCTGACCATCGCCCAAACCCTGTTGCACCAACATGGTGGCTGGATCGATTGCGACAGCTGGCCAGGCCATACCGAATTTACTTTGTACCTTCCCATCAGTGACACTGAGGAACCGCTATGAACCAGGATGTATGGATCATTGACGACGATAACTCCATTCGTTGGATATTGGAAAAGGCCTTGCAGCGGGCCGAGATCCCTTGCGAAAGCTTTGCCAGTGCCGACCTGATGCTGCAACGGCTGGACTATCACCAGCCCGCTGTAGTGTTATCCGATATTCGCATGCCAGGCACCGATGGCATGGCCTTGTTGCAACGTTTGCAACAACTGGCTCCCGAGCTACCGGTGATCATCATGACTGCGCATTCGGATCTCGACAGTGCAGTCAATGCCTTCAAACAAGGCGCTTTTGAATACCTGCCCAAACCATTTGATATGGATGAAGCTGTCGCTCTTGTCAGCCGCGCACTGGAGCACAACAAGGCCAGTCAACGCAAAACCAGAGTGACACAAGCCCAGTTATCGCCCGAGATTATTGGTGAGGCGCCCGCCATGCAGGAAGTCTTCCGTGCCATTGGCCGGCTTAGCCGCTCCAGCATCAGTGTGCTGATCAATGGTCAATCCGGTACCGGCAAAGAGCTGGTGGCCCAGGCACTGCACAAGCACAGCCCGCGCAGTGAGCAGCCTTTTATTGCGTTGAATATGGCCGCTATCCCAAAAGATTTGATTGAGTCCGAGCTGTTTGGCCATGAAAAAGGAGCTTTTACCGGCGCTGCCAATGTGCGCAAAGGCCGCTTTGAGCAAGCCGATGGTGGCACCTTATTTCTGGATGAAATCGGCGACATGCCGCTGGATGTGCAAACCCGACTGCTGCGGGTGCTGGCCGATGGCCAGTTTTACCGGGTTGGTGGCCATCAGGCCATCAGTGTTGATGTGCGTATTATTGCCGCCACCCACCAAAACCTGGAACAGCTGGTGGCCAAACATCAATTCCGGGAAGACTTGTTTCACCGCCTCAATGTAATTCGGGTGCACATTCCCCGCCTGAAAGAGCGGCGCGAAGACATTCCCGCACTGGCCCGGCACTTTTTGCAGCAAGCGGCCAAGGAGTTGAATGTCGAGGCCAAGCAACTCAGCACCGAAGCAGAAAAGTACCTGCAACAGCTGGATTGGCCCGGCAATGTGCGCCAGCTGGAAAACACCTGCCGCTGGCTGACGGTGATGGCCAGTGGCAAGCAAGTGCTGATAGCCGACTTACCACCCGAGTTAAGCACAGAGCCGACGGAAAGCACCCCGCTTAGCGACACAGATCAAAGTAACACCACTGGCCGCTGGCAAGACAACTTTCGCCATTGGATGCAGCAGCAGTTGCAACAAGGCAGAATGGATATTCTGAACGATGCCAGCCAGCAACTGGAAAGCATCGCTCTGCAACAAGCACTGCAACATACCCATGGCCATAAACAGGAAGCGGCCCGCCTGCTTGGCTGGGGCCGCAATACCTTAACCCGGAAATTAAAAGAATTGGACTTTACCCAGTCTTAACCCCTTTCAGGCCGGCCTTGTTTCGTTGCTACAGCCGGCTTCCCCTTTCCAGGGCGCTGCTGCAACTGGGCACGTTGCTCATCGGTCAGCAATTGCCAGACCTGATGACGAAAAGTCAGGCGTGCCAGCTGCTGCTCAAGTTGTGCTTCTTGCCGCTGCTCCAGCAACAAACGCGCAGCAGTGGCATCAAAACGGTCGGCTTGCACCAGTTGTCGCAACTGCTGATGCTGCTCACGCTGTCCGGCTCTGGCACCAGCTTCCGCTCGATGCTCGCGTCGTAACGCCCGCAGTTGCTGTTTCTGCGCTTCGGTCAGGTTCAGTTGCTGCCAACCATGACGTCCTGCCCAACCGGTTTGCCGGCCCTGCTTGCCAGAGTCTTGCTGCCAGCGTCGCTGACTGCGCTGCTCAAAGGTTCGGGCACCTTGCTCAGCACTCAGGTCGCCGCCAGTGGCCTGCGCAGGTGCCGCGGCCGCCAATAAAGAGCCGGCCATCAGTAAAGTCATCCAGTAGGTTGTTTTCATCCGCTGTCTCCTGTATTTGTTGACGATTCCAGCTTAGCAAGCCGAATGCAAAGCAGTGCAAAGGCTGTGTAAAGGTTCGGTAAAGGCCTGTTCCACGGAGCAGGATGTCGTTAGACTAAGGTCATTGCTGCCAACGCAGGGGATGGCATGAACCGCATTCTAATGATCGACGATGACCGGGAACTAACCGGCTTGGTGCAAGAGTACCTGGAGCCAGATGGCTATGTTTTTGCCGCCTGTCATCAGGGGCCTGAGGGCCTGGCTCTGGCCCAGCGCGGTGGGCACGACTTAATTTTGCTGGATATCATGTTGCCCGGTATGGATGGGTTAACCTTGCTGCAGGAGCTGCGCAAAACCAGCAGCTGTCCGGTGTTGATGCTAACCGCCCGCGGCGATGACATTGATCGCATTGTCGGTCTGGAGCTGGGCGCCGACGACTACCTGGCCAAACCTTTTAACCCTCGTGAGCTTTCGGCCCGCATTAAAGCCATTTTTCGTCGCATCGAGTTGGTGCAACAGCATCAGCAACAGCGCACAGCGGTACTGCAATTGCACGATGTTCAGCTGGACTCCGCCAGTCATCAGCTGCAGGTGCAGCAACACCCCGTCCGACTAACCGCCACCGAGTTTCAGTTGCTGGACTATCTGATGCGACGGGCTGGCCAGGTCATTTCCAAAGAAGAATTAAGCAAGCAGGTGCTGGGTCGCAACCTGCAATTGCATGATCGCAGTCTGGATATGCACCTGAGCAACATCCGTCGCAAATTGGCCAAGCACAGCACCCAAGACTACATCCAAACCCTACGTGGCAGTGGCTTTCGCTTTATTCCGGAAACAGAGCCATGCTAAAGCATCCACTGCAATTTCTGGCCAGTCGGATTTTTCTTTGGTTTTGGCTGGTGATCCTGGCCACCGTTGCCGGCACCTTGCTGATAGCCAGAGGATTGCCCGAGCACACGGAAATCCGGCGCCTACCGCCTCCGATGCAACATCAATTGCAACATGCCGCCCGCTTGTTCAGCGATGCCGAATCTTTGCCGGACTTGTTGCAGCGACTGGAGCGACGACGCCAGGGCCGCTGGTTGCTGGTCGATCCTCAGCAGCAGCAAGTACTGAACCCGGCGGGACTGCCCAGAAACTTTGACCAGCATTGGCTGACCGAGCTGGCGGACTTAGAGCAACCCCGCTTGCTGCGTCATTCCAACCTATATCTGGCCGGTCCTGTCGCCATTACCCTGGATGGCCGTACCTTGACGCTGTATCAGCAACGGCAAGGCCCTGAGCAACCCTGGTGGCAACTGAGTGCCCTGCCCCAGTCGATTCTGTTGTTGAGTCTCTTTCTGGTATCCGCCATTGCCAGCCTGCTGCTGGCGGTGTCCATTACCCGGCCATTGCGTGAACTGCTGCACAGTTACCAAAACTTTGCGGCCGGCGATCTGGCACAACGCAGCAACCGTTTGGCCAAACGACGGGATGAGCTCGGCAGTCTGGGGCGAGGTTTCAACGCCATGGCCGAGCGCATCAGCCAGTTAGTGCTGGCCCAGCAGCGACTGCTACGTGATGTATCGCATGAATTGCGCACCCCCCTCACCAGGGCTCAGCTGGCGCTGGCACTGGAAGAAAGGCAACAACAAGGCCAACAACTGCCCCGATTGCAGCAGGAACTGGAGCAGGTGGATGCCCTGCTCAATGAACTGCTGACCTACAGCCGTCTGCACAGTGGTCACTACCCAATCACTCCTGAATGGCTGGATCCTGCTGAGTTGATGCTGCAGCTGGTAGAGCGCTGTCAGCTGGAAGCCGACAGCAAACAGCAACAGATCCAGCTGCAAAGCGTCACCGGGCTTAGACTGCTGGCCGAGCCACGCTTATTGCTGCGCGCACTGGAAAATATTCTGCGCAATGCCATCAAGTACAGCCCGGCAGGCAGCGCTATTCACTGTCAGCTGGAGCAACACAAAGCGCAGCTGTGCATTCGGATTTGCGATCAGGGCCCAGGCGTACCTGCCGATGCATTAACAGCAATGTTCACCCCTTTTTACCGGCTCAGCGATAGCCGCACCCCGGACAGTGGTGGCTTTGGTCTTGGTCTGGCGATTGCCGCAGAGTCCATTCGTCACCAAGGGGGCCAGCTATCTGCCAGTCTTAGGCAGCCTCAAGGGCTCTGCATGGAGCTGCGCTTTCCAGAGCCCTTAATCACAACAGCCGACACCCCGAAGGAGTCTCCCAATGCCGGAGCCTAAGCAAAGCACTGACCCGGACAAGCAAATCTCGGTTCAACAGCAGTGGCAAACTCGGTGGCAGCCACTTTGGCAACGGATGCGGCACGGTCAACTGACCAATGCGCGGGGTTTTCAACTCAGTTACAGCCACTATCGGGTCCAGGATGCGACAGCCGCTGTGGTGATCAGCTCAGGCCGCATCGAAATGGCCATCAAGTACGCCGCAGTCATCTACCAACTGGTTCAAGCCGGCTACAGCGTTTTTATTCTCGATCATCAGGGCCAGGGAACGTCCAGCCGTGAGCTGGGCAACCCACACAAAGGCCATATCAGCAGCTTCGATCACTACAGTGCGGACTGGCAGCAGTTTATCGATCAAGTGGTACTGCCCTCTGGGCATCGGCAGCACTTTGCACTTTGTCATTCGATGGGGTCCGCCATTTTTGCCAATTATCTGCTGCAACACCCCACGCATCCGTTCACGGCTGCGGTGCTTTGCTCTCCAATGCTGGGCATTTATTCTGGCCCCATTCCATTTAAAGCCGCCATGCCACTGGTACGCGCTCTACGCTGGCTGAATCGCAAGTTGTCCACAGACGTCTGGTATTTACCGGGACAAGGAAACTTTGCGCCAGAGCCCTTTGAGCGCAACCGGCTGACCCAATGTCCAGAGCAGTATCAGTGGCTGCTGTCGCTCTATCAGGCTGAGCCAGAGTTGCAACTGGGCGGGGTGACTTTGGACTGGCTGCTGGCTGCAGCACAGGTCATGCAGCGACTGGCCTCGAGTGGGCACAGCATTGACCTGCCATTGCTTATCCTGCAAGCAGGGGCAGATAAAGTGGTCGATAATCAGGCCCAGCACCAATTTGCCGCTCAACGGCCAGAGCAGCGTGAAGTACTGGTTTTAGCTGGGGCAAAACACGAATTGCTGTTGGAAAAAACTGCGATCCGGCAACAGGCGGTGCAGTTGATTTTGGCTTTTTTTGCCCGCCATCAGTCAACGGATGGATGTTAGATCCCGCCGGCAAAGCCCTGCTGTCGCCAGGCTTCGTAACTAATGATAGCCACTGCATTGGCCAAATTCAGGCTACGGCTTTGTGGCTGCATCGGGATGCGAATGCGATGTTCTGCTGCAAAGCCATCGCGAATGGCATCAGGCAAGCCTGAGGTTTCAGAGCCAAACAGCAGCACATCCTCAGTTTGGTATTGCACCTGATGGTAAGGCTGGCTGCCTTTGGTGGTACAGGCCAAAACTCGGCGCTTTCCAATGACGCTCTGAAATGCAGCGTAATCAGCATGCCGAAAAACCTGAGTTAAGTCATGGTAATCCAGCCCTGCACGCCGTAATTTTTTTTCCTCCAGCTCAAAGCCTAATGGCTCAATTAAATGCAAACGGGCTCCAAGGTTGGCAGCCAGTCGAATGATGTTTCCGGTATTTGGCGCAATTTGTGGCTCAAACAAAGCGATATCAAACATAGAACCCCATGATCGAAGCAAGCAGCGTCTAGAATCAAACAGAAATATACCAGAAAAAAGGACAGGCAACAGCTTGCCAGCCTGTTTGTTGTAAAGCGTCTCGACAGTAAGCGTCCTGTTCGTTTGCAAGAAAAAACCCTTTCAGGTAAATTGTCGCGAAGATCCGATTAAAAGTTGCATTTACAACAGTGCCAGCGCTATAGTAAGAGTTCAGATAATAGTCAACACAGGGATGTTGTTACCATGGCGCTGATCGGCCGCTTGATGATTTACACAAGCCTGCTTAGCTTTAGCTTACCTGCCGCCGCTATGCCTGCGTCACCAACTCTATTGCCCGTTACGCTTGGCCTTGTCTTTCTGTTACTGATACTTAGTATCGCCCTTTGGACCAAGTTACGTCAGGCAAACAGTAAAGCCGATCAACTCACTACCTTTATTCATCAACATCAGGATGCTGTCTGCCTACTCAATGCTGATCTGCAGGTACTGGATGCCAATCAGGCCTTTTCCCGCTTAACAGGCTTTTCGCTTGAGCAGGTACAGGGAAAACCGCTTAGACTGTTCAATAGTCAGGGAGAGCCGGAAAGCATCGCGAAAGACATTCAAGGTTCACTCAGCAAAGGTCAATTCTGGCATGGCGATATTTGGAGCCGTAAAGCCAACCAACAAGTCTTTGCCATTGACTTGGTCATTTCCTGTCTACGACCAGCCAGTCACAACAAATCAGCTCTGTTTTTAGCAACTTTTTCTGACATTAGCAGCCGTAAGCTGAATGAACTGGAACTTCGCCGGGTCAATACCAAAGATCCCGGCACTCGCTTACCAAACAGAGCCGTATTTCTCGATTATCTGGAGCGAGAAATACAATCCACCTCCGAGCAGTATCCTAATTTTGCCATCATGATCTTACAGCTGGATACGTTGGATGGCAGCACCTTGTCCGCTCCGCTTCTGGCAGAGCTGGCAGCCACTATTCGTGCAAGTCTTCCCACTGGCGTCTTTATGGCACGCTTAAGTGGTAACGAGTTTGGCTTTTTGATTCCAGCTTATCTGGGCAGTCCACGCCTTGACTTGCAAGGCTATCGCTTGGCACGACAAGTACTGCCTCTGTTGGAGCAAGCCACCAAGGAGACCCCACTGATGCCGGCTTTCGGCATTGCACTTTATCCGGATGACGGCCACAGTTACGATCAACTGCTTCGCAGTGCCGATCATGCGTTGCAGCGCGCCCATACAAGCAAAGCTCAGCCTATCCAGTTATTCAATCAAGCGGCCTTGCCTCGCTCCAGTGAGTCCTTCGCGCTTGAACAAGAGCTGCAGCAAGGGTTAAGTCAACAGGAACTGCGGCTTAGTTTTCAACCTAAGTTAAGCATCAGCAGCAACAGAGTCACCGGCTTTGAAACTCTGGTGCGCTGGCAGCATCCTAAACGTGGCTTGTTAATGCCCGCTCAATTTTTGCCGGTCGCCCAAGAGACCGATCTGATCATCCGGCTTGATCAGCAGGTACTTAAGCTTGCGTGTGAGCAAATGCAGCAATGGAAAAAAACCGGACTAATGCGCGGCCGAATGGCACTGAACATTGCGCCGCAAACCTTTTTCCAGCCTGGCTTTTTGCAGCACTACTTGCAACAGCTGCAAGAGCATAACCTGAGTGCCGAGCATTTCGAACTGGAGCTGGATCAACAAATTCTACAGCAACACCCCGAACTCAGCCTGCAACGCATGCAAGCAGCCAAAGAGGCCGGCTTTTTCCTGGTGCTGGATCGCTTTGGTAGTGGCTTATCCGCCTTACAGCATCTTCGCGACTACCCCTTTGACCAGATCAAAATTGATGGCTTATTGACGCAAAAGTTGGAGCAATCCGAGCTGGAGCGTAACCTGACGGCAAGTTTGATACGAATGGCGGGCTATTTGCAGCTGAGCGTGGTCGCCTGCCAGGTAGAAAATGAAATGCAGGCCTATTTGCTGCACGTGATGGGGTGCGAGACCATCCAGGGCCATGTGTTCAGCAAAGCGGTCTTACCTTCCGAGCTTGCAGCCGTCCTTGCACG
>JAFIFR010000334.1 GCA_020831935.1 Alkalimonas sp.
GCGCAGAGAAAGCAAAGCAGCGCCGGTATGCCCCAGAGCGGTAATAACTGGTTCCACAGCAGCATGTCGCCAAGGGCGGCATTGCTGGCAAAGGGGTTGGCATCAAAACTCAGATAACCATGCAGCAGGCCGGCTGCGGCCAATAGCACTATGGCCGCGATTTGGTACAGTTGCTGCAACGGACCGGCCATAGCGCTGCGCCACAGATAGAGGTTGGCCAGCAGCAACCAGTTGCAGGCATGCACAGCCAATACCAGCAGTGATAGCTTATCGGGTTCGAGCAGCGCATACAGTGGCGAGCCGGTGGCCAGCCAGTACTGGGTTTGTACCGTAACAAACAGCGCCAGCACATGCAGGCAGGCCCCTTCCAGCCAGGGCGAAAGCTCGGTGTTTTGCCAGAGTTGGCGCGCTACAGCAAAGCACAGCAGCACCACAGGATAGAGCACAAAAGACCAGTGCAGCCCAAACAGGGTTAGCTGCTGATAGCTATCGAGCACGGCGGCGCCGGTCAGGCGCAGCAGCAAGAGGCCAACCAAAAGTTTGATCAGCCAAAGCGGTAACGGTAGCTGCTGTTTGCGACTGAGCAGCGTGATCAGCACCAGCTGCACCGCAATGGCGATGGTGAGTGCCGCCGTGCTTAGCAGCAACACCAGGCAGAAGGTAAGTGCAAAGTTGGCACCGGCACTGTGAATAAAGGCCCGGAGCGGTTCGCCACTGCGGCGGCTAAGCAGCGCTTGCAGTATTGTCAGCAGGGCTGCATAACCCAGCCAGAGTGGTTGCAGTTGTGATTGCACGGCTGGGTCGGCAATAGCATAACTGATGCCCAGCATAAGCACAGGAGCTACGGCCAGTACGCTGTGCCAGTGCAGGCGATCCGACCGCAGGCTGCCACCCAGCAATGGGATGATGCTAAACCACAGCACCAAAAGTTGTGCCGGCAGCAGTTCCGGGCTTAGCATCAGCGGCAGGGTGCTATCTGCCAGCTCAGACACAGGATGGCGCAGCAGGTAGCCTGCTGCCAGCACCAGAGTGCCCCATAGCCAGAAGTCGGTCCGGCTGTGGCTAAAGGCAGCAGCAGAGAGCAGCAACATCAGCAGCAGCATGGCACTGAAATTCACCGCCGCCGGGGTGAATACCACCACCAGCAGCGCCAATAACAGCAAGAGGCCACCCAGCAGATCCTCACGCCGCAGCGGCAGCCACTCGGCCAAAGGCCGGTGAGCCAGCTGCAGGTTGCGTGCCCGGTAACCCAGTTGCGGCCACCAGACCAAGAGCGCAAAGCTCAGCCCCAGTACCAGCCAGCTAAACCAGAGGGTGCTGCTGCTGGCAGCGACAAAGCTGACCGCCAGCCAGAAGCCATGGCCTGCCATCGGTAAATACCACAGCCAGGGGCGACGCACCCGTTGTTCAACCAACACCGATGAGGTGGTGACCAGGGCGGTATAGAGCAGTAGGGCGATGGTATTGCCGGAGTCTTGCGATACCAGCGCCGGCACTGCGTAGGCGCCGATAATACCAAGCACCGCCAGCACAGGCCCTTGCCGTAAAGCAAACCAACTGGCCGCAAGCGCAACCGCAGCCAGCAGTACAAAAGCCAGCCACAGCGGCAGCAACTGATAAAATTGTGCCGCTGTTAAAATGCTGGCGTACAAGGTGATAAAGCCTGCACCGGCTAACGCGGCCGGGGCATAGTGCTGCAGGCTGGAGCGCTTACGGTCTTGCTGGTGCAGCCATTCGCTTAACGCGATCAGGGCAAAGCCAAGCAAGGCAGCGGCTATTAAGCGCAGCTCTGCAGTGAACCAGCCGGCATCCAGTGAGTGGCGCACCAGGAAAATTCCGCCCAGTGCCATGGCAATACCGCCCAGCCAGACCATGCCGCGCTGGATCAGCTGTTGCTCCAGCCAGTTCAGGCTCTGAGCCAGCATCTGGCTA
>JAFIFR010000043.1 GCA_020831935.1 Alkalimonas sp.
ATCTGATGGATCCCCGGATAACTGGCGACCGGATCGGGTTTATCAGCCAGCTCCAAATGATCAAGCAGCACCCATACCCGCAATGCACCTTCCGACAGTTCGCATTGCTCCGATTGCATGGCCCTGCTGATCAGCACAATGCTGTCAATCAGGTACTGATTCTTTTTTTGCCTGGCTTGCTCTTGTTGTTGCTGCTGCACACGAACCATCAGCAACAACTTACCGGCATAAAATGCCAGCGCAGCAACAATCACCACACCAATCAGCACCAAGGCTAGCAACAATCCACTCATCCTTTATCCTCATCCTCTTGCAGCAATTGCGCACGCCAGTCGGTACGCTCAAACTCTGCCAGTGGATCGCTTTCCTCAGCCTCTGTCTCATCCCCATCCGCAAGCCCAAGCTGCTGCAGCAACTGTTCGTAACGCTCGGTCATGCGATTAAAGTACTTGGCATCTTTGCCAGTTAGCACCTCATCTTTTTCCACCCGCTCCAGCAACTGCTGCAAACGGCTGTCTTGCTCCAGCTGCGCCAACTCCTGTTCCGGTGTCAGCAAGGCCGAGGCAACCGCCTTGGTCAGCGAAGCTTTAGGTTGTACTGGCTTGAGTGAAGACTCACCGCCCTGGCCAGATTCTGGCAACAGTGGGATCGGCTTTTTACTGCCCACTCTGGGATCTTTGTCCCGCGGGCTGCCGGAGTTTTCAGCCTGTTTCCGCAGCAATTGCGAATTACGTTGTCCCGCCTTACCACCGGCGCCGGACTTTTTGCCTTCCTCTTTACGCTCCCGCAGTTTTCGTACTTCTGCGGCAGGTAAAAAACGCGGCCCATTTTCGCCACTGTTGCGGGTTTTCTTACGTCGAGTCATGTTTAGCTACCTGCTTGGTGTCACCATGGCATCGCCTGGCAGACAACGGTTGATTGTGGAGTATTTTAACACAACGGATGGCTTGCGAGCAGCGGTCCAAGCTCACAGCATAAAGAAAAGGCGATAAGTTGCCTTATCGCCTCTGCTAGGTGTCAGTCATGGACACTTCTATCATCTGCTGCAGTCATAATGACTTGGTTGGACAGCGCGTCCGAAATAGTCCTGATGTTGTTATCAAATATCCCTTTGCAGCTTTTATTGTTGGTGCTCGTCCTGATGCTTTTTAAGTCGTCCTTCAATAGCGCACGAACATCGCAGCGATGTTGAATCCGTCGTCGCACTTGCTAAGCTTTCCGTGCCTTAGTTCCGTTTTTTCGACGCGTTACTCATGTAACGAAGTGTTAATTTACGCCAATCTGAGCAGATAACAACCCCTTGATGGAAAAAAATCCACAATTCCTGACCTGTTATTCACTATTGCCTGAATAATCAATAAATTGAATGCATGTGCATGCAGCTAGCCTTAACAAGAACCATCCTGTATATGGCGAATATCCCACAGAGTTTGTGAGATAAATCTCACAACGCGCACGCTGAAGCGACAAAAAAACCAGCCGGTTGGCTGGTTTTTTACGGAACTCTTTGGCGATTTTAGTGCAAACCACCCAGATACAAAGAGACCATTTCAATGTCTTCATCGGTCATTTTGCGGGCGATGTCCCGCATCATGCCATTCATATCGTTGGCGCGTTCACCACTGCGAAACTCTTTCATGGTCTCAATCAGGTAAGGTGCATGCTGAAAGGAGATACGAGGAAAGCCAGACAAGCTGGTACCCGCACCACGCGGGCCATGACAGGCGATACAAGCTGGAATACCACGCTCGGCATCACCACCGCGATACAATTGCTGGCCCCGCTCCAACGCATGCTCCGGCGTGGTGCCCGGTGACATGCTCTGCGATGCGTAAAATGCCGCCAAATCGCGCATGTCCTGATCCGACAAACCGGCTACCATGCCAAACATCACCGCATTGTTGCGGCCACGCTCGCCACCGGTCTGCATACCCAGCTGGTAATCTTTCAATTGCTTGTACAGATACTCGGCATGCTGGCCAGCAATCTTTGGATAAATATCCATCGGGCTGTTGCCATCCGGGCCATGGCAGGCCGCACAAGTAGCTGCTTTTTCCCTTCCGGCCTCTGCATCACCATCAAATGCGTGGGCCGCCCCAATCATGCTGAATAGCAGCGTAAGTGGCAGTACAAGTCTTTTCATGTTGTTTCCGTCTCTGTCCGCATAGGGTCGCCAGCTGGGTGGCACCGGGTTATTGTTCATTTCCGCTGCTTATTTTACACGATTCTGTCTAAGATAAAATCCCATCTGCGCAGCATTTACTTCTTCCGATCCATCCGATCCGTTACAATACACTATCTGAATCGTCTTAGCCTTACTATTGGCTTGCTATGGAGTCCGCTGTGAGCACTCAAATTATCAATTATCAACAGGCTCGTTTTTTCACCAGTGCGCCGGATATTCGGGCTCTGCCAGCCGATGACGGCATTGAGGTCGCATTCGCTGGCCGCTCCAATGCTGGTAAATCCAGTGCCTTGAACACCCTGACCCGGCAAAAAAGCCTGGCACGCACCAGTAAAACCCCAGGCCGCACTCAATTGATCAATGTGTTTCAATTGACCGAGCAACAGCGCTTGATTGACTTGCCCGGCTACGGCTTTGCCAAAGTACCCTTAGCGGTTAAAGAAAAGTGGCAACGTTCGCTCAGTGAGTACTTGCAAAAGCGCCAAAGTTTAAAAGGACTGGTCGTGCTGATGGATATTCGTCATCCATTAAAGGATTTGGATCAGGACCTGATCCACTGGGCGGTCGCCAGCCAACTGCCTGTTCGTATCCTGCTGACCAAAGCCGATAAATTGAGCCCAGGCCCCAGAAAGAAAACGGTACTGCAAGTCTCAGAGGCGGTGCTGGCTTTTATGGGGGATGTCCAGGTGCAGGCGTTTAGCTCATTATCAAAACAAGGTCTTCCTGAGCTTGAACAAGCATTGAGTCGTTGGTTTCACCCTGATTCGGAGTAAAAAACGGCCTCACAATGGAGGCCGGCATAGCAAACGGGGAGAAGCTATTAGTTCAAATCAACAGGGTGTCTCCTAACGAGACAATGTAATAATACTACAAAAAAAGCTTCGTTTGAAGTATTTGCTCTAAAAAATATTTACCTGTTTGCCGCAAAAAAAACGCCCCACTGCAATGCAGTGGAGCGATTAAAAAAGTAAGCCTACTTTCGTCTACAGAAACAAAGCTCTGACGCTGAAAGATAGAACATCTTACCTCTGTACCCTACAATTCCTAGTCTAGCGGCTGCTGCTAAAAAATCAAGCACATTTGGTAAGAAAACTACAAAATTTCCACTTTCGGCAAATTTGCTGCCTTTCAGGTAATTTTATTACTACTAAAAACAACCTGGCGCCTAATGCGCTTGTTGCCAATTGTCGCCGAAACCGGCTTCAGCCAGCAAAGGCACATTCAGCTCCGCAGCTTGTTCCATCACCGCTGCCAATTCTGCTGCCGCCTTCTCTACCTGGTCACTGGCCACTTCAAAAACCAGTTCATCATGCACCTGCATGATCATCACCGCCTGCAAGTCGCTGCGCTGCTGCAAAAAAGCAGCCACGTCGATCATTGCGCGCTTAATAATATCGGCAGCGGTCCCTTGCATTGGCGCATTAATGGCCGCCCGTTCGGCTGCTTTTTTGCGGGCCATATTGCGGGCATTAATTTCGGGCAAATAGAGGCGCCGGCCAAAAATGGTTTCAACATAGCCTTGTTCATGGGCTTTTTGGCGGGTGCCTTCCATATAGGCCAAAACTCCAGGGAAGCGCTCGAAATAACGATCCACATACTGTTGGGCTTCTTGTCGGCTGATATCGAGCTGACGCGCCAACCCAAAGGCCGACATGCCGTAAATCAGACCAAAATTCACCGCCTTGGCCCGTCGCCGCTGCTCGGATGTGACGTCATCCAGCGCCACCCCAAAGACCTCCGCTGCTGTGGCTTTATGAATATCCAGGCCAGCAGCAAAAGCATCCAACAAAGCTTGATCACCCGACAAATGCGCCATGATACGCAGTTCAATTTGCGAGTAATCAATGGCGAGAATTTTCTTCCCCTTAGGCGCGACAAAGGCTTGTCGGATCCGACGCCCCTCCTCACTGCGGATTGGAATATTCTGCAGATTCGGCTCGGTAGAGCTCAGGCGGCCAGTAGCGGCAACCGCCTGATGGTAAGAGGTATGGACCCGGCCAGACGTTTTCATCATGCCCGGTAATTTATCGGTGTAGGTTGATTTCAGCTTACTTAGCGTGCGGTGTTCCATCAACAAACGCGGCAGCTCGTATTCATGCGCCAACTCCTGCAACACTTCTTCTGCGGTCGACGGGGTGCCTTTAGGCGTTTTTTTCAGCACCGGCAACCCTTGTTGCTCAAACAAAATTTGTTGCAATTGTTTCGGCGATGCCAGATTAAAGACTTGCCCAGCCAGTTGGTGCGCTTGCTGTTCCAGCTCCAGCAGGCGTTTGCCCAATTCACTGCTTTGCTGCTGCAGCAAGCTGGCATCGATCAGCACACCGTGCCGCTCCATCGACGACAAAATAGGCACCAGCGGCATTTCGATGGTCTGCAACACCTGAACCAGCGATGGCGTTTGCTGCAGCTGTGGCCAGAGAGTTTGATGCAACCGCAGTGTCACATCGGCATCTTCGGCAGCGTAATGACTGGCGGTTTCCAACGCAATCTGATTAAAACGAAGCTGTTTCACCCCTTTGCCAGCGATATCGGTAAAACTGACGGTATTATGGCCCAGGTACTTCAGTGCCAGATTATCCATATCGTGGCGTGAGCCGACACTGTTCAGTACATAGGACTCCAGCATGGTATCAAAGGCAATGCCCTGCAAAGCGATGCCGTATCTTGCCAGCACACTTTGGTCGTATTTCAGATTTTGGCCAACTTTGGCCTTGGCCGCATCTTCCAGCCAGGGTGTTAGCTGAGCCAGCACCCAGTCGCGATCCAATTGCTCGGGGGCCCCGGCATAATCGTGCGCCACTGGAAGGTACCAGGCTTGACCCGGCGCTGTCGCAAAGGACAAACCAACCAGCTCGGCCTCCATGTAATCCAGACTGGTGGTTTCCGTATCCAGCGCGGTCAGCTCGCTTGCCGTGATGACCTGCAGCAGCCGCTGAAAATCATTCTTCGTCAACACCGTCAGATAACCGCTACTATCCAGCTTACTGTTGGCAGCGTCGTCTTGTTCCGGTTTGGCTTGCTCCAGCTCGGTTGCATCGCTGTCGGCTTTTGCCGGCTCGGCCACCAGCAACTCTTTTAACCAACGATTGAACTCACACTCCCGGTACAGCTGCTCAAGTGTTGCCGCAACTACCGGTTGGATGGTCAGGTCATCGAGTTGATAGGGCAGTTCAACATCGGTCTTAATGGTAGCAAGCTGATAGGATAACTCCACCTGTTGCCGGTGGGCCATCAGCTTGTCCGCCATGCTTTTGGCACCGCGGAAATTGAGCGTCGCCAATTGATCGGCTTTGGCAAATAAGTCATCAACTCCGCCAATGCCCTGCAGCATGGCCATCGCGGTTTTTTCACCGACACCGGGCAACCCCGGAATGTTGTCGGACTTGTCGCCGACCAGGGCCAGGTAATCAATGATAAGCCTTGGTGGTACACCAAACTTGGCTTCTACACCTGCGGTATCCAGCACCGTATCGGTCATGGTGTTGATCAGGGTGACATGCTGATCAACCAGCTGCGCCATGTCTTTATCGCCGGTCGAAATCACAGTCTCGCGACCCGCTGCACTGGCAGCCCTTGCCAGAGTACCAATTACATCATCCGCCTCTACACCCGGGACGCAAAGCAGTGGCAGGCCCATGGCTTCAATAATTCGGTGCAATGGCTCGATTTGGCTGCGTAAGTCTTCTGGCATAGGCGGGCGATGCGCTTTGTACTCAGCATACAAGTCGTTGCGAAAGGTCGGCCCTTTGGCATCAAACACCACCGCCATCTGCTCAGGACGATAGCGCTTCAACAGGCTTTTCAGCATATTGACAACCCCATAAATCGCGCCAGTTGCCTCACCACGGGAATTGGTTAAATGTGGTGGTGCATGGTATGCCCTGAATAAATAGGAAGAGCCATCGACAAGAACAAGGGGCGAGGTCGGATCAGCAGCCATAATCATCCTGTTGGTTTGCAAAGTGAGTATCAAGCAGGAATCATACTACAGGCAGTACCAAGGGCCTAGCTGGTTGGCTAACAACACCGACCATCAAGCTGTGGATAACTTTGTGCAAAGAATAATCGGCGCGCATCAGAAAGGACCAAGATGAGCGTTACCCAAATCGGCTAAGTGGTTGTTTATACTTAATTTATACAAAGGAAGAAACTGCTGTGGCCTTTGTTATTTTTATTATTCCATTGTGTGGAAAATTTTCTGGCTTCCTAGGGTTTCGCTCAGAAAAAACCAGCGGACGTAATGTCAGCGGTTGTGTAGACTATCACAGAACCAGCATGAGGCCAGTCATTTTTTTAAATGTTTTTAGCTTAAAAAAACCGCTTTAAGAATGCTTTGCTATAAGCTAATCCAGACAACGGTTTGAGAAGGAGTCGATGATGAAAAAAGTTGCTGTTATCTTAAGTGGCTGTGGTGTGTATGACGGTGCAGAGATCCATGAATCCGTGCTCACCTTATTGCATTTGGAGCTGCAACAGGCCAGCTACCAGTGCTTTGCACCGGATTGTCTGCAGCACCATGTGATCAATCACAGAACAGGGGACGAAATGCCTGAACAGCGTAACGTCCTAACAGAAGCTGCCCGTATTGCCCGGGGAGCCATTGCTCCCTTAACCGAATTGCAGGTAGCCGACTTTGATGCAGTGATCTTGCCCGGCGGCTTTGGTGCAGCAAAAAATTTATCGGATTTTGCCTTTAAAGGTGCCGAAGCCACGGTGCTACCCGAGCTTCAGCACAAACTTGCCGCTTTTGCCAGCGCAGGCAAGCCGGTTGGTTTTATCTGCATTGCACCAGCTTTAATCCCACGGATCTATCCTGCCCCGGTGAGTCTGACCATTGGCACCGATGCCACGACCGCTACTGCCATCGAGCAGATGGGAGCCCAGCATGTGCACTGCCAGGTGCAGGACATCGTGATAGATCATCAAGCCAAGGTAGTCTCAACCCCAGCCTATATGTTGGCGCAATCGGTCGCTGAGGCCAATGCAGGCATCGAGAAGCTGGTCGCTGCAGTACTGCGCTTGGCTTAAACACAGCAGAGCCCTGCCGATCGGGTCTTCCCCATTGTCTGCAGGCTCGCTATAATGGCGCAAGATTTGTACAAATTTGACACAGGACCCATTACAATGAGAAAAATTCATCTTGTAGCAACGGCTGCATGTGCTTTGCTGTTCACTGGCCTGGCCACAAGTTATGCTGCCGATGACGAGCTGCGTAAACGCATTGCGCCGGTAGGGCAGGTCTACCTGGATGGTGACGCGCCAGCTCAGGCGTTGGCTGATACGGGCCCTCGCAGTGGTGAGCAGGTTTATCAAACCGCTTGCTTTGCCTGTCACGGCACTGGCGCACTTGATGCCCCGAAGCCGGGTGATGCCGCCGCCTGGCAAGCACGGATGGATCAGGGTTTTGACGTCATGCTGCAGAAGTCCATTGATGGTTTTGGCAACATGCCAGCCATGGGCACCTGCATGAACTGCTCTGAAGAAGAAATCGCAGAAGCCATTCGCTTTATGATCAAAGACATTTAACTTTGGCTTGCCCCTAGCCAGCTCGCTCACAGCGAGCTGGCCCCTTCAAATAACCAAAT
Source organism: Alkalimonas sp. (assembly GCA_020831935.1). Classification (GTDB taxonomy): domain Bacteria; phylum Pseudomonadota; class Gammaproteobacteria; order Enterobacterales; family Alteromonadaceae; genus Alkalimonas. Next base: position 7,771 of record JAFIFR010000043.1, read on the forward strand.
ATTCGACACTTGGTTATTTTTATATCAAATTAGTATAAACACGCGATAGTTTTATTCCGTCAACGATTCCCCTCTGTGCAAACTTTGTGCATAATAAAATCGCTTTGTGCTGCAAATCCACAACCATTATAAGAGAACAAGTTGAAGGACTTAACGAACCAAGGGCGTGCGCTGCAACGGACAAAAAGCAATCAGCATCGGCTGCGGCAACTGGCCGATCGATACCGCCAGGCATTTACCATCCAGGGTGCCTTGCTTCGGTTATCAGAGCTGGCAAGCACTGTTGCGGATATGGAAGAATTTTATCCCGCCATTCACCAGATGGTGGCCGAGTTGCTGCACGCAAAAAACTTCTACGTGGTGCTGCACAATCAACAGCAAGATCAATTTTCGCTGGAGTACTTTTCCGACGAAAAAGACCAGCAAGTCATTCTACAGGTTCCCTCCGAAGCCTTCAGCAGCGGCCTGACCGGGTACGTTTTTCGTACTGCCAAGCCTCTGTTGTGCAACCAGACTCTGTTTGAGCAATTAATTGCCCAAGGGGACATCCAGCCTCTGGGCAGCATGCCTACCCATTGGATGGGCATCCCGTTGCAACGGGGGCAACAAGTTATCGGGGTGATGGCCATCCAGAGCTACGACCCGGACAAACACTATACCCCAGATGATCTGGATATTTTTTGTCATCTTGGCCACCATACCGTCACCGCCATTGATCGGGTTCGCAGTCGTGAACTGCTCGAACAGACTGTGCGTGAGCGCACCCGCCAATTGCAGCAAACCAATCTGGAGCTGCAAAAAGAAATTAAAGAGCGCACCGCAGCGGAGAAATTGCAATCTGCTTTGTACCGTATTTCAGAGCTTTCGGCCTGCAGCCGCAACATGCCCAGTTTTTACCGCGATATTCACCAGGTCCTGTCGGAGCTGATGTACGCTGAAAACTGCTACATCGCCTTGCTGGATAGCAGTGACAACAGCCTCAGCTTTCCATTTTACCGTGATCAATACACGCCAGCAGCACCGAAAAGGCCGCTGGGTAAAGGCTTTACCGAGTACATTATTCGCCATGGTGAAGCCGCCCTGATTGATAGTGCTGCAGCCATCCAGCTGACAAAGGACGGTGAAATCACCCGCGGTATGGTCACCTCTTTACGCACCACCCGGCACTCCACCAGTTGGTTAGGGGCACCTTTGATTTTGGAGGATGAAGTCATCGGTGTGATAGCGCTCCAAGCTTACGATTACCAGTACGATTACAGTGAGCAAGAGCTAAGAGTTCTGCGCTTCGTCTCCCGGCACATTGCAGTGGCGATTCAGCGTAAACTTGCAACCGAGCAACAACGCAAGCAACAAGAAGAGTTGGAGCGCAAGGTATTTGAACGCACTCGGGAATTACGTCAAACCAATTTGTTTTTAAGGTTGCAAGTCGAAGAGCGCAAAAAAATCGAAGAGCGGCTGTTCCATGAGGCCAACCACGACGCCCTAACCGGCCTGGCAAACCGTCCCCGCTTTTTGCAGTTGCTGCAACAACAGTTTCGACAGCGAAAACGTCAAAGCGATGGCAAGTTGGCCTTGCTGTTTATCGATTTGGATCGCTTTAAAGCCATTAACGACAATCTTGGCCATGCCATTGGCGATCACTATCTCGTCGAAACCAGCAAGCGCTTGCAACAAGCGATTCGGGAGCACGATGTGGTCGCCCGACTGGGTGGCGACGAATTTGTGGTGATGCTGACTGATATTCATCAGCAGCTGGATGTCGAAGATGTGGCCGATCGCATCATCGAAGCAGTTCGCCAACCGGTCACACTCGACCAGCATCAGGTGCGCTCCGGCGCCAGCATTGGCATTGCTCTGTACCATTCCGACTACCAGAGCCCGGACGAAATGCTGCGTGACGCCGATGCTGCTATGTACCAGGCAAAATCCCTTGGCAGCAATCGTTTTGTGTTGTTCAGTCCGGAAATGCTGGGGTCAAGCGACCCAAAGCCGCAACCTGAGGACCAGGCTCAGGCACCCTCAGCCACTGCTCAGGCAAGTTAAGACTTTTTCAGCAATTGTCGCAGGCGATCAATGTTGGCTTTGCCCGTCTGCTGCCGCTGCTCGGCGGTCTTGGGCTTCACGCTGGCTTGCCACTCCAAATCATCCTGCGGTAGCTCGTACAAAAACCGACTGGGCTCTGGCCGCACCACCTCGCCATACTGGCGACGCTCCTTGGCGTAGGTAAAATACAACTCTCGCTGTGCCCTGGTTATCCCCACATAAGCCAGACGCCGCTCTTCTTCAATGTTGTCTTCATCAATACTGCCCTGATGCGGCAAAATACCTTCCTCCATCCCGACCATAAAGACATAGGGAAACTCAAGGCCTTTGGAGGCATGCAAGGTCAGCAGTTGCACCTGATCGGACTGTTCATCCTGCTCCTGCCGCTCCATCATATCGCGCAGCGTTAAACGACTGACCACCTCAGGCAAGGTCATCGGTTCCTCGTCATCTTTACCCTCCAGCATGTCGACAATCCAGCGGAACAACTCGTTGACGTTTTTCATCGCCATTTCGGCTGCTTTTGGGCTGTTACTGGTTTCGAACAGCCAGGCCTCGTAGTGGCTTTGCCGGATGAGATCGCGAATGGCTTCAGTCGGCTCCGAGCGCTTCACCTGCTCGCCAAGTGCCAGCATCCAGTTGGCAAATCCCTGCACCGCCTGATAGCTGCGGGCCGGCAAGCGCTGCGCTAGCTCCGGTAAAAAACAACTGGCAAACAAGCTCACCTGCTGTTCGTGGGCGAGCGTTCCCACTTTTTCCAGCGTGGCCGCGCCAATTTCCCGCCGGGGGACATTGATAATACGCAGCAGGGCATTGTCGTCATCCGGATTGACCAAAAGACGCAAATACGCCATCACATCCTTAATCTCTGCCCGGGAAAAAAAGGAGGTGCCCCCCGAAATCCGATACGGAATGCGGTTATTCATCAGCGCCTTTTCAAAGATCCGGGCCTGGTGATTGCTGCGGTACAGCAAAGCGTAATCTTTGTACTGAGTGCGGTTGCTAAAACGGTGCGAGATAATTTCAGCCACCACTTTTTCGGCTTCATCTTCTTCGTGTTTACAGGGCAGGACTTTCAGCGGCATGCCATAACCAATCTCACTAAACAGCTGCTTGTCAAACACATGGGGATTGTTGGCAATCAGAATATTGGCTGCTTTTAGAATGCGTTCGGATGAGCGGTAGTTTTGTTCCAGCTTAATCAGTCTCAGATTTGGAAAGTCCTGTTGCAACAACGCCAGATTCTGCGGCTTGGCCCCGCGCCAGGAGTAGATCGACTGGTCGTCATCGCCCACCACGGTAAAACGCTGGCGCTCGCCAACCAACAGCTTCACCAGTTGATACTGACTGGTGTTGGTATCCTGATACTCATCAACCAGCAAATAGCGAATTTTCTGCTGCCAGCGCTGCCGTACCTCGTCCTGGTGTTGCAGTAACAAGGTGGGCAATAAAATCAAATCGTCGAAATCAAAGGCATTGCAGGCTTTCAACAACTGATTGTACCTTTGGTAAAACTGCGCCTGCAGCTGCTCTTCCGGCTCCATGGCCCGCTTTAGTGCCAGCTCAGGCAGCATCAGATCATTCTTCCAGTTGGAAATTTTCTGCTGCAGTTGCTTCAGCAAGTCTTTGTCACCCAGGTAGTCGCTCTGGGTCAGCTCTTTTAGCAAGGCCAGCGAATCCTGATCGTCAAACAAACTGAAGCTGGCTTTGTACCCCAGGGCCCGATACTCTTTTTTCAGGATGCTGAGTCCCAGGGTGTGAAAAGTTGAAATGGTCAGGCCGCGACAAGCCGGTTTTGGCAACTGCAAGCCAATGCGCTCTTTCATCTCGCGCGCCGCTTTGTTGGTAAAGGTCACAGCAGCAATATGACGGGCCGGCAACTGGCATTGCTCTATCAGGTACGCAATTTTATTAATAATCACCCGGGTTTTACCACTGCCGGCACCGGCCAGTACCAGACAAGGTCCGGAGATGTAGTGCACGGCTTCATTTTGCTGGGGGTTGAGTCTCATGGCCTGGAGTAACGCCTGCGTTGTCTTTCGGTTGCGACCGGACAGTTTACCGGAAAATCCGCTAAAAGAGCAGCGCAAGCTTTGTTATACTGAAGGAAATGCAAAAGCCACCGCAACCGGAGCCGGACTGTTATGATCGATCCCAAAAAAATTGAAGATTTAGCCAAGCAGATTGGTGCTGTGATCCCAGCCCGGGTTCGTCAGGCTGCTGATGATGTCGAAAGTAAAATCAAAGTGGTCTTACAACAAAAATTGGCCGATTTGGATGTCATTAGCCGGGAAGAGTTCGATGTGCAGCGTCAGGTGCTGGCACGGACCCGTGAAAAATTAGACGCTTTGGAACAGCAGGTAGCCCAGCTGATGGCACAAAATAACCAGGGCAACCAACCGCCTTCGACACCGCCAAGTTCCGATCAACAGTAAAGCGGGTCGCATGGCTGCATGTCGCAGCTCAGTCAGGACAAGCCTTATTAGGAGACCTCCGTATGAATGCTCTTCCCTCAATCGCCACCTGTGTCAGTGCATGCGCCTTGCTGCTTGGTAGCAGTCTGGCCATCGCGGCGGATCAGTTGATTCTGGCAGGCCAATTGCTTGATGTTCGCAGCGGCGAGCTCAGAGCCAATCAAGCCATTTTGGTGCAAGAGCAGCGTATTGAGCAGGTGCTGCCAGCCCGACAGCTGACGTCCGAACAACGCGCATTGCCAACGCTGGATTTATCCAATTACACCGTACTGCCCGGCCTGCTTGATATGCATGTCCATTTGACCTCCAATCCACAGCAGCATGGTTTGCGCCGTTTAAATGCCACCCCGGCGCGTCAGGCCATTTTTGGTGTCACAGCGGCCGAAGTGACCTTGCAAGCCGGCTTTACCACGGTGCGCAATGTCGGTGCCTCTGGCTTTGCCGATGTGGATTTGCGCAATGCCATTGATGAGGGCGAGATTGTCGGGCCCAGAATGCGGGTGGCCGGCCATTCCATTTGCATCACCGGCGGTCATTGCGACAACAACTTTTTGCCGCATACCTACGCCGCCCGTAGCTTTGGCGTCGCCAACAGTCCGGATGAAGTCCGCACCCGGGTACGGCAAAACATGAAATACGGCGCCAACCTGATCAAATTCACCGCCACCGGCGGTGTCTTATCGCGCAACACCGATGTCAATGCCAGTCAGTTCAGCCTGGCGGAGATGCAGGCGTTGGTGGCAGAGGCCCATGATCGGGGTGCCAAAGTGGCGGCGCATGCCCATGGTTTGCATGGCATGAAGCGCGCCATTGAGGCCGGTGTCGACTCCATTGAACACGCCAGCTTCTTAAACGACGAGGTGCTGGCGATGGTGGCCGAACGGGGCACTTATCTGGTGATGGACATTTACGTCAGTGATTTTATCTTAGGTGAAGGCGAAGCCGCCGGCATCTTAGCAGAGTCGCTGGAAAAAGAGCGTCAGGTAGGTCAGCTGCAGCGCGAGAACTTCCGCCGCGCTGTTGCCGCCGGTGTCAATATGGCTTATGGCACCGATGCCGGTGTTTATACCCACGGCCAGAATGCCCGTCAGTTTGCCTACATGGTGGATTGGGGCATGACGCCGCTGCAAGCCATTCAAAGCGCCACCCTGCATGCCGCTACTCTGCTGGACTGGCGCAATGAGCAGGGCCAGCTCAATGTGGGCTTGTTAGAACCCGGAGCCTATGCCGATCTGGTCGCCGTTGCAGGCAATCCTTTGCAAAATATCCGCTTGCTGGAAGCCATTCCGGTGGTGGTGAAAGGCGGGCAACAGGTCAAGTAAGCAGCAAAAAGGCCTGTTGCAGCAGGCCTTTTTAAAGCAATCGGAGTGACGCTTGGTTTAGCGACGACGCAGGCGCAAGCCCAGCCAGCCCAAGCCCACTAATATGAAGGTGGCCGGTGCCGGGACTGATGCTGCTGGCTCTGTGCCATAGATATTGAGCGTTGCATCGTATAAGCGGAAATTTTGCGATGCACCAAGAGCAAAACTCTCCTGCGCCATCCACAAGTAAAACGATTGATTGCTGACCATGCTATCAAAGACATCAAGGCTGCTGTCAAACCAAAAGGTCTGGCTTGTTACTCTGTTTGGCGTAGAAGAAAGCTGAAATAACTGACCACTGCCATCTTCCGTTCTTGCGCCAGCTGCTGGCCGGGCATGCCAGTTTTTGAAGATTCCTTGCGTATGGGAAAAGCTCAGAGTTAGCTCAAAACCATCAATCGTATCAAAGTTTAAAGTCGAGAAATCAAAAACATCGTAAAAGCGCTGACATCCGGTCGCAGGCCCGCGACGTCCTGGGGTTCTGATTTCTAGAAAGTTGCTGTGCAAATTATCACAACTTGCTCCGCCAAGACTCGGGGTGCTGTAACCAAGTCCATAATCATGCGTAATGGTACCAATCAAAGCAGCATGTGCCGAGAACACCAAACCAAGCATCAGGACACCAGCCCCTGCAAACAACGATGTTTTCATAAATTTCATCCCTAAAGCATCCAGTAAGCCAAACAACGGATCCGTTTTTTGGTGTTATGTGATCATTGACCCCTCTGCTACAGCAAGATGTGTGCCCAAAATTTATACGCCAACATTAGCTACTGTTTTATCAGCGTTTATTTTTTATACGCTATCGTTCTAACTATTACCCGGGCTAGAGTAATCCAATCTATGGCAAAAAAACCGACACTTTTCAGCTTGTTGGCTTAGCCACCTGATTGGAATAGTTGTTGCTCCAGCGATTGTCCCCGGCTTAACTGCCGATAACCAATGCCCTGTTGATGCAGCACTTGCAACAATTGAACGTCAAAGTCAGACGCTGTGACTGCATCGTACTGCAGCTCCAGCTGCAGAGGACTGGTGCACTGCCAACTGACAAAGCCAGGCAATTGCGCCAGTAAAGACAGCAGTGATTGATAATTTTCCTGACACAACTGCAAACGGAGTACAGCCGCCTCACTGACTTGAGCGACTTGCTGCCGGATACGGCCTTGTTCCAGCATCAGCACAGTGCCGCAGAGCTGCTCCAGCTCAAACAGGTTGTGCGAACTGATCACAAAGGTACAGTCTTTACTTAGCCGCTGAATGCAGTCACGCAAGGCTTTGGCATGCAGCGGATCCAGCCCGGCGGTTGGCTCGTCCAGCAACACCAACTCAGGCTCACCCAGCAGGGCCTGGGCAATCGCCAGCCGCTTGCGCATGCCGTGGCTTAGCTGGGCTACCTTGGAGCCTGCTTCTGCCGTTAAATCCACCAGCGCCAATACCCGCTCCGTTTCTTGCCGGGATTTTGCCGCTGACATCCCTTGCAAGCGCGCCAACCACTGCAACTGCCTGGCCAAGCCAAAATCCGGATCAAACTGCGCATCCTGTGGCAGAGCACCTAAACGGCCATTCAGCGCAGGGCTCCCAGCCTGATGCCCCAGCACTTCCACTCTGCCATGATCGGGCTGAATGTAGCCACAAAGCAAACTCAGCAAGGTGGTCTTGCCGGCTCCATTGGCGCCCACCAGCGCAATCGGAGCTCCGGCACGGATCTGCAGATCCAACTGCTGCAATACGGCCTTGTGACCAAAGCGCTTAGTCAGCCCCTGACAATCGACCAGTACTGTCATATGCCCCTCCGTTCAAAGCTATACAGTGAAAGTGCCAACAACAACAGTGCTTGTCCAACCGGCAGGGCCAAGGGTGCCCAGGATTGCCAGGGAAAACTGTTCATCAGTGCAGGGATCTGAGCACCAGGCAACCAGCCAAACAGCGGCAGCACACCGGGCCAGTAATAGGCAAGCACTCCTAACACCACTGGCAAGACACTCAGCACGACGATGGCCAGACTAACGGCAGCCCGACTGGAGTTCAGCCACACCGACATCAGGCTCATCAAGGCAGTAAAAGGCAGCAAGCACAGCATCACGAAAACCCAGCAAAACAAGGCCGCACTTAACAGCTCAAGGCTCAAAGCCGCTCCCTGCCAAAAGGCCAGCGCCAGACTGGCTACCAGAGTAAGTGCCAGCAAAGTCCCCTGCACCAACAACTGACCAAGGAAACGCCCCAGCAGCAGGCTACTGCGACTGATACGCAGACAGTACAAACGCAAGGTACCCCGGCTGCGGTCACGGCAAATCTGTCCGGCACTAAAGAGCACGGCCGCCATCGGGCTTAACACCAAAGCCAACAGCCAATACAGACTCAGCTCCGGTCGAGGCCAGAGCAATAGCTGTCGCACATCGACCCAGCCCGCGACCATTTCAGCCCCTTCCAGAATGGCCGGATCCAGCATCCATTGACTGAGCGGCACCACCAGGTAGCGCAGCAACACAAACCACAGCAGACAAGATGCGGCCAGGGTTAACCAGCCTCTTCGGGTTAAGAAAAGTCGTTGCCATTCGATCTGGCTAAGCAGCCAGAGTTGGGACCAGGCGGGTAGATGCATACAAGCTCCTTGGCACAGAAAAGACACGACAAGTACAGCAATATCAGTGCCAGAATAAAAATGACTAAAATTCAATACACTAGCCTGCTAGACTAAGGCTATTGAAGTCTAAAGGCGACTTTTTTCGTCAGAATCACCACCCGGAGGTAGCGTGACCCCATCCCAGGAAAAAGTAGACAGGCTGTACAGCCTGATTGCCAATGAAGAAGATGCCCGTGCCTGCAGGGATATCTCGGAGCAAGCCTGTACCGAAGTGCCGCGCAATTTTTTCTTAATCTTAATCAGCCAAACCCTGACCAGTTTGGGCGATTTACTGACCAGCCCGAAAACCGTGCTGACCTGGCTGATGACCGCAGTGGGCGCACCGGCGGCCTTGATTGCCTGGCTGGTGCCTATTCGCGAGTCGGGCTCTTTGCTGCCGCAACTACTCATTGGCGCCTGGGTACGCCAGCATGCACTGCGCAAACCCTTTCTGGTGCTGGGCGCCATCATCCAGGCACTCAGTTTGTTTGGCATGGTGCTGGTGGTGCTCTGGCTTGAGGGGCTGAGCGCTGGCCTGGCGATACTCGGCTTGCTGGTGGTATTTAGCCTGGGGCGGGGCCTGAACTCGGTGGCCATGAAAGACGTGCAGGGCAAAACCATTCCCAAGCAGCGGCGTGGCCGTCTGACCGGTTTGGCCAGCACTCTTTCGGGTTTGCTGACTACGGGCGTCTCCATTTGGCTGCTGAGCAGCGCCAAAGAAGCCGGCGTGCTGGTCTATGTGCTCT
>JAFIFR010000044.1 GCA_020831935.1 Alkalimonas sp.
ACAGTGTGAGATAGCCCGCCGCACTTCTTCCGGTGTCAGGATAACCGGTGCTTTTCAGCGCCACTCACCCAGCGCTAAGCAACTGCCACAAAGAAACACTAAAAGCAGGCTGTTGGTACTGGCCGTGGAGTTGGTTGGGGGCTTGCAGCAGGCCTTTGTTGTGGGCGGTGTCAAACAACTGGCACCAGTCCCCTGCTGGCAGTTGAATGGGTTGCGCCTGCTGGGCAGCATTAAACACAAACAACAAAGTCTCGCCGCTGCGGGTGTTTTGAATGCTGAACAAGCAGCAAGAGCGCTCCGGGTCGTGCCAGTCGTGGCTTTGTTTCAGCTCGCCGCTTGGCAGGTACCACTGCACCTGGTGCTTATCGCCATGCAGTTGGTAGTGCTCGTCCAGCAAGGACAACTGCTGCAAACAGGAAAAGCGCTTACGCAGCGCCATCATGTGCTGCACAAACTGCAAAAAATCCTTCTGATCGCTGTCCAGTTGCCAGTGCAGCCAGCTGATGTCGTTGTCCTGGCAGTAGGCGTTGTTGTTGCCTCGCTGGCTGTGGCTTAGCTCATCCCCGCCCAGCCAGTGGATCATGCCCTGGCTTAGCAGCAAGGTCGCCACCAGGTTGCGTTTGTGCTGGTAGCGCGCCGCCACCACCGCCGGATCCCGGCTCGGTCCTTCAACCCCATGATTGCTGCTGAGGTTGTGACCATGGCCGTCACGGTTTTCCTCGCCGTTAAGCCAATTGTGCTTTTGCTGGTAACTGACCAAATCCTGCAAGGTATAGCCATCGTGGTAGCAGAGGTAGTTGACGCTGCAACTGCTGGGCATCCGGTGCTTTTGGAAGATATCGCGCGAGCCCAGCAGCCGGGTGGTAAATTCCGCCAGAGTGCCTTTATTGCCCCGCCAAAAGGCGCGAAAGCTGTCGCGGCATTTGTCGTTCAGCTCGGCCCAATTGGGCGGGAACTGGCCCAGATGGTAGCCAAAGGGGCCGACGTCCCAGGGCTCAGCAATCAGCTTGGCGCTGGAAATCACCGGATCCTGGGCAATGATTTGGAAAAAAGCCGCATAAGGATTAAAGCGCTTGTGCTCACGGCCCAGCGTTACTGCCAAATCGAAGCGAAAGCCATCGACCTGCATCTCGATCAGCCAGTAACGCAACGCATCCATCACCAGTTGCTGGGTGGCAGCGTGCGCCAGATTCAGGGTATTGCCGCAGCCGGTAAAGTTGCAGTAGCTCTGGTAATCGGTGACATCGGCATGGTTGTGAAACAGATAGTACTGCCGATTGGCCAGGCCTCGGAAGCTCAGCACCGGGCCATCGTCGCCGGCTTCGGCACTGTGGTTAAAGACCACATCCAAAATCACCTCGATGCCATGCTGGTGAAAGGTGCGCACCATGGTCTTGAATTCCTGCACCGCATCGCGCTGTTGGTAGCGCGGATCGGGCGCGAAGAAATTGACCGGGTTGTAGCCCCAGTAATTGGTCAGTTTCATCGCTTCCAGCCTGGGTTCGCTCATAAAGCTGGCCACCGGCAACAACTGAATGCTGGTGACACCCAGCTTGGTTAAATGCGCAATAATGGCCGGATGGCACAGGCCCAGATAGGTACCGCGTAACTCCTCTGGCACCTCCGGGTGCAGCATGGTCAGGCCCTTAACGTGGGCTTCGTAAATCAGGGTTTGCTCGGCGGGGATCTGCGGCTTGGTTACCCCTTGCCAGTCAAAGGGTGCATCGCAAAGCACCCCTTTGCTGATAAAAAGCGGGCTTTTTTGCTGGTACAAATGCGCCTGAAAGCGCTGCGGCCGGTTCAGCTGTTTGCAATAGGGATCGATCAGCAGGCGCTCGGCATCAAAATAATGGCCGTCCTGCGGCCGGTGGCTGCCCGCTGCGGCCAGGGCGTACAGGGTGCCTTGCTCAATGCCGCTCACGCTCAGATGCCAGACATCGCCGGTGCGACCAGTAAAGGCCAGTTCGGCAATTGGCTCTTCGGTATCGGGCTGAAACAGCCAGAGCGTCAGCGCCTCGGCTTCCGGGGCGAACACGGCAAAGTTCCAGCTGCCATCGCTGTCCCGGCTTGGACCCAGCGGCCGGGGCCGGCCATGAGACAGTTTCAGCAAAGGCACCTGCAGGCTCATACCGGACTCCGGCGGCGCAGGTAGAGGGTGGCCAGCGGCGGTATAGCAAGCACCAGACTGGCATCCTGGCCCTGATGCGGTGTTGCGCTGGCCTGCAAGTGGCTGCCAACATCAAAGTTGCTGCCCCAGTAGTACTGGCTGTCGGTATTCAGAATCACCTCGTAGTCTCCTGCTGTGGCTACACCCAGTCGATATTGGTTACGCGGAACCGGAGTGAAATTGCAGACCACATACACCCGCTCCCCAGCGCTGTCTTGCCTGTAAAAGCTTAGCACCGAATGCTCGGCGTCGGTGTGATCCAGCCAGCCAAATCCAGCCGGATCGTAATCCAGTTGATGCAAGGGGCGCTGCTCCCGATAGCGGTGGTTCAGATCGCGAAACAGCTGCTGCACGCCGCGGTGTTTGTCAAATTCGAGCAAGTGCCAGTCCAGACTGCGCTGATGGCTCCATTCGGCCGCCTGCGCCAGCTCCATGCCCATAAAGTGCAACTTTTTGCCTGGATGGGCAAACATGTAAGCAATGTAGGCCCGGACATTGGCGGCTTGCTGCCATTCATCGCCCGGCATCTTGTGCAGCAGACTGCCCTTGCCGTGCACCACTTCATCGTGCGACAGCGACAGCACAAAATTCTCGTTGTAGTGATAGACCATGGCAAAGGTCAGGTCGTCGTGGTGAAACTTGCGGTAAGCCGGATCCTTGTGCATGTAGCGCAAACTGTCGTTCATCCAGCCCATGTTCCACTTAAAACCAAAACCCAGTCCACCCTGATCGACCGGCCGGGACACCCCGACAAAGGAGGTGGACTCCTCGGCGATGGTCAGCGCCTGCGGGAAATGGCGGTAAATTTCAGTATTCAGCCACTGCAACAGACTGATGGCCTCGTAGTTGTGGTTGCCGCCATCGACATTGGGCACCCACTCGCCAGCTTTGCGCGAGTAATCCCAGTAGAGCATCGAAGCGACCGCATCGACCCGGATGCCATCAATGTGAAAGTGTTCGAACCAGTACAGAGCGCTGGCCAGCAAAAACTGACGCACCGTGTCTTTGCCAAAATCGTAAATGCAGGAATTCCAGTCCGGATGCCAGCCGCGGCGCGGATCGTCGTACTCGTACAAGGCGCTGCCATCAAAACGGGCCAGGCCATGGCCATCGTCCGGGAAATGGGCCGGTACCCAATCCAGAATGACGCCAATCCCGGCCTGATGGCAGGCGTCGATCAGGGCTTTAAATTCATCCGGGCTGCCAAAACGTGAGCTCGGGGCAAAAAGCCCAACCGGCTGATAACCCCAGGAGCCATCAAAAGGATGCTCCATCACCGGCAACAGCTCCAGATGGGTGTAGCCCATTTCCAGCACATAGGGGATCAGCTGCTCTTTCAGCTCAAGGTAACTGAGCGGCTGGTTGTCTTCGCCGCGCCGCCAGGAGCCCAGATGCACCTCGTAAATGCTGATGGGCGCTTGATACGGCGAAGCGGCCTTGCGCTCGCGCCGGGCTTGATCCTGCCATGCCTGATCCTGCCATCGATACTGGCTGTGATCGTACACCCGCGAGGCATGGGAAGGATACTGATCGGCAAAAAAGCCCAGCGGATCGGCCTTGTGCGGCAGCAGATGCCCCCGGCTGTCTTTGATTTCGTATTTGTAGCGCACGCCAACATCCAGCTCGGGCATCACCAGCACCCAGTGGCCACAATCGGTTTTTTGCATTGGATGACGGCGACCATCCCAATGGTTCATGTCGCCTATCAGGCTAACACTGCTGGCATTCGGGGCGTAGACCGCAAAACGGATGGCATTGAGCGTTGTTTTGCCGCTTTCGAGCCGGATGCGCTGCGCGCCCAGCTGACGGTACAGGTTTTGCGGCTGAGTGTGCACAAAGTGCACCGCATGATAAGCCTCTTGCTGAAATTGGTACGGGTCGAACAACTCATGCCAGCCCTCGGCATAGCGCACCCGCAAGCGGTAGAGGCTGGTTTTGCGTTTACGCGGCAAACAGAGCTCAAACAAACCCGGCAGCTCAGCGCTTGGCGCGCACTGGCCCAGCAGTTTGCCACTTTGCTGCTCGATGACTTCAACCTGGCTGGCATCGGGCAGATAACAACGAATCAGCCAGCCTTTTTGCTTCCCTGCCACCAGATTTTGCTGCCAGCCCAGCAAGGCAAAAGGTTGGGCACAACGTACTGCCGCTAAATCGTCCGCTTTTGTCATCCTGTATCCTTTGTATTGATTGTTATCCATCCTGAAACGGCCTCCCCGCCGTTTCGCGGAGCGTCCGCCTGTTAAGGCTAACTGTACAGCCAGTCGCGTCTGGCCTGAGTAAGCTGCTGCATCAAACCCTGCTGGGCCGGGTCCTGCTGCCAGTGCTCCAGTGTCTGGCTGAGCTTGCGGCGCCAGTTCGGGTATTCGTCGCTGGTTCCGGGCACATTCACCGGCTGGGTCATCTGCATCCAGTCTTCCAGTTGCAAACTCAGCAGCTGGCTGTGGCCTTTGGCCAGATGTAGTTGCAAGGCCCGGGCCAGCACCGGCTCCATCCCAACCTGCTCGACCTGACGCGGGTAATCGGCCGGTAAAGCGCCATGGCCATGCAAGGAATCTAAGATCCGCTGCTTGTTGCGGTGACGCTGCTCAAACAACTGCTGCAGCTGCGCTTCATCCGGGTACAGACCCAGCTGCTGGCCCAGTTTTAAATCATCGCAGTGCCAAAAGCCAATCAGCGTCGGTAAATCGTGGGTGCAAAGCGTGGCCAGCGCCTGCTCCGGGTAATGCGCCGGTGAAATAAAACCACCATCCTGGGCTTGCTCAAAGAAAAACACCCGGTAGGAATAAACGCCATGCTGAGTCAGCAAATCGCGGATCCCATCCGGCACGGTGCCAAGATCCTCGCCAATCACCACCACCTGCTGGCGCTGGCTTTCCAGCGCCAGGATCCCCAGCAAATCCATAATGGGGTAATAGACATAGGCCCCGCCACGGGCATCGGCAGCGGTGTTGGGCACCCACCACAACCGCAGCAGCGCCATCACATGATCGATGCGCAGTGCACCAGCATGCTGCATATTGCTCCGTAACAGGTCAATAAAGGGCCGATAACCCTGCTGAAAGAGCTGCCAGGGCGACATCGGTGGCAAGCCCCAGTTCTGGCCTTGTGGCCCCAGCGGATCCGGTGGTGCCCCAACGCTGGCATCACGGCAATACAGCTCGGGGTTGGCCCAGATCTCCATCGAGGCCTCACTGACCCCCACCGCCAGATCGCGGTAAATGCCCAGCAGCATCCCGGCCTCTTTGGCCACCGCCTGGGCCCTGGCCAACTGCTGATCGGCGCAAAATTGCAAATAGCAGTAAAAATCCAGCGCTTCGGCATGCTGCTTGCGAAAGGCCTTCACTGCAGCGGAATCGGGCCGGCGGTAGTCTTCTGGCCAATTGGGCCAGCCCCAGTGCTGCGGGTCCTGCTGGTACAGCTCGGCATGAAGCGCATCGTACAACGCTTGCTGCTGCAAGCTTTCGCCACCTTCGTCTTTAAAACGGCTGTAGTCGGCGTGCAAGGCTGCATCGCCGTGCTGGCAAAACCACTGGTGCAGCAGCTTCAATACCGGCAATTTCAGCGCCATCACGGCGCTGTAATCGACCCAGTCGCGGCTGCGCTGTTCCTTGAGTTGCTGCTGGAACTCAGCACGGCCAACCCACTGCTGGCACTCAACAGACTGCTGATAACCGGGCATGGCCGTTACATCCAGGTAGCTGCAATTCAGCCAGCGACGCGACGACGGGCTGTAGGGGCTGGCATGCTCCGGCATCGCCGGATAAAGCGCATGAATGGGGTTTAAGCCAACAAAGTCGGCGCCTTGTTTTGCCAGCACACGGAGCAGCTGCTGCAAATCGGTAAAATCGCCAATGCCCCAGTTGCGCTCTGAGCGCAGCCCATACAGCTGAACGCTGACGCCCCACTGCTTTTGCTCGGCAAAGGTCTTGGGCTGGTAGCACTGGGCTGGCGTGACAATCAGCGACTGCTCGCAGCGCAATGCCGCCGGGCTGGTAATGCGCAACCGATGGTAGCCAGGCGGCAGGTGCTGCGCCAAGGCATGCTGGTACAGATGAAATTCCTGCTCCTGCTGCTGCACCACCTGCAGCAATTCGCCATCCACGGGGGTCAGCGAAAAGCGCTGCTGCTTGCCATCCTCGGTGATCAGGTTCAGCGAAATCGGTTCGTTGGCCTGACTCAGGGCTAAACGCAGCTCCAGATGCAGCGGCTGATCCTGTTGCTGCACCGACACTGGTAACAAGGGCTGCTGCCACCAGCGGGCTTGTTGCTGCTGAATGGAAGCGGTCAGGCTGTCTTCATCCGTGCAATCCAGCCCCAGGGCCGTTAGTAAGGCAAGCTGGCTGCTTTCACTCACCTGCTGTGGCTGGCCATAGGCGTCGGTGTAACTGCTTTCAATGCCGGCAAACTCCAGTGCCTGTTGCATCAGCGCTTTGTTCATGGCGTTGGTCCTGTGTTTGTTTTTACCATGCGGTAGCTTTTGCTATGCTGAGAATACCTTGAAATCGGGCTTTTTGCGTTATTTAATTACAAGAATTCGTATGCAGATGCATTTATCGCTTGAGTATTTCGCAAATTAATGTAATTTTACTACAAAATTCCATTTGACCAAGGGGTGTTTTATGACCATTCGTGTCGCTATCAACGGTTTTGGCCGTATCGGCCGTAATATTTTACGGGCTTTGTATGAAACGAATAAGTCGTACGATATTAAAATCGTCGCCATCAATGATTTAGGCGATGCCGCCATCAATGCCCACTTACTGAAGTATGACACAGCTCACGGCATCTTTCCGGCTCAGGTTGAACATTCGGACAGCGCCATCTTTGTCAATCAGGACGAAATCCGCACTTTAAGCGAGCGCAACCCGGCCAACTTGCCCTGGAAAGAGCTGCAGGTCGATGTGGTGCTCGAATGCACCGGCCTCTTTACCGATCGCAGCACCGCTGGCGCTCACCTCGAAGCCGGCGCTAAGAAAGTCATTATCTCGGCACCGGCCAAGAATGTCGACGCCACCATTGTTTATGGCGTCAACCATGACATCATCACCCCGGACATGACCATTATCTCCAACGCCTCCTGCACCACCAACTGTCTGGCGCCCATCGCCAAACCCTTGAACGATGCACTGGGCATTGAGTCCGGTCTGATGACCACCATTCATGCTTACACCAACGACCAGCGCTTAAGCGACGTGTACCACACCGATGTGCGCCGCGCCCGGGCTGCTGCCATGTCGATGATCCCAACCAAAACCGGCGCCGCTGCAGCTGTCGGTCTGGTAGTACCAGAGCTGCAAGGCAAATTTGATGGCCTGGCCGTGCGGGTGCCGACCCTGAACGTGTCGCTGGTTGACCTGTGTTTTATTGCCGGTCGCACCACCACGGTCGACGAGGTGAATGACATTATTCGTCAAGCGGCGGCCACAGCGCCATTAAGTGAAGCGCTGATGGTCAATGATCTGCCGTTGGTGTCGGTTGATTTTAACCACAACCCGATGTCGTCCATCTTTGATGCCAGCGAAACCCGGGTCAATGGCCGCCTGGTCAAAGTGATGTCCTGGTACGACAACGAGTGGGGTTTCAGCAACCGGATGCTGGACAACACCGTGCAAATGATGAAGTAAGCCACAATGCCCTGCCGCATTGAAGCCATCACCGGCTTTGCCCACTTAAGCACCCTGCCTTGCATCCGTTTGCAGGCAGGCAACGCAACCGCAGTGATCAGCCTCTACGGTGCTCAGGTGCTGTCCTACCAACCGATCCCGGCAGACGAGCGCTTGTGGCTGTCGCCTATGGCCAGTTGGCAGGGCAAAGCCATCCGCGGTGGCATTCCTATCTGCTGGCCCTGGTTTGGCCCGGCCGATCCGGCGCAGATTGCCGATGCCACGGCTCAGCCCAGCCATGGTTTGGCCCGTACCCGGCTGTGGCAGCTTCACAGTCAGGAGTGCCGTGACGACAGTGCCCTGCTCTGCCTGCACAGCCAATTTAGCGATTTGCCGCAGATAGCTGTGCCGCAGATGGATGTGCCGAACCGCCAGTCGGTCGAGCTGCAATTGCAACTACGGCTGAGTGCCGAGGCGCTGGAAATCACCCTGCGCTGCGATGAGGCCATCTATCAGCAGGCCGCCTTGCACAGTTACTTTCGTTGTCAAAGTCCGATGCAGCTAAAAGTGCATGGCCTTGGCCCGCGCTATGACGATAAAGTCACTGCTCGCACGGTACAAAAGGCCGACCAACCGGCTGGGCTTCTCGGTGAAACCGACCGCATCTACCGCCAACCGGCAGCCACTTTGTGTTTGCAAGATGGCGCCACGGAACTCGAGCTGCAGCAACAAGGTTATGACAGCGCCATTTTGTGGAACCCGGGTGCTGATAAAAGCCAGGCACTGGCCGATGTCCCGAACGAGGGTTATCTGAATTTTGTCTGTGTTGAAAGTGCGCGTTTGTCCCCTGAGCCAGCGCCCTTGCAGCTGGTGCAGCGCCTGCTGCCGCGCTGAGTCTTGCAGCAGGCTTCGAAGCGTTAGACTCTTCAGCTTTAGCGCCAACTGCTTTGAAAGCCAGCCCGAATCAGCTGCTCAGTGCCATCGGCTGCAGTAAGCCGCAGCAGCAGCTGCCACTGCATTTGAGGATCGGTGCAGGCCCCCAGCAAAAATTCAGCCTGCCATTCCCCTTCACTCAGCTTTTCAAAACGCACTGGGATCCGCCCCATGTACATAGAGACGCCGCTGATCTCGCCAGTCATGGCAGCAAAACTTTGCTCCGAGCTCAATCGCAGCCGCAGCAAAGATTCCACCGGAACATGGGCAGGATTTATCGTCAGCCGCATCCCTGTGCTATCATAAAGCAACTGTTCGCTTTCATCGAGCGGCGCCTTTGGCTGGCAGCCAGTCAAAAGCAACATTAAAAAAACCAGGGGCGGCCACCACAGCCATGAAAAAGTGCGCATGAAACCAGCCAGACCTCAGCATCATCATAAGGGCAGACAGTGTACCCTGAATGCGGTAAAACAACCAAAGACAAGCGCGACTTGTTTACTTAGTAAACAAGGACTTTGTTCTAAATCATAAAAGCTGCGGATTCGGCTTCCTTTTGCAAAGTGAACTCTTTATCATCCGCAGGCAGAATAACCCGGAGTGGGTACATTGCAGTGACGCAACGACCGACTCCGGCTATAAAAAAAGCGCCACTTACCAAAGTGGATTCTGTATAACCAGCGAAACTGCAGTGGAACTCGATATGAGCCAGACTAAATCGTTAGAAGTTGACTACAACTATAGCGTTGTCCGTCTCTTTACCCTTGCCACCATCTTATGGGGCATTGTGGGTATGGCGGTAGGTGTACTTCTTGCAGCCCAATTGTATTGGCCTGCGCTGAACTTTGACATTCCTTGGTTGACCTACAGTCGACTTCGTCCCCTTCATACCAATGCCGTCATCTTTGCCTTCGGCACCAGTGCCTTGATGGCAACGGCCTACTATGTGGTGCAGCGAACTTGTCAGGTACGCTTATTTGCCGAAAAACTGGCGATGTTCACCTTCTGGGGCTGGCAAACGGTGATCGTGCTGGCGGCCATTACCCTGCCACTGGGCATTACCCAATCAAAAGAGTACGCTGAGCTGGAGTGGCCAATTGCCATTTTGATTGCCATCGTCTGGGTTGCCTTTGCGGTGGTGTTCTTTGGTACCCTGGTCAAGCGTAAAACCAGCCACATCTATGTGGCCAACTGGTTCTACGGCGCCTTTATCATTACCGTCGCAGTGCTGCACATCGTCAACAACATGGTGATCCCGGTGTCCCTGTGGAAGTCGTACTCCATCTACTCCGGCGCTGTGGATGCAATGATCCAGTGGTGGTACGGCCACAATGCAGTAGGCTTCCTGCTGACGGCTGGCTTCTTAGGCATGATGTATTACTTCGTTCCGAAGCAGGCCGGTCGCCCGGTTTATTCTTACCGTTTGTCCATTGTGCATTTCTGGGCGCTGATTGGTCTGTACATCTGGGCCGGCCCGCACCACTTGCACTACACAGCACTGCCGGACTGGACTCAGTCGCTGGGCATGGTGATGTCGGTTATTCTGTTTGTTCCAAGCTGGGGTGGCATGATCAACGGCATCATGACCTTATCCGGTGCCTGGCATAAACTGAAAACCGACCCTATTTTGCGTTTCCTGATTGTGTCGCTGTCTTTCTACGGCATGTCGACCTTTGAAGGCCCGATGATGGCCATTAAATCGGTCAATGCCTTGTCGCACTACACCGACTGGACCGTAGGCCACGTGCACTCCGGTGCTTTGGGCTGGGTTGCAATGATTTCCATCGGTGCCATGTATTACCTGGTTCCTGCCCTATTTAATCAAGGCCGGATGTACAGCATCAAGCTGATCAACACCCACTTCTGGCTGCACACCATTGGCGTGGTGCTTTACATCGTGGCCATGTGGATCTCCGGTATTATGCAGGGCATGATGTGGCGCGCAGTCAACACCGACGGCACTCTGACTTACAGCTTTGTTGAAAGCGTCGAGGCATCCATGCCGTTCTACCTGATGCGTTTTGTTGGTGGTGTCTTCGTGTTGGCCGGGATGTTTGTGATGGCGTACAACGTCTACAAAACCCTGCGTGCAGAGAACCACTCCCTGAAGCCTGTTGCTGAAGCTGTGGCCTGAGGAGCGAATAATGTCGAATAAAAATCATCACGAGAAAATTGAAAAAAGCGTTGGCTTGCTGGGAATTTTCACCATCATCGCCATCAGCTTCGGAACCCTGGTGCAAATCACCCCGCTGATGTACCTGGAAGAAACCACCACCCCGGTGCACGGCTTACGCCCTTACACAGCACTGGAAATGGAAGGCCGTGACATCTACATCCGCGAAGGCTGCAACAACTGCCACAGCCAGATGATCCGCCCATTCCGCTCAGAGGTGGAGCGTTATGGTCACTACTCGGTGGCCGGCGAACATGTCTGGGAGCACCCGCATTTATGGGGTTCCAAACGGACGGGGCCGGATCTGGCTCGGGTCGGCGGACGCTACAGCGATGACTGGCACTATGCCCACATGATGGACCCACGCTCGGTGGTGCCACAGTCCAATATGCCGGCCTACCCCTGGTTGGCCGACCGGGTACTGGATGGCCGCCATACTGCGCGCAAACTGGAGGTGTTCCGTATGCTGGGCGTGCCTTACACCGACGAGGACATTGCCGGAGCAGCTGATGCCGTTCGTGGTAAAACTGAAATGGAAGCCCTGATTGCTTACCTGCAATCCCTGGGCACGCACCTGAAGTAACGGCTATGGAAACAGCAACCTTGATGCATACCGTCCTTACTGTCCTCTTATTTGTGGGCTTTGTTGGCCTGGTGATCTGGGCCTACAGCAAAGGAAGAAAGAAAGACTTTGACGAGGCGGCAAACCTGGTGTTTGACGACGAGCCAAAGCCAGCAAAGCCAACGCAAAAACAACAACAGGAGTCCGATCATGAGTAGCTTCTGGAGCGCTTGGATCATTATTTTCACACTGGTTACTCTGGTAATTTGTTTTGTTTTGCTTACCTGGAACCTGAAAAACTACGTCGGCGTCAGCGAAGATGAGAGTACCGGCCATGAACACGACGGCATCACAGAGCTGAACAACCCGCTGCCTAAGTGGTGGACCTACATGTTCTACGCCACTCTGGCCTGGGGCTTGTTGTACCTGGCCGCCTACCCTGGCCTTGGCAATTACCAAGGCTTTTTAAAGTGGACCAGTTCCAACCAGGGCATTTTGTCGCTGGAGGAGTCGGAGCAAGCGGTGATTGCCGCCCGTGAAGCTGGCCTCAATGTGCAGCTTGACCGCGAGATGACCCGCGCTGACGAAGTCTATGGCCCGGTGTTCCGCCAGTTTGCTGAGCGTGATGTGCTGGATCTGGCCTACGATGAAGATGCCCTGCGCATTGGTCAACGTTTGTTCCTGCAAAACTGTGCCCAGTGTCATGGCTCGGATGCCCGCGGCCAACGCGGCTTCCCCAACCTGACCAACAACGATTGGCAGTGGGGTGGCACGCCGGATAAAATCCGCGAAACCTTGCTGTATGGCCGCAAAGCCGCCATGCCAGGTTTTAAAGATGCGCTCGGCGAGCAAGGCGTTCGCGAAATGACGGCCTATGTGCTGAGTTTGTCGGGCCGCACCGTCAATCAGCGCGATGCCGAAGCCGGCAAAGCACAGTTTGGCATGTGCGCAGCCTGCCACGGTATAGATGGCAAAGGCAGTGTGGCACACAACCTGCCCTTTGGTGCGCCCAACCTGACCAACAACATCTGGTTGTACGGTGGTTCAGCGGCCGATATTACCGAGACTCTGGTGCAAGGACGCTTTGGTGAAATGCCAGCCTTCCGCCATACCCTGGGTGAAGACAAGGTGCATATTTTGACCGCCTACGTTTATCGGCTGTCCAACCCTGAGCCGCCAAAACAAAACTGATTTTGGTCCCTTTTCAGGTTAGAATAAACCCCGGCTGCGGGGTTTATTTTTACGAGGATTCTTAGATGCAACTGGATACACAACCCTGGTACAAGCAACTCTGGCCCTGGATCCTGATCCTGATCCCTCTGATCGCCTTTATCCGCGGTGGCTGGGCCTTTCATGTGATGCTGCAAAACCAACCCGAAATGGTGGTCGACGATTACTACCGCGAAGGTCGCACCATCAACAACCGACTGGAGCTTTACCGCGAAGCTGCACTGCGTAACCTGGAGGCCCATGTGCTGGTGATTGGCAACAGAGCCGTAGTGCGCTTTGCCGAAAATGCAGTGCTGGACGAAACCCTGCATCTGGACTTTCATCACACCACCTTAGGGGCGCACGATTTTGAGGTGGTGGCCGAACGCAGCGGGGAGCTGTTGTATGTCGCTACCCTGCCCCATACCCCCAGTGGACGCTTTCGTCTGGTGGTGTCGGATGACAGCAAAGAGTGGCGCTTGCGCGTGACCCTGGACGTGCCGACCGAGCAAGAAGTCAGGTTAGGCTACTAACCCCCGATGTCGTCCAGTATGCCTGCCGAGCGCTGCTTTCACTGCCATGAGCCGGTCCTGACCGGCCAGGACTTTGTGCTGGAATTTGAAGCACAAACACGCACCTTTTGTTGTGCCGGCTGCCATGCGGTGGCCGACACCATTATTCAACAAGGGCTGGGCGATTATTACCGCTTCCGCACCGAGCCAGCCACCAAAGCCGACGCCATGCCGGCGGATCTGGCCGAGGAGCTGGCAAGCTTTGACAGCCCTGACGTGCTGGCCGATCTGGCCAGTCAGGAAGGCGAACTACACAGCATCGAATTGTCGATAAGCGGCATCAGTTGCGCCGCCTGCGCCTGGTTGATTGAACGCCGCTTAAAGCAGTTGCCGGGTCTTGCCAGCATCAGTGTCAATTCCGGCACCCAACGTGCCTTAATCAGCTGGCAGCCTGAGCGGCTTAAGCTCAGTCAGATATTGCAGCAGATCGCGCAGCTCGGCTATCAGGCCAGCCCCTTTGCCGCTGATGAAGAAGAACACCTCTACAAAGCCGAACTGGGCCGCTATTTAAAACGGCTGGCAGTGTCCGGCATTCTTTCCTTGCAAGTGATGATGCTGGCCGTGGCGCTGTATTTTGGCGAATGGACCGGCATCGACCCTGAGCATCAGGATTACCTGCGCTGGATTAGCATGCTGCTGACCACTCCGGTGGCTTTTTATGCCGCCCTGCCCTTTGTTACCAGCGCCTGGCGCAGCATCGTAAACCGCAAAATGAACATGGATGTGCCGGTAAGTCTGGCCATCTACTACACCTACTTTGCCTCGGCTTATGCCACCCTGACTGAAAGCGGTGAAGTCTATTTTGAGTCGGTCTGCATGTTTGTGTTTTTCCTGCAGCTCGGCAAATTCTTTGAATACCGGGCCAGGGCCAAAGCCCGCGATGCCACCAGCAACCTGTTAAAAATTATGCCGGTAACCGCCACCCAGCTGATTGATGGTCAGCCACAAAGCACCTCGGCCAGGCGGCTGCAACCGGGCGATTGCATTCTGGTCAAAGCCGGTGAAACCCTGCCGGCCGACGGTGACGTGATAGCCGGCACCAGCAGCGTCGATGAATCGATGCTGACCGGCGAGTACCAGCCCATTGCCAAAGGTTGCGGCAGCTCAGTGCTGGCAGGCAGCGTCAATCACGATGGCGTCCTGCAGGTGCAGGTGACTCAGCCACTGGCACTATCGCGGCTGGGCCAGATCATCCAGTTGCAACAAGCAACCCTCAATCAAAAACCCAAACTGGCGGAAAAAACCGACGAGCTGGCGCAGTACTTTGTCGAGCGGCTGCTGCTGATTGCTCTGGCCACCTTTTTGGTCTGGTTTTTCTGGATCGATGCCAGCCGGGCTTTTTGGGTCACCCTGTCGGTACTGGTGGCCACCTGCCCCTGCGCACTGGCGCTGGCCACCCCGACGGCCATCACCTGCTCGCTGGCGCAGCTCAACCGCAAGCACATTTTAATTAAAAACAATCAGGTGCTGGACCAGTTGCCTAATCTCAGCCAAATCGTCTTTGATAAAACCGGCACCTTAACCCAGGGCCGTTTTAGCGTGCATCAGGTGCAGTTGTTTCAACCCGACTGGCGCAAAGAGCAGCTGCTGAACCTGGTGGCCAATCTGGAGCGTCACTCCGAGCACCCGATAGGCAAAGCTTTCCAGCCCTGGCTGACCGAGGACCTGCCGCTTGACGATGTGCAGATCCACATTGGTGCCGGTATTTCCGGTCGTTATCAGCAGCAGGAGCTTCGGGTGGGCAATGCCGACTTTTGCCAGCTCAGTTCAGCGCCGGATGCGATGGTCTATGTCTGCTTGAACCAACAGCTGCTGGCGGCCATTGAGCTGGAGGACGAAATCCGGCCCGAGGTGCCCGCTTTGCTTAGCCAGTTAAAGCAGCGCGGCTTTACGCTTGGCTTGCTGACCGGAGACAGCTCGCAGCAGGCCGATCGGGTAGCCGCCGAACTTGGTTTTGACTGGCTGGAAAAAGGCTGCAGTCCAGAGCGGAAAGTGGCCGTGCTTCAGCAGTTAAAACAGGACTCTGAGCAGCTCATGATGGTCGGCGATGGCATCAATGACAGTGCCTGCTTTCATGCCGCCGACGTCTCTGTTACCCTGCAAGGCGGCACCGATCTGGCTAAGAACCAGGCCGATGTGCTGATTTTACGCAACGACTTAAGCTTGCTGCAAACTTTGTTGGCTGGCGGTGAGCAAACGGCACGGACCATTCGACAAAACCTCGCCTGGTCGGTAGGCTACAACCTGATTATTATTCCACTGGCGGTGGTGGGACTGGTGACGCCCTACATCGCGGTGCTGGGGATGTCCTTCAGCTCGGTACTGGTGGTGTCCAACTCATTGAGGTTGCTGAAATCATGAGTGTGATTTATGTGCTGATCCCAATTGCGGTGTTGTTCGTGATGGTGGGACTGGTTATTTTCTTCTGGGCGGTGCGCAACAAACAATTCGAAGATTTGGATAAACAAGGCTTTAGCATCTTATTTGACGAGGAGCCGACGCCCCCGACCGAGCAAGCCAACAAGCCAAAGGACAACACCTCAGAAAACAAGGCATCGAATGATCCCAGCTGATTTGGCAGCGGCCCTGCTGATTGGTCTGGTCGGCAGCAGTCACTGCCTGGTGATGTGCGGTGGCATCGTGGCGGCCTTGCAATTGTCGATGCCGGGCATCTCCAGCCGTAGGCGCTTGCTGTTTCAACTGCTGCTTAGCCTGGGCCGGTTAACCAGCTACGCTTTTTTCGGCGCTTTGGTCGGCTATTTTGGCGTTGTTGCCTTGCAACTAACTGGTGCCTCCATGCTGTGGTTGCGCCTGCTGGCCGGTTGCTTGCTGATCACCATGGCGCTTTACATTGCCAGAATCTCTACATTACTGCTGTATCTGGAGCGAATTGGCCAACATCTGTGGCGTCGCATTCAGCCACTCAGCAGCCGGCTGGTGCCGCTGAATACTCCGCTAAAAGCCTTCGGCTATGGTTTATGCTGGGGCTGGCTGCCCTGCGGTCTGGTGTACAGCACCCTGAGCTGGAGCCTGGCCAGTGGCAGTGCCCTGGCTGGCGCTGGCATTATGCTGGCCTTTGGCCTGGGCACCTTGCCAGCCATTTTACTGACCGCCACTCTGGCCGAGCGGCTCAATCAGTTAAAGCAGCAACTCTGGTTTCGCTACGGTACGGCGTCTTTGCTGGCAGCTTACGGTTTTTATACGGTTTATCTTGCCTTGGCGCGGCTAGTTTTTTAAGCTATCACCATTACAGCTACAAAATGGATGTCGTATGGCGCACTCATCAATCAACTGCCAGGATTGTGGCTTCAGCCAGCTTTGCTTGCCTTTTACCCTCAATGACAGCGAGATGGACACGTTGGATGACATCATTCAACGCAAAAAGCCGCTGCACAAAGGCGATTACCTCTATGAGGCTGGCCGGCCTTTTCAGGCGCTGTACGCCCTTCGTACCGGCTCCTTTAAAACCTTTACCCTGACCGAGCAAGGTGAAGAGCAAATCACCGG
>JAFIFR010000335.1 GCA_020831935.1 Alkalimonas sp.
CCGGCATGATGGCGGTGACGCAGCAAATATTTACCGCCACCGACGAGCAGCAGCAAGTAGCCAGTAGTACCGCCGAAAATATTCACCAACTGAACCATGAAATTGCTCAGCTTTCTACCGCAGCAAGCGATGCGGCAAGCGCCAGCAATGAGCTGAATCAGCAAGCTGAACAGCTGGCTGTCGGCTGGCAACAATTTAAAGCGTAAAAATTGAATTTGTCATATTCCTGACATAAATGCGTTGCAGACTAAGCGCGTTGACAACAACTTAAGCCCGACTAAGGACTATACTATGAAACTGAACCAATTGACCAAGGTAGCTCTGACCGCTGCTGCTCTGACTTTAGCCTTTAATGCCCAGGCTGCGCGTGACACCATTCAGGTGGCAGGCTCATCCACTGTATTGCCATTCTCTTCCATTGCTGCAGAAGAGTTCGGCAACAACTTCGCCCAGTTCCGCACCCCAGTGGTTGGCTCTGGCGGCTCAGGCGGTGGTCTGCGTCAGTTCTGTCAGGGCGTGGGCGCCAACACCATCGACGTGGCAAACGCCTCACGTCCGATTCGCCCGAACGAGCTGGCCAACTGCAATCAGAACGGTGTCAATCAGGTGATTGAAGTGAAAATCGGTTACGACGGTATCGTCTTTGCCTCGCGCATTGATGCTGGTGATTTTCACTTGAAGCCTGAGCATGTCTTCCTGGCGCAAGCGGCACAAGTACCACAAAACGGCCGCATGGTTGCCAACCCATACACCCGCTGGAACCAGATTGACAGCTCGCTGCCAAATCAGGAAATCATTCTGGCCATCCCAGGCTCCAACCATGGAACCCGTGAAGTGTACGAAGAGAACGTGATCCTGGCTGGCTGCAACACCTTCGCTGAAGTGCAGTCGATGGACCGTTCAGAGCGCAACAACTTCTGTCTGGCGATGCGTACCGATGGTCGTATCATCGAAATCGCCGGTGACTACACTGAAACTCTGGCCCGTTTGCAAGCACAGCGTGATGCCATTGGTGTTTTTGGTCTGAGTTTTTACGAGTCAAACCGTGACCGCATCAAGGTAGCAACGGTATCTGGTGTCGTACCAACCATCGACAACATCATTGCTGGTACCTACCCGGTATCACGCCCACTGTTCTTCTACGTCAAAGGCGAGCACATCGGCGTGATCCCTGGCCTGCAGGAGTTTGCTGAGTTCTTTGTGTCAGAAGGCAACGCTGGTTTTGGCAGTCCGCTGGAAGAAGCCGGCCTGATCCCACTGGCAGACAATGAGCGTGCTGAGGTGCAGCAAACCATCCGCAGCCGTACTGCCTTAAAAGCACAATAAGAACGGTTATTAAGATAGTCACAAAGCCACCTCTTGCAGGTGGCTTTGTCATATTTCTGTCATCTTCATCTTTTACACTGCCTGCAGCTGAAATTTGTCGCTGTAACATGGAGCTCGCATGAGTAATCTCACCCTGATGATGGCGCTGTTGGCATTGATGGCCATCGCCTATCAGCTAGGCCTGGTACGAACCCGACAGGTTGCCGGACAACATCCGACCCAGAGAATGCATTCCCGGCCACACCATTACGGTATGATGGTCGGGCTGTGGGCAGTTTTACCTGCCTTTTTTGTCTTTTTGCTGTGGAGCTGGGGCTCGCCCTGGGCTATTCAGCAACTGCTGACGGCACAATTACCAGATGCCATCACGCAGGATCCGCAAGAGCTACGGGGCGCACTGCGCCGCATCGGCAATCTGGCCGCTAATTTTGGTGTGGTTAGCGAAGCGGCTGATTGGGAATTGCAGGCGGCCGCCTTTTTACGCGATACCCGCCAGCTCAGCAATGGCCTGATGCTGGCGCTGATGGCGGCGGTGGCGTCGGCCGGTATGTTGTACAGCTACCG
>JAFIFR010000336.1 GCA_020831935.1 Alkalimonas sp.
TCACAAAGTTCAGAGGTGTTGTATTCCATCAGGTGCTCCGGATAAACAGCGAGGGGGTTGCCCTTAGTATAACGGCCTTCCACCACAGCTCAAGCCGAACTTGCTGACTGCTTAGACTTTTGTTGGTGATGGATCAAGCTGTTGTGTGGTTTTTGTGCAACTTTTTGTTGGCCGTATTTTGGTAAAAGCCAAGCCTGAGTTGACAAATTTAGGGACAGCTCTATAGTCAAGTAGTTGAAGATTCAGGGACGATGGGATGCGACTAGGGCTGGTACTCTGTAGTTTGTTGGCAAGCTGGGCTTTTGCTGAGCCACTTAAAGTTGTGACCTCACCGATGGCACCCTACCAGGTGCAGGAAAACGGTGAGGTCAGTGGCAGCAACACCCTTTGGGTGCGCCAGTTGCTGGAAGAGGCTGAACTAACCGCTGATTTTGCGATCTACCCCTGGCCCAGGGCCTATCAACTGGCATCGTCTGAGCCCAATGTGTTTATTTATGCGTTGGCCCGTACCCCAGAGCGGGAAGCGATGTTTCATTGGGTGGCGCCGATAGCGAGCTTTGAGCACGCGCTGCTGGTGCGAGCCAGTCAACGCTCGTCGTTGCAACAGCGCTTGCAGCAAGGCGATACCCTGGTGTTGGCTGTGCCGCGCGATCATGTGGCGCTGCTTTTTGTGCAGTATTTGCCAGAAGCGGAGCAGCTCGATATTTTTTACACCGCCAGTACCGATGAAGCGATGCGGTTATTGCTAAATGGGCGGGTGGATGCAGTGCTGGAAAATCCACAGTTGACTTCCGCTTTGGTGGCCAGCCACCCGCAATCGGCCGATGCGCTGCAAGTGTTGCTGCCGATCCCCGCATCCAGATCCACCGCCTACCTGGCTGCCAGCAAAGCCACCGATGAGGCATTGGTTCAGCGCTTGCAACGAGCTTTCCAGCAACTGCATGGGAAAGCCGCCGATTGAAGAGACCGACCAATTCGCTTTACTTTGGTGCATCGGCATCAACAAAACGAATAGGGACCTGCTGTTTCTTCGCCTGAGCTTCCTCTAGGCGTTGTTGATACTGCTGCCACAAGGCGTGCTGTTGGCTTGCCAGCTGGTGCAGGTAGTCAAAATGGTAGATGCCGCTGCGGTGACCATCGTCAAAATGAATGCAGACCCCATAGTGACCGCTTGGCTCCAGCTGGTGGATACCAACTTGCGCTTTACCCTGCACCAGCACCGGCTTGCCATGCCCCCGTACCTCGGCTGAGGGCGAGTGCACCCGCAAAAACTCGGCCGACAGGCTGGCAGTGCTGCCGTCGGCAAAGTGCAGTTCCAGCTGCTTGCTGCGCTTTCGGTAGTGCAGCTTGGTCAGTTGGGGTCTGCTGCTCATGGCTACAGGATAAAGCGGCTTAGGTCTTCATCCTGCACCAGGGCATCCAGATGCTGATCGACATAAGCCCCATCAACCACTACCGTCTGACCGGCATGATCGGCCGCTTCATACGAGATTTCATCCAGCAAACGCTCCATCACGGTGTACAAGCGACGGGCACCGATGTTTTCGGTCTTTTCATTGACATGAAAAGCGGCGTCGGCCAGTTTGCGAATACCATCTTTGGTAAACTCCAGTGTTACCCCTTCGGTCGCCAGCATAGCAATGCTTTGCTCGGTTAGTGATGCTTTTGGCTCGGTCAGGACTCGTTCAAAATCATCCGCAGTCAGCGCAGATAACTCCACCCGAATAGGCAAGCGGCCTTGCAGCTCTGGCACCAGATCCGAGGGCTTGCTCATCTGGAAAGCACCCGAAGCGATAAACAAAATGTGATCGGTTTTGATCATGCCATGCTTGGTGTTGACGGTACAGCCTTCGATCAAAGGCAGTAAGTCGCGTTGTACCC
>JAFIFR010000045.1 GCA_020831935.1 Alkalimonas sp.
ACCACTTTTTCCTCTTTACCAGCGCACACCAGCTTAAAGGTACTCATGGCGCGGTGCGGCGTGATGGCGTTGTACATGGCGGCAAAGCTGGAGCGGTATACTTTGATGTTGGTGTCGCCGTACTCGGTTTTGGCCTCGGCTTCGGTCAGGCCGATGGTACCTATGGGTGGGTGGCTGAACACCACCGTCGGAATCAGCCGGTAGTCCATTTTGGCATCCGGCATGGCTGGGTTAAACAGCCGCTCGGCCAGCATACGGCCGGCTTTGACCGCCACCGGGGTGAGCTGGGCTTCGCCGGTGATATCCCCGACCGCATAAATGCCCGGCACATTGGTGTTTTGGTAAGCATCTGTGCGGATATAGCCTTGCGCGTCGGTGCTGACACCGGCGGCTTCAAGCTTGATGGCATCAGTGGCTGGTTCGCGGCCGATGGCCCAAATCAGGCAATCGACATTTAGCAGCATGCCGCCATCGGTTAAATACACCGTCAGGCGACCATCGCTGCCAGCTTCAACTTTGGTCACTTCGGTATGGGTGTGCAGCTGCAGCTCATCCTGCTTCATTCGCTCCAGCAGCGCATCGGTGATATCGGCATCAAAGTTGCGTAGCGGTCTGTTTTTGCGTACCAGCAGGTGGGTATCGCTGCCCAAGGCGTGCAGCACGCCGGCGATTTCGACCGCGATGTAGCCGGCGCCAACCACCACGGCTTTTTTTGGCTGCTCGGTTAAAGCGAAAAAGCCATCCGAGTCGATGCCAAGCTCTGCGCCTGGAATATCCGGCCGGCTGGGGCGGCCACCCACGGCAATGGTAATGTGATCGGCGGTGATGCGCTCGCCATTCACTTCCACGGTGTTTTTATCGACGAAAGTGGCAAAGCCTTCAATCAGCTCAACACCATTGCTGGCAAAGCCGCGCTGATAGGCGGCATGAATGCGCTCAATGTAGGCCTCGCGGTTGCGCACCAAAGCGGCCCAATCAAAGCCTTGCTGCAGCAAATCAAAGCCATAGGCCGGGCTGTACTGGATGGCTTCGGCAATATGCGCGCCGTACCACATCACTTTTTTCGGCACGCAGCCGACATTCACGCAGGTACCGCCTACGGCTTTGGCTTCAATCACTGCAGCTTTGGCACCTCGGATGGCGGCCCGGTTGGCCGAGGCAATGCCGCCGCTGCCGGCACCGATGGCGAGGTAATCGTAATGTCGGGTCATACAAGGTCCTATTGATTGCATCGAATTATCTTCTATATAAGGCACAGCTGCTGGGATCACAAGAGTCTTTGCATCAGGATCGTTGCAACCAACGCCTTGACTTGTCCACTCTTTGCCCCAACATAACGGTGATACGTACCGTTGATCAGGATGCCTTATGACCACAGCGCACAACCCTTTGCTGGAATTTACCGATTTACCGCCTTTTTCTGCCATTAAGCCGGAGCAGGTGAAGCCTGCCGTCGAAGCGGCGATTGCCCAGGGCCGAGCTGTGGTGGAGGAAGTGGTGCAACAAAGCAGTTTCACCTGGCAGAGTCTGGTGGAGCGGCTTGAGGATGGCGGCGATCGGCTGGGTAAGTTGTGGTCGCCGGTCTCGCATTTGAATTCGGTACTCAATAGCCCGGAGCTGCGTCAGGCCTATGAAAGCTGTTTGCCGCTGCTGTCGGAGTACAGCACCTGGTTGGGACAGCACGAAGGCCTGTACCAGGCCTATCGCACCCTGGCTGAAAGCAAAACCTTCGCTGAGTTGACCCAGGCGCAGCAAAAAGTGATTGAAAATGCGCTGCGTGATTTCAAATTATCCGGCATTGGTTTGCCGGCCGAGAAAAAGCAGCGCTATGGCGACATTCAAAGCCGCCTGTCTGAGCTTGCCTCCAACTTTGCCAATAATACGCTGGATGCCACCCAGGCCTGGCACAAGCATCTGACCGACGAATCGCAATTGGCCGGCTTGCCGGACGATGCCAAGGCAGCTGCAGCCGAGGAAGCCAAAAGCCGTGAGCTGGATGGCTGGGTACTGACGCTGGAGTTCCCCAGTTATTTGCCGGTGATGACCTATGCCGATGATCGCGCTTTGCGTGAAGAAGTCTATCAGGCTTATTGCACCCGGGCGTCCGATCAGGGGCCGCATGCCGGTCAATTCGATAACAGCGCCATTATCGAAGAAACCCTGGCATTAAAGCATGAATTGGCGCAGCTGCTGGATTTTGCCAATGCCGCCGAAGAATCACTGGCGACCAAGATGGCCGAGTCCCCGGCTCAGGTGCTGGATTTCTTGCAGGATTTAGCCCGCCGCGCTAAGCCGCAGGCCGAAAAAGAGCTGGCCGAGCTGAAAGACTTTGCCCAAAGCGAGTACCAGCACAGCGATTTGCGAGCCTGGGATGTGGCGTATTACTCGGAAAAACTCAAGCAAGCCCGCTATGCCATTTCCGATGAACAGCTGCGGCCTTATTTCCCGGAAACCAAGGTGGTGCCGGGTTTATTTGCCGTGATTGAAAAGCTGTTTGGCATGACAGTGCGCGAGCGTGCGGGCGTCGATGTTTGGCACCCGGATGTACGCTTTTACGATATTTTTGACAGCTCAGGTGCGCTGCGTGGCAGCTTCTATCTTGATTTGTATGCCCGGGCGAAAAAGCGCGGTGGGGCCTGGATGGACGATTGCCGAGGCCGGCGCTTATTGCCAGATGGCACCCTGCAAAGCCCGGTGGCTTATTTAACCTGCAACTTCAACAAGCCGGTCGGCGGCAAGCCGGCGCTTTTTACCCATGATGAAGTGGTCACCTTGTTCCATGAGTTTGGCCATGGTTTGCACCATATGCTGACGCAGGTGGATGCGGCAGCGGTGGCTGGCATCAATGGGGTGGCCTGGGATGCGGTTGAGCTACCGAGCCAGTTTTTGGAAAACTGGTGCTGGCAGCCGGAAGCTTTGCAGCTGATCTCGGGCCATTACCAAACCGGCGAGGCCCTGCCGCAGGACTTGTTGGACAAAATGCTGGCAGCGAAAAACTTCCAGTCGGCCATGTTTTTGGTGCGTCAGCTGGAGTTTGCGCTGTTTGATTTCAGGCTGCACGCCGAGTACCAGCCAGAGCTGGGTGGGCGGGTACAGGCCTTGCTCGATGACGTACGGCAGCAGGTGTCGGTGATTATTCCGCCGCGTTTTAATCGTTTTCAACATGGCTTTAGCCATATCTTTGCCGGTGGTTATGCCGCTGGTTACTACAGCTACCTGTGGGCCGAGGTGTTGTCTTCCGATGCCTTCAGTCGTTTTGAGGAAGAAGGCGTCTTTAACCCGCAAACCGGGCGTGACTTCCTGCAATGGATTTTGGAGCGCGGCGGCAGTGCCGAGCCGATGGAGCTGTTTAAAGGCTTCCGTGGCCGGGAGCCATCCAATGCAGCCTTGTTGCGGCATATGGGAATTGCAAGCTAAGGACATGCGGCTGGCAGGTTAGAAGATACCTGCCAAAGATCGGATCAGGCCTGATTGCAGGCCTGGTTCGGCATCTTCCCATTTCAGATTGGCCTGGTTGGCGAAGCTAATCACCCGAGCCTGGTATTTACGGCGATCGGTCGCCCGCTCCCACAGGGTGTCGCTGCTGCCGCTATCGCCTTGCAGCAACAAATGCTGACTGTACTCAAGCACCCACTCATCACTGTCGGCGGCGATGCGCTCTGCCACCTGTAGGTCGGTTACCATGGTGTAATAGACATCTTTCACCAACTGCCGGCCCGCGTACTCGGTGCCGGCAATCACCGCTGCGGCAATCAACAGGTTGCGCAAGTCCCGGCTGTCGACATTGACCCCATCGCTGTAACCGACGTAGACATTGCTTTGACTGGAGCGAGTGGAACGGCTGGAGCCTCGACTTTTGGACGGCTCTGGCTCCGCCTCTTCGGGGATAAAGGCCGGCATCGCCAGCAGCGCTGGATTAAGCAACTGCTCGATTTCCTCATGGCTCATGCCAAACTCGGCTTGGGCCAGTACTTTTTCCGGTGCTTGCTTCAGTACCGTGCGGACATTCACCTGCAACCAGTAGTGCGCCTTGGCCGGGCTCTGGGTTAGCTGATAGCCGCGCTGCTGCAGAAATTCGGCCACTGCAGCGTCCAGCGGCTGCTGAAACTCTGCCGCAGTGCTGCGAAAGTCCAGAAAGACGGTGCGAAGCTCTGGCTCGACCGGGTCCAGGTAAATGGTTTGACTCATCCGGGTCTGCACATCCAGTTCACCTTTGGCGATGGAGCGATGAATGGCAGTGCAGCCGGTTAGCTGCACCAGCAGCAACAGGCAAACTATTAGCGTGGCCTTGCCCGTCATTAGAACAGGCCTGCCAGGGCTCGCACCAGGCCTGCCTGCAGCTCAGGCGCCGCATCTTCCCATTTCAGGTTGGACTGGTTGGCGTAACTGATGACCCGGCTTTGGTAGCGGCGCTGATCGCTTTGGCGCTGGTAGCTGGAGGTGGTGCTGCCACTATCGCCCTGCACTAAAATATGCTCAGAGCGCTCGCGCACAGTCCCATCAAAGCGCTCCATAATTTGAATGTCGGTAATGACGCTGTAATAAACATCTTCAATCAGGGCATCAAACACCGTGCCTGCTACCGCTCCGGCAATGGCCGCGCCGGTGGCGGCACTGCCGGAAGATCCACCGGTGGCTCTGTGCACGGTATGGCCAAGCACCGCACCGCCAGCCGCACCATAACCCGCATTCATCGCACTGTTCGCAGCCCGGGCATTGGTACGGCCCACTTGCAGCACATTGGCCTGCAGCCAGTAGGTGGCCTGAGATGGGCTGTCAATCACCCGATAACCTCGCTGCTGCAGTGATTGGATCACCATAGGGCGGATATCAAATTCGGGTTTATCCGAGGTATTGCGAATATCGACAAAAATAGTGCGCTGCTCGGGCTCCACTGGATCCAGAAAGATGGTGGAGCTCATCTGGGTTTGCACATCCAGATTGCGTTTGGCGACAGAGGTATGAATGGCACCACAGCCACTCAGCGTTAAGGTGATGATGACGGCGGCAAGCCAAAAGCCATGTTTCATTTTCGTATCCTGTGGTAACCTGAGCTCAACACAAGTAAGCTTAGTCTGCTAAGCTTAATGGGAGCTTAATTTTAGTCAAAACTGCAGCTCATCGATAGGAGTTCTGAATGCGTACACAGTATTGGTTGTTTGCTCTGCCTTTGATTGCGTTGCTGGGGGCTTGTCAACAGGGGCAGGCACGCAGTGAGCGCGTGGCCCCAGAGCCGTTGATAGAGCCGATTGATCCTGTTACCAACCCAATTGCTGCGGTCAGAGAGCGGGAGCGACAGATGCGTGAACACCCAGATCTTCGAGCCATGCGTGCAGATATCCTGGCCATGATAGGTAAAGCTGAGGCCGACGATGTGAAGCAATGCCGGGTTATTGGCTTTGGACACAAACCCTGCGGTGGTCCGGCAGAATACATTGCTTACTCGACCAAAGGCGTTAATGAAACCGTGTTGCAGCAAAAAATTGCCACTTACAACCGGGCAGCAGAGGCGGAAAATATCCGGCTGGGCCGGATGTCGGATTGTGCCATCGTGCCAGAGCCTGCAGTCAGCCTGATCGATGGCCAGTGCCGCATCAGCGGTGCGCACAAGCAAGAAGCGATGTAACAAGCTTTGATGGAGCTGACTGGCACTGAGTGCAGGTCCGCTTTATACTGTCGCCTTTTACCGGACGGGTTTGAATGCTGTTACTGCCTGAAACCACCCTCAATCAGGATGTCACTGCCTATTTGCAACAGCTGGCCGGACGCTACGGTATTCCTTTGCAATCCAGGGCAACTGGCTGGCACCTTTGTTGGCAGGATGATGCGCTGGTGTTGCGCCATACTGAGCTGCCGAAGCAAAGTCCGATTCAGGTCAATTTTGCCAGTGGCAGCGCCAGCTACCGTCGTCAGCATGGTGGTGGCATGGGCGAGGCCATCGCCAAAGCCGTCGGGTTGAATAAAAACCGTGCACTGACAGTGCTGGATGCGACGGCCGGGCTGGGTCGCGATGCTTTTGTGCTGGCGAGCCTGGGAGCCAAGGTGACGATGGTCGAGCGCAATCCGCTGGTGGCTGCTCTTTTGGCCGATGGCCTGCGTCGGGCCAGCGAGCACCCGGAGTTATCCGCCTGGTTGCCTGAACGAATGCAGCTGCATTTTTTGCCGGCGTTACAAGCGTTGGGCAGCTTGCCTGCGGTCGATGTGGTTTACCTGGACCCGATGTTCCCGGAGCGGCAGAAGTCAGCGCTGGTGAAAAAAGAAATGCGCGCTTTTCATGACGTGGTCGGCGAAGACCCGGATGCCGATGAGTTGCTGCCCGCTGCACTGGCGCTGGCAACCAAGCGGGTGGTGGTAAAACGTCCCGGCTATGCGCCTGCCCTGGCAGACACAGCCCCCAGCCATCAGGTCAAAGGCAAAAACAATCGTTTTGATGTCTATGCCATAGCAGCGATTTGATTCAGCCAGCCGCGCATTTTGCAGCTACACTGATTCTAACCACTTTGGTGTTACACTCACTTTAGTTCATCAACAGGAGCCATGCGATGATTCAACCAGGCGATACCTTACCCGACGTAAGCTTTTCTCAACTAACCAGCGATGGCATGAAAAACCTCACCACAGCCGATGTGTTCAAAGGCAAAAAAGTGGTGCTCTTTGCCGTGCCGGGTGCCTTTACGCCGACCTGCTCAGAGGCGCACCTGCCAGGCTATATTGCGCTGGCCGATGAAATTAAGGCCAAAGGCGTAGACAGCATTGTCTGCACCGCGATGAACGATGCTTTTGTGATGGCGGCTTGGGCCGAGACGCAAAATGCCGAAGAAATCACCTTCCTGGCGGATGGCGGTGGTGCTTTCCATCAAGCCATTGGCCTGACCATGGATACCGGGGATTTTGGTGGGCTGCGCTCACAACGCTATGCCATGGTGGTTGAGGATGGCAAAGTGACCTTGCTGAATGTCGAGCCACCCAAATCGTTCGAGGTCAGTAAAGCCGAAACCATTTTAGCTGCACTTTAATTCTGTAACGCGACAAAGGGAAGC
This sequence comes from Alkalimonas sp., assembly GCA_020831935.1. Taxonomy (GTDB): domain Bacteria; phylum Pseudomonadota; class Gammaproteobacteria; order Enterobacterales; family Alteromonadaceae; genus Alkalimonas. The sequence goes on from JAFIFR010000045.1 coordinate 7,041, forward strand.
AGGGCTGCTTCCCTTTTTTCATTTCTATGGCCAAGCTGCTATGATAGCGGCCAAATTCTTGATGGTGACCAACACATGTCGACAACTGCGCAAACTGTGAATGTTCTTTGTATCAAGTGGGGTAAAAAATATGGCCCCGATTACGTCAATAAGCTCCATGCCATGGTGCAACGTAATTTAACCTTACCTTTTCGCTTCGTTTGCCTGACCGACGATGCCGAGGGCATCGACGCCAGTATCGAGGTGAAAGACATCCCTAAAGTTGGTTTTCAGGATTTCGATGAGCGCCAGCCGTGGAGCTTTGGTCACGGTTGGCTGAAAGTCACCAGCTTTGCTGATCCTTTGTACGACTTGAGTGGCCCAACGCTTTTTATTGATCTCGATGTGGTCATTGTTGATAACATCAATTGCTTCTTCGAGCCCGAAGGTGAGTTCTTTGTGATCAAAGAATGGGACAAGTCCGATGCAACCGGCAATACCTCGGTCTACCGCTACACCATTGGTGCTCACAGCGATTTGATAGAGCTTCTGAAAAACCACAAAGAGCGCGAACTGGCCAAGGTGCGCAACGAGCAGGAATTTGTCACGCAAAACCTGGCGGCACAAGGCAAGTTGCAGTACTGGCCCGAAGGATGGTGTGTCAGCTTTAAGCGCCACTGCCTGCCAAAAGGCATTATGAACTGGTTTAAGCCAGCCACCATACCAACCGGTGCAAAAATCGTCGCTTTTCATGGCAAGCCCAATCCACCGGATGCCATTGCTGGCATCAGTGGTAAGTGGTACCGCCGGGTATTGCCGGTGCAATGGGTGAAGGAGATGTGGCAATAATAGCCGCCAAGGCTACGCCTCTTTAAAGCTGCCGGCTGGTTATTTGGTGCTGATAAAATGCCAGCACCTCCGCCGCTTTGCTCTGGGGATCAAAGCGCTGCATCGGATAGCTGCGCTTTTGCAGATCCTGGCTTTGTCGCTGCAGGGCTTTCGCCAACTGTGCCACATCATCAATGGCGACCAGCTCTGTGTTAAATAATGGCTGCAGGTAGCTGGCTCCTTCGGAGGCTGTGGCGATGATGGGTAAGCCGGCATGCATGGCTTCCAGAAATACCAGGCCAAAGGGTTCGCTGCGGGCGGCACTGACAAAAAAATCAAAACTGGCCAGCCAGTCCTGCGGTGTGCTGCTAAAGCCAGGCATGATAACATTCGGCGCCGCCTTATTGCGCAGTCCTTGCCAGCTTTTACCATCGCCCACCAGCACCAGGTAGCTATTGGGGATCGCCGCTTGTTGAAATGCCGCCAGCAGCACATCGTGCCCTTTACTGGGCTCGACCCGCCCCAGACTGCCAATCACCAACGCATCCTCAGGGATTTGATACTCGGCCCGTAAGCGTTGACGCGCATCCGCCGCAGCTGGTTGAGCCGCTGACCAGTTATCCAGTTGAACACTGTGTTGCCGTAAAGGTTCAGGAATGGCAGCAAGCTGCCACGGGGCGATGGCGATTAATGCATCCAGTTGTTCATGCTGCTGCTTTTTATAGTGAATATGCAAAGTGGCCAGGCGCAAACAAAGCCCTTTTACACCATGTAGGACCCGGCAGGCCGCACTTAAATGAGCGTGCGCGACATCGGGTTTCAGTTGCTTCAAAAGCTGGCGGGCTCGGAAGATGGCCAGCCATTTATAGCCGCTGACCAGATGAAGTTTGACCTTGGGTGAGACCCGGTGAGCGATGGCATTGGGTCTGGGTTCTGCCGCACGTTGATGCAAGATCAGGGTCACCTGATGCTGTTGTTCGGCTTGAAGGTTGGCCAGCTCAACGGCGTAACGCTCGCTGCCAGCAAAGCTGTGTGTCAAAATAATATGGACTATGTTCATAGGGTTTCGTCGCTAGCAGGGGCGCAGACAGTGGGAGCCCATGGTATACTATTTACCACTTCCGCTAAAGTCCGGCAGCAAAGTCGGCATAACGAAGGGTATCGCTGTTGCTAAGGCACCTGTATTCTTTTTTGCTCTATTTGCTGCTGCCGCTGGTGCTGCTGTACTTTCTCTGGCGCTCACGTAAAGACCTGGCTTACCGACAGCGCCTGAAGGAACGTTTTGCGCTGGGGTTGCAGCAACAGCGATTGCAGAAAAACGGCTTGGTGCTGCATGCCGTTTCAGTTGGGGAAGTGATCGCGGCAGCCCCCTTTATTGAGCAATGGTTGCAGCAGCATCCTGAGCGTCCGCTGACAGTCACTTGCACCACACCGACGGGCTCGGCCACTATCCAGCAGCGTTTTGGTCAGCGGGTGCAGCACTGCTACCTGCCGTTGGATTACCCCGGGGCAGTGCAGCGATTTCTAACAGCCTTGCAACCCTGCGGTCTGATGATCATTGAAACCGAGCTGTGGCCTAACCTGCTGCATGGCTGCGCCAAACAGCGGGTACCGGTTGCTGTGGTCAATGCCCGCTTATCTGCCCATTCAGCCCGGGGCTACCGTCGTTTTCACTGGCTGACCCGGTTGTTGCTGTGCAACATTGATTTGCTGTTAACGCAGGATAGAGCCAGCGGTCGTCGCTTTCGGGCTTTGGGCTATCAGGGCCCCTGGCAGATCAGCGGCAATCTGAAGTATGAGCTGGCCATACCCAACAAAACGGGCAGCTTGGTGAACCAATTCCGGCCGGCCATGGCCGGGCGTTTGCTCTGGGTGGCAGCCAGTACTCATGCCGGAGAGGATGAGCAGTTGTTGGCGCTGTACCCAGAGTTAAAGCAACAATTCCCCGACTTATTGCTGATGCTGGTTCCACGCCATCCCGAGCGATTTGAAGCCGTGGCTGAGCTGGTGCGCAATGCTGGGCTAAAACTGTGGCGCCGCAGCAGTGCGGGCTTACCAGAGCCGGATACGGACATTGCACTGGCTGACAGTCTTGGCGAGCTTTTGGCCTGGTATCAGCTGGCCGACCTGGTGTTTATTGGCGGCAGCCTGATTGAGCGGGGTGGGCACAATCCGCTTGAAGCCATCTGCTTTGCCAGGGCGGTGCAAAGTGGGCCCCATGTGTTTAATTTTCATACGGTGTACCGACAGCTTCAGCAGCAGCAAGCGGTATCGCTGGTTGCCAACAGCACCGAATTGGCAGTCAGTGTCCGGCAGTTATTGGCGCAGCCTGCAAGGCGCAAGGCGCAAGGCGAGCGGGCGCAGCAGTTTTTTCAGCAGCAACAAGGTGCCAGCCAGCGAACCATGCAGGCAATGGAGGCACTCCTGACAGGACAAAAGATGACATCACAAACCGAAACCAGAGCCTATTGCCAGCTGCAGCAAGGTGCTGCAACCTTTTGGTACGACCCCGATTTTTTCGATGCGGTAGACAGCGCGCATTTTCAGAGCCAGTGGTGGCAGCAGCAAGGGGCGGTGATCGGTAGCTCCGAGGGGCGAAACACTGCCTGGTTTGTGCAGCATCAGCAACATGCATTGGTGCTTCGGCACTATTACCGTGGCGGCTTGATTGGCAAGCTGCTGCACGATCAGTTCTGGTTGCAGCCGGTCGCCAGTAGCAGAGCGATGCAGGAATACCAGTTATTGGCCTGGATGCGTCAGCAAGGCCTGGCTGTGCCCAGGCCAGTAGCGGCCAGCTATCAGCGCAGTGGCCTGATTTACCGGGCCGACCTGCTGATAGAGTTGATCCCAAACAGCAAAGACATTGCGGCCCTCTTGCAGCAGCGCGCTTTAACCGAAGCGGAGTGGCAAGCTGTCGGGGCTGCCATTGCGCAAATGCACCAGCTTGGGGTCTACCACTCGGATTTAAATTGCCGCAACATCTTGTTGGATCAGGCTGGCAAAGTCTGGCTGATTGATTTTGATAAGTGCGACCGTCGGGAGAAAGGGGACTGGTGCCAGCAAAACCTGCAGCGGTTGCTGCGCTCCTTAAACAAAGAACAAGGCAAGTTGGCCAGTTTTCATTGGCAGCCGGAAGCCTGGCCTTCGTTGCTTGCCGGCTATCAGGAGCAGCAAGGTGCAAACTGATTGGGATGTGATCGTGGTCGGTGCTGGCGCGGCTGGTTTGTTTTGTGCCATCGAAGCAGGCAAGCGTGGCCGCAGCGTGCTGGTGCTGGATAACGGCAAACGCATTGGTCGGAAAATTCTGATGTCCGGTGGCGGCCGTTGCAATTTCACCAATATCTACGCCAGTCCAGAGAATTTTATTTCGGCCAACCCGCATTTTTGCAAGTCGGCGCTAAGTCGCTACACCCAGTGGGATTTTATTGATTTGGTACAGCGCTACCAAATTCCTTACCACGAAAAAACCCTGGGGCAGTTGTTTTGCGACGATAGCGCCAAAGACATTGTCGCGATGTTGCAGCAGGAGTGCGATAGTGCGGGCGTGGTAATGGCACTGTCGCAACAGATTATGGCGGTAAGCAACGAAGAGGGTGGTTACCAGCTTCGTACTGCCACCCATCAGTTGCACTGTCAGAGCCTGGTGGTGGCCAGTGGTGGCCTGAGCCTGCCGAACTTGGGCGCGACCGCTTTTGGCTATCAGCTGGCCGAGCAATTTGGTCTTAAGGTACTGCCGGTGCGGGCCGGTCTGGTGCCCCTGACCTGGCAACCGAGCGATAAAGCGGTTTTTGAAGAAATCAGCGGCGTTTCCCTACCGGTTACGGCAGAAGCGAACCACACCCTTTTTGCTGAAGACATGCTGTTTACCCACCGCGGTTTAAGTGGCCCTGCTATTTTGCAAATTTCCAGCTACTGGCAGCCCGGCGATGAGTTGTTGGTGAATCTGACACCAGGCCAGGACCTGGCTACATTTTTAACGGCCCAGCAACAGCAGCACCCGGCGCAAGAGCTTAAAACCACATTGGGGCGGCTATTGCCAAAGCGTCTGGTGGAAAAACTGCTGGCGCTGAAGGTGTTTCAGAATCAGCCATTAAAAGCACTGAACCCCCAAAGTATTGAGCGCCTGTGTGACAGCCTGAACCGTTATGTGTTTAAACCCAATGGCACTGAAGGCTACCGCACTGCCGAAGTCACCCTAGGAGGGGTGGATACCAACGAGCTTTCCTCCAAAACCATGGCCGCGAAACACCAGCCTGGTTTGTATTTCATTGGTGAAGTAGTCGACGTTACCGGCTGGCTCGGCGGCTACAACTTTCAGTGGGCCTGGAGTTCGGGCTGGGTCGCCGGGCAGTACTGTTAATGCCGTTAGTACTTCAGCTTAAACAACAACTCCATCAGATCCGGCTGCCACAGATCGTTTTTGCGCACCCGGTTGTTGTTGAGCAGCACCCCTTCACTTTGCAGCAGTTCGCGCTGGCGTAGAGCCATCGCTGAGCCGGCTGGGAAAGCGAGGCTACGGTCACTTCGCAGTACCCTGTGCCAGGGCACGGCCAGTTCTGGCGGCGCATAGCCCAAAGCTTTGCCGACCAGTCGGGCGCGTCCGGGCAGGCCAGCTAAGTCAGCAATCTGACCATAACTGGCAACTTTGCCAAGGGGTATTTGTAACACCGTATGCCAGATACGGGCATAAGATGGGTGGGTGGTCGTCATCAAAGGTTTCTGTGTCAGGCTGCTATCTGTTTAGCCTGACACAGGCTAAGGCTAAGTGGCAAGGATTAAGCAATTTGCTGCTCAGTATCCACGTCGGAATAGCAGGCCTGAAACAGCACTTTGCGCAAGGCAGCTTGCATCGCTTCGGCAATTGGCAGGCTGCTGCGGCTAAGCTCGTAATCCAGCTGATCCACCAGCTGACGGGCATGGCTCAGCATCGGGGGCGGATCCGATGCCAGTGCGATCAGGGTGTCGGCATAAGCGGCACTGCGATCTTCCTTAATGGTTTTGCAGGTGGATAATGCCGTTTTGCCATGCTTATCCCGGTAGCCAGCTGCTCCAAAAGTGCGGCACAGTGTTGGCCGCCATGGGTAAATACGGCATTGCCCCTGTTTGCCGTCAAAGGACAAAGGTTGGTACATCGGGCACTGTGGGCCCGCTGATTCCGCTTCAAGTTGTGCCAGTGTGGATTCGGCCGTGCCCTGATCAAACAGGTGCATTGCCAGCGGCAACATGTCCAGCACCGTGGCCTCAATGGCCGGATGCAGGCAGCAGGCACCACAGCCACTGCGGCACTGCAGGCCACGGGCTTGTTGGTAACTGGCATAGGTGTCCGCTATTTCGCCATACACAGCCTCAACACGACGCGATAATTCACGCAGTCGTTGCATAAAGACTCCGAACGAAAAAAGCAATTACATAGAAAAAGGTAAAGAAGCCAACGGCATGTTGGCGGCACTATTGTAGGGGGTGGCAGCAAGTTCGGCAACAGGATTTTGCTGCGATAGCTGCCCTTGCATAGTGTTTCAAGGCATCTTTGTTTAGAATGGCGGCCATGTGATTCTTGTTGAGCCCTGCATGGAAATTCTAGAACAGCAGAACGGTCGTGATTACTCTACTTTTCGTTTAACGGCCAGTCTGGACAAAGTCTACCTGTGTTATCAGCCGGATGACTTGCGCCAGGTGCCAATACAGCCAATGCCGCTGGTGCTGGGTGAAGGCAGCAATACGATTTTTATCGGCGATGCGCTGCCGCCTTTGTGCCGCTTTTTAGCCAAAGAAAAGCAGCTGTTCTGGCAGAATGATGGGCAGGCTTTGCTGCATGTGGAAGCCGGTCACAATTGGCATCAGCTGGTGTGCTGGACGGTTGAGCAAGGCCTGTGGGGTCTGGAAAATCTGGCGTTAATCCCTGGTTCGGTCGGGGCGGCACCGGTACAAAACATCGGGGCTTACGGCGTTGAGCTGGCCGACCGCTGTGGCTATGTCGACTTTTTCCGTTGGCAAACACAGCAGGTTGAACGCTTGACGCCTGCTGATTGTGGCTTTGGCTATCGAGACAGTGTGTTCAAAGGCGAGCTGGCAGGGAAGGGGGTGATTACTGCGGTTGGTCTGATGTTGAGCAGAGCGGCAAAGCCGGTGCTCAGCTACCAGGGCCTGGACCAACTGCCAGCCGATTGCAGTCAACAACAGGTGCTGAATACCGTCGTCGCGATTCGCCAGTCAAAACTGCCAGATCCTGCCGAGCTCGCCAATTGCGGCAGCTTCTTTAAAAACCCTTTGTTGCCCGACAAAACGGCGCAGGCTTTGAAAGTGCGTTATCCAGCGCTGCCCGTGTTTCGTCAGGGCAATGGCAGCAGCAAGCTTTCGGCGGCCTGGTTAATTGACCAGGCCGGCTTCAAAGGAAAAAAATTGGGCGATATCGGCTGTTACAACCGTCAACCGCTGGTGTTGGTGAATTACGGCGAGGGCACGGCTGAGCAACTGTTGCAGTTGATTGAAGCCATCCAGCTGCAGGTGCAAGCCCGGTTTGGAGTGGCGCTGGAGCCCGAGGTCAGGCTGCTGGGGCGGTCGGGCCAGCAGGTTAACCCGTCATGAGCACTTCCGGTGGCTGGCAAGTTCAGCGGCAACTGCTGCAGTATTTAAGCGATGGACGTTTTTACTCCGGTCGCTGGCTGGGTGAGCAATTGCAACTCAGCCGTACGGCCATCGCCAACCATATGCAGCAGCTGCAACAGTTAGGGTTGGATATTTTTAGTGTCAAAGGCAAAGGGTATCGGTTGGCAGCACCACTGCAACTGCTGGACTCTGAGGCGATCGCGCAATGGCAGCAGCCGGGTGCCGCGCCGATCGATGTTCTGTCCATTACGGACTCAACCAACAGCCAGTTGATGCAGCGATTGCAGCAAGGGGAGAGTCTCCCAGCCGGCCAGGTGTTGGTGTCTGAAGCGCAAACTGCAGGTCGAGGCCGGCATGGGCGCCAGTGGTTTTCCCCTTTTGCCGCCAGCTTGTCTTTTTCGATGGTGTGGCAACTCGAACAGGGCATTCAGGCTGCCATGGGGTTGAGCTTGGTGATTGGTGTGGCGGTGGCTGAGCTGTTGGAAAACGATTACCAGCTGGCTGTCCAGCTGAAGTGGCCGAATGATGTCTATTGGACGGGCAAAAAATTAGCTGGCATTCTAATCGAATTATCCGGACAGAGTGATGGTCGTTGTCAGTTGGTCATTGGCATCGGGATCAATGTGCAATTGCCACCACAGCAAGCAGCGCAGAGCATCAGTCAGCCTTGGACCGATTTAGCAACGGCGGTCGGTGCTTTGGATCGCAATCGGCTGGTCGCCCGGTTGCAAGCAAGCTGTACTTGCCATTTAGAGCGTTTCGAGCAAACAGGTTTTGCAGCCTTTCAGGCCGAATTTAATCGTCGTCAGCTCTATCCGCAGCAGGCGGTTCGGCTCACTCAGGGGCAGCAGGTGATTCGGGGTATCTGCCATGGCGTCGATGCGCAAGGCAACCTGGTGCTGGAGCAACAAGGCAAGAAACTGGCATTCCACGGTGGTGAGCTCAGTTTACGGGCGGAGGTGTAAGGCATGTATCTATTGCTTGATATTGGCAACAGCCGCAGTAAAGGCATGCTGGCCAGTCGTACCGGTCAGATGACACCGGTGGAGTTGTCAGCAGCCAGCTTCGAACGGACTGCCATCGAGGCGGTGTATTATGCCGCTGTCGCCGGGCAAGATAAGGTGCAGGCCTTGAAAAAGCAGCTGCAGCTGCACGACAAACCCTGGCGACAAATCGAGAGTGAAGCAGCACGCTTTGGTGTGCAGAACTGCTACAGTCAGCCCCATTTATTGGGGGTTGATCGTTGGTTGGCGATGCTGGGAAGTCACTGGCTCATGCCGAAGCAGGATCTGCTGGTCGTTGATGCTGGCACTGCCGTCACCCTCGACTGGCTGAGTGCGGATGCTGTGCACCAGGGCGGCTGGATTTTACCCGGGCTGAAATTGCAGCAACAAAGTGTGGTGCAAAAAACGGCCAAGGTGTTCAATGCCGATACCCATCAAGCTCGTTTGCAGCCGGGCGGCGATACAGTGGCTTGCCTGCAAAATGGTTGTCTGGCTGCTGTGGTGGGCGCCATTTCGCAGGCCTGGCAATTGCAGCCGATGCAACAAGTGCTGTTAACCGGGGGGGATGCCAGGCTGTTGTTGCCTTATCTGAAAAATTACCCGGTGCAGCTGGAGCCGAATTTGTTGTTTTATGGTCTGAGCCGCTTTATTGATAGCTAGCCCTTGATGCTATTCTGGGTATTTGGTGAAGAAATGCCCATTTAATGCATTTAATTGCAGTTTTCGCTTTTTTTCTGTTGCGCCTGCCAAATCATTCTACTAGAATTCGCACCCA
>JAFIFR010000046.1 GCA_020831935.1 Alkalimonas sp.
AGGCTTGCTGTCGCGTAACGGACAGCAAGCCGTCTGGCTTGCTTCCAATCCGGTTAAATTCTGCTATCTGTAATGCATTCTTTTTTACATGCACTGAATTAAACTTATGCGCAGTATCTCCAAATCAGCCGCCACCCTATGCATCCATGCCGGTAAAAGCCGAAATGAACATGGCAGCCTGGCAAGCCCCTTGTACCAAACCTCTACTTTTATTTTTGATAATGCTGAGCAAGGCGCGGCGCGATTTGCCGGAGAGGAAGCCGGCTACATTTATACCCGTTTGGGCAACCCAACCACCCGTGAGCTGGAACTAAAAATAGCCGCTTTGGAAGGGATGGAGGATGGCGCAGCCACCGCAACCGGGATGGCGGCGGTGTCGGCTGCCACGTTAAGCTTCTTGCAGCAAGGCGACCATATGATTTGCAGCAAAGCGGTCTATGGCTGCAGCTTTGCGCTCTTTAGCCATCAGTTTGCCCGTTTTGGCATTGAGGTTAGCTTTGTGGACATGACGGATCATCAGGCGGTGCAAGCGGCGCTGCGACCCAGCACCCGATTGCTCTTTGCTGAGACCCCGATAAATCCCAATCTGGTGGTGCTCGACCTGGAGTTCCTGGCAAGCTTTGCCCGAGAGCATGGGTTGATCTCGGTGATTGACAACACCTTCTTAACCCCGTTATTGCAGCGTCCTGCGGACTTTGGCATCGATGTGGTGATTCACAGCGCCACCAAGTACCTCAATGGCCACGGTGATGTGGTGGCTGGCCTGGTGGTATCCAGCAGCGAGAAGATTGAGCAGATCAAATTAACCATCTTAAAGGATATTGGCGGCACCATCAGCCCGCACGATGCCTGGTTGATTATCCGCGGCATGAAAACCCTGGCGGTGCGGATGGAGCGTCACTGTCAGAATGCGCAGCGGGTTGCTGAGTTCCTGCAGCAGCATCCGGCCATTGCCCGGGTCTATTACCCAGGTTTGGCCGATCACCCGGGCCATCGTTTTATAGGCAAGCAGATGAAAGCCGCGGGTGGTGTGCTGGCATTTGAACTGCATGGCAGTTTGGAGGATGGCCGTTTTTTCATTAATCAATGCCAGTTGCTGAGTCTAGCGGTAAGCTTGGGCGATGCCGAGTCGCTGATTCAACACCCGGCGTCGATGACGCACAGTCCTTATACCCCCGAAGAACGGGCGATGGCAGGCATCAGTGATGGCTTGATTCGGGTTTCTGTAGGGCTGGAACAGGTCGAGGACATTGTGGCCGATCTGGAGCAGGCTTTGACCGCGATGCAGCAGCACCAACTTCGGGCCAGCTAACGAAAGCCATAGCCCACGGCAGTCGGTGTAATGGTATCTTTACGAATTTAAGCGAGGCAAGTTGCGGCTGACCGATTAACAGTCGAACGCATTTCGACTAGCATGAGTCCCAGTTACCAGGGCATGTTCCCGCTATAAATACATACAACAGGGTCTATATGAGTAAGTCAAGCAACTATGTTTCGAAGCAGTCCGACGAGCATGGTGTGATTGCCTGGACGGACGAAGAAAATCAAATCTGGCACGAGCTGATTAGCCGTCAGCTGAGCTGCATCGAAGGCAAAGCCTGCGATGAGTACATGGCTGGCCTGGAAAAGCTGCAATTGCCGACCGATCGCATTCCGCAACTGGAAGAAGTGAGCCAGGTGCTGCGGGCGACCACCGGCTGGGAGTGTGCCGAAGTGCCGGCTTTGATCAGTTTTGATCGCTTCTTTGAGCTGTTGGCCAACAAGCGCTTCCCGGTAGCGACCTTTATACGTTCGCGCGAAGAGTTCGATTATCTGCAAGAGCCGGATATTTTTCATGAAATTTTTGGCCATTGCGCCATGCTAACCAATCCGGATTTTGCCGAGTTCACCCACATTTACGGCAAACTTGGCTTGGCTGCCAGCAAAGAAGATCGGGTGTATCTGGCCAGACTGTACTGGTTTACCATTGAGTTTGGTTTGCTGCAAACGCCGGACGGACTGCGGATATACGGCGGTGGAATTTTATCGTCTCCGGGTGAAACCATTTATGCACTGGAGTCGGATACGCCTGAGCGCAAGCCGCTTGATGTGGTCGATGTGCTAAGAACGCCGTATCGCATTGACATCATGCAGCCCATTTATTTTACCATCAACCACATCCACGATTTGTTCGATATTGCACAGCTGGATTTGATGACACTGGTGCAACAAGCCAAAGCGCTTGGTTTGCATACTCCCAAGTTTCCGCCTAAACAAAAACAAGCAAGTTAGAGAGGACTGCATGTCAGAATTAACCACCTTAAAATGTGAGGCATGTCGTGCCGATGCGCCTAAAGTTTCCGACGATGAATTGCCGGTATTAATGCGGCAAATCCCGGACTGGACTCCGGTAGTACGGGACGGCATCCTGCAACTGGAGCGCAGCTACAAATTTAAAAACTTCAAATCAGCCTGGGCGTTTCACAACAAAGTGGCTGAATTGGCGGAAGCTGAAGGCCATCATCCGGCCTTGTTGTTGGAGTGGGGCAAGCTGACCGTCACCTGGTGGTCACACTCCATTAAAGGCTTACATAAAAACGACTTCATTTGTGCCGCCAAAACGGACGCCTTATTGGCTGAGTAATGCAAGCAAACCGCAGGCTAAATGTCTGCGGTTTTTTCGTACTTAGAGGTCTCTGCAGCCCTACTAACAATTTTCTGCTTGCAGCTTAACGTCTTATCTTCGAAAATCACTTTTGTATGTATGCTGAACCCTGCTATTTCAATTAATGTCGGGAAAAGTGATCTTTTAACTTTGGAATTGTGATTGTTTTTAATGGACTTAACAACATGACTAGAACCCCTTTTCGCACCTTCCGCCGCTGTGCCCTGGCCAGCCTGATTGCTACCAGTGTGATGCTTCCTCAGGCACTGGCCGACAGCAATGACGATGACAAAGCGGAGAAAGGCTACACTGAGCTGGTCGCTGAGCTGAAGGCGCAACAAGGCCTGTTTAATTTTTACCGGGACATGAAAACAGGTGCCACCCACTTATCGTTGGATGAATCTCAGCTCAATACACCTTTTATTTACCATGCCCAGACCATGGATGGCGTGGTAGAGGCCGGGCATTTTCGTGGCAATTTTCGCCAGACACGCCTGATAGAGTTTCGGCGGCATTTTAACAAAATTGAAGTGGTGAGTTGGAATCCGCGTTTTGTGTTTGATGCTAGCAGTCCACTGAGTCGTGCTGCCCAGGCCAATCGAAGCGAAGCTCTGCTGGCTGTATTGGATATTGAAGCCGATGACAATGGCCGCATTTTGGTCAAAGCCGACCCCTTATTTAAAAGTCAGGCGCTGCATCGGATCACACCTTGGGCGAATCCGAATCAGACCGGGCCACGTTTTTCGCTGGGGAACTTGAATAGCGACCGTTCGCGGATAGCACGCGAGCGCCTTTATGAGCGCAATATGGACGTGGTGGTGGATTATGTGTTCACGAACGATGAACCTGTGGTGATGGGCTCTCCAGCCATTACCGATCCGCGTACCATCACCATCAGTCTGCAGCACTCCTTCATTGCCATGCCGGACAATGGCTACCAGCCTCGGCGAGATGATCCCAGAGTGGGCTACTTCACACAGCAATTTGATCAAATGACCAACCCGGAGTGGACGCCGTGGGGCGATGTGATTAATCGCTGGAATCTGGTGAAAAAAGATCCAAACGCAGCCTTGTCCGAGCCGGTTGAGCCGATTGTCTGGTGGATTGAAAATACCACGCCTCATGAGTGGCGCGATACCATCCGGCAAGGGGTTGAAGACTGGAACATTGCTTTTGAAGCAGCTGGTTTTAAGAATGCCATCGTGGTGAAAGAGCAGCCGGATGATGCGGACTGGGATGCCGGCGACGTCAATTACAATGTGCTGCGCTGGACCTCGTCACCACGCCCACCTTTTGGTGGCTATGGCCCTTCTTTGGCAAATCCGAAAACAGGGGAAATTATCAGCTCCAACATCATGCTGGAATTTGTCTTTTTATCCAATCGCTGGACTTTAGGCGAGCTGTTCTCTGGCAGTGCAGCGCTGAAAGAGGCTGGTCAGGGCGAAGAGCTGCAGATGCATTGCAGCTTGGGGCACAAAGTGCAAATGGGCCACCTGATGGCACGTCTGGCCTCCGATGAGCGGATGTACGACAACATCGCTGAGGATCCTATTTTGTCGCAAGCCTTGCGCCATTTGATCATGCATGAGGTGGGTCATACCCTGGGGTTGAATCACAACATGCGGTCGCACGGATTGTGGGACAATCAGCAGGTGCATGATGCTTCCCTGACCCAAGGGGTCTTGTCCGGCTCTGTTATGGATTACAACCCGGTGAACATTGCACCTGTAGGCGTTACGCAAGGTGATTTCTACAGTTATAAGCCAGGCCCTTACGATATTTGGGCCATCGAGTATGGCTACTCACCGGCCCTGGCCGATGCTGAAGCAGAAGAAGCCCGCTTGAGTGCCATCTTAAGTCGTTCGCACCAGCCGGAGCTGGCTTTTGGCAATGATGCCGACGATATGCGGGCAGCGGGACGGCACATTGACCCAAGGGTGATGATTGGTGCCATGACTTCAGAGCCGATTGCTTATGCCAAAGATCGCTGGCAGCGGGTTAATTACGAGTTTACCCAGTTGCTGGAAAAAGGACGTATGGCAGATCAATCGCATCAACGGGTTTTTACCAGTGCCAATATGCTATTTGGTCAGTACGCAGGTCAGGCCAATGTGGTCAGCCGCTTTGTTGGTGGTGTCTATGTCGAGCGTGACTTTGTTGGGCAACATGACAGCGTACGTCCTTACACCCCAGTACCTAGAGCGATTCAGCAAGAAGCTATGCAGGCATTGAATCAGTTTGTGTTCGCGCCAGATACTTTGCAAAGCATGCAGCCAGTGTTGTCCTACATGCAAGCACAGCGCCGTGGCTTCAACCATTGGGGAAACAACGAAGATCCGCGCCCTCATCGGATGATCTTGACGATGCAGCGCAATGTGTTGGATCACCTGTTGCACCCTCAGGTCTTGCAGCGCATGACCGATACCGCGCTTTATGGCAATGAATACAGCCTAACCGAGATGCTGGCGGATTTAACAACGGGTATTTTCCAAGGTGAGTTAACCAGCTTAAGTCAGAACTTGCAGGTTGAATACGTCAACCGATTGATTGTCATAGCCGGGCTGGAGGATGATTCTGACTACGATCACCTGAGTCAAGCGGCAGCCGTTGGTCAACTGCGTGCTATTCGCAGCTTATCGGCACCGCGCCGGGCAGCAGAAAGCAGCCGCAATCATTACAACTACCTGCATCTGTTGATTGATCGCGCTTTTACCGCTTAAAGGTTAAAAGGTAATGTTGAAGCAAAAGTCCGGCCAGTCCGGACTTTTTTTATGGCTGTTTTTTTCGAAGCCCCCAACCGATCATCAGGGTACCTGAAGCAAACATAATCAGGCTGTAAACTGCCGATGGAATTGCCATGGTACTGTTGTTTAACAGCAGTGGTGATGTCGCAATGGCAATGCCAAGGGTCCCATTTTGAATACCGACCTCGATGGTAAGAGAGCGCACCTGTGGGCCGTGACAACCGATGCTGCGTGCTGCGAGGTAGCCTGCCAGCATGCTCAAAGCATTCAACAGCAGAGCCGCAATGCCAATGGCGATAAAAAAGCCCAGCAATTGATTGAGCACCTGCAACAAAGCACCAACAACCGCAGCCACTAAGAAGAAAGACGACAGCCATTTGATCGGTTGTTGGCAGCGCCTTGATAGAGCTGGCCAGCGGGCGCGCAGCCACATGCCTAATGAAACCGGTAGCACAATGATGACCAGCAATTGCAACACAGTGCGTGGCACCGAAAGTGCGACGTACTGCTCTTCGCCCAGAAAAAGTGAGGAAGCCAGATTAACCAACAGCGGTAGGCTCAGGATCACCAGCAAGCTGCTAATCGCGGTCAGACTGATGGACAGAGCGGTATCGGCATGCGCCAGGTGGGCGATTAGATTGGAGGTTGGACCGCCCGGACAGGCCGCGATCAATACTAAACCAACGGCCAGCTCTGGTGGCAGTTGCAGCAGGTACGCCAACAGAAAGGCCAAGGCTGGAATGGCCAGCATTTGCATGAAAAGCCCGGTCAGGACGGGTTTTGGTGTTTGCCATAACTGGGTAAAGTGTACTGGTTTCAGTGACAATCCCATACCCAGCATGATGACAATCAGCGCAATTGGCAGAAAAACTTGCGTAAAAATATTGGCTTCCATAGCGTTCCAGTTTAAATAACAGAGATAGCTACTATGGCAAATGCAATGAGTTATAGCAATGCGTTCATAATTCTTTACAAAAGAACTGGTCTAGCTTGAGCCATTTCGCGTATGATGCAGGAATGAACAGAGTGTGAGGTACGCCATTGCTATGCGGCTAGAAATACATTGTCAGGACAGACTGGGCATTGCTCAGGAAATCTTAAATATCTTGGTGAGCTATCAACTGGACTTGCGCGGCATTGAAGTCGACGGTGCCACAGGCCGGATGTTCGTTTCTTTTCCCAGCATTCATTTCGAGCAATTTCAGGAATTGATGGCCAAAATTCGCCGTATTACCGGCGTGAGTGATGTGAAAACCACAGCCTTCATGCCTTCGGAGCGCCATCAGAATGAGCTGACCACCTTACTGAAAACCTTGCCTGATGGCATTATCGGTATTGATACCAAAGCTGTGGTCAGTGTGATTAATGATGCTGCCTTAGAAGCCCTGGAGGTGGAACGCAAGGCGATAGAGGGAGAGCCATTGCCGGGTCTGGTAAAGGGCTTTAATTTTATGCGCTGGCTGGAAAGCGATGATGTGTTGGCACAGACCCGCCGGGTTGAAATTCAGGGCAAGCCATTTATTGCCGATTTACTGCCGGTGATGGTGCCGGATGAAAACGGCCATGAAGTCCTGGCCGGGGCGGTCATCAACCTGAAATCCGAAAGCCGGCTGGGCCAGCACATGCTGGCCTTCAATAAAGGCAATCAGGAAAGCTTTCAAACCTTGCAGGCGCATAGCCCGCAAATGCGCAAAGTCATTCGTGAAGCAAAGAAGATGGCGCTGCTGGATGGCCCCTTGCTGATCACCGGCGAAACCGGCACTGGCAAAGAGTTGCTGGCACGGGCTTGTCATGCTGCGGGTAGCCGGGCAGACAAACCCTTCTTGGCCGTAAACTGCGCTTCGATGCCAGACAATGTGGCCGAGTCGGAGTTGTTTGGCTATGGACCCAATGCCTTTGCCGGTTCCACCCAAGGCAAAAAAGGTATTTTTGAGCAAGCCAATGGCGGCAGTGTGTTTCTGGACGAAGTCGGCGAGATGTCGCGGGAGTTGCAAACCAAATTGCTGCGGTTTTTGCAGGATGGGTCCTTTCGCCGGGTTGCCGATGAAAACGAAGTCAGAGTGGATGTACGGGTGATTTGCACCACCCAAAAAGATTTGCCTGCCATGGTGCAGGAAGGCAAGTTCCGTGAAGATCTGTACTACCGCTTGAATGTCTTTACACTGGCCTTGCCTGCGCTGCGTGAGCGCAAACAAGATATCGTGCCCCTAAGCGAGCACTTTGTGGCACGCTTTGCGGCTCGTCTTGGGCGAAAAGCGCCCAGGTTCAGTGAGAGTTGCGTGCAGTTTCTGCAAAGTTACCCTTGGCCGGGCAATGTCCGACAGCTGGAAAACGCGCTGTACCGTGCGGTCACCCTGCTTGAGGGCTACCAACTGGATAAAGAGCATTTGCAACTGCCCAGCTTTACCAGCGACTTTGGTTATCTGGAGCAGGAGTTTGATGGCACCCTGGACGAGGCCGTCAAACGCTTTGAGGCCAGCTTGCTGCGTAAACTTTACCCAGCCTACCCAAGTTCGCGGCAATTGGCTAAAAAGCTGGGGCTTAGCCATACAGCAGTGGCGAATAAACTGCGGGATTACGGCATTAATCGCAAGACTGTAAAAATTTAATGCCACTTTGTGCGAAAAACGATACTCCAGCCCAGCAGTTGTATCCGGCTGCTGGCTTTCTCTTGTATAGACCTTCCAATAGCGCTTTTTTGTACTGAATTGTTTACGGTTTTTGCTTGAAGCTGAAATCCGCTGGAAAATGACGGTGGATGTTCAACTGGGTCAAACTAAAGCAAGATAGCGCCAAATGGGATCTGGCAGCCGCCTTGATGACAAATGCAACTGCCCCCAAGCCTATAATCAGAACGTGGAGATGTCGTATGCAAGATGTGATTAACCCTTTGGGAACAGATGGCTTTGAGTTTGTTGAGTACACCGCGGCCGATGCGGAAGGTATCCAAAAGCTGAAGGATCTGTTTCATGGCCTGGGCTTTACCGAAGTAGCGAAGCACCGCTCAAAAGAGGCCTGGTTGTACAAGCAGGGCGATATCAACTTTATCATCAATGCGCAGCCGAATTCTCAGGCTGAAGAGTTTGCCCGTAAGCATGGTCCCAGCGTCTGTGCCATGGCGTTTCGAGTGCAAGATGCAGCCAAAGCCTTGCAACATGCATTGGCCAATGGTGCCAAAGAATACAAAAACCAAATTGGTCCGATGGAGCTGAATATCCCTGCGGTATATGGCATTGGCAGTAGCCTGCTGTATTTTGTTGATCGCTACGGTGCCTCTTCCGTGTACGACATCGACTTTAAGTACTACGACAATTGGCAAACCGAGATGGCTAAGCACGGAGTGGGCCTCGAAGTGCTGGATCATTTAACGCACAACGTCATGCGTGGCAATATGAATGTCTGGTCCGGTTTCTATGAGAAAATCGGCAACTTCCGTGAAATTCGTTACTTTGATATCGAAGGCAAGCTGACAGGCCTGGTGTCCCGTGCCATGACGGCGCCTTGCGGCAAAATTCGTATTCCAATCAACGAGTCGTCTGACGACAAGTCGCAAATCGAAGAGTTTTTGCGTGAGTACAATGGCGAAGGCATTCAACACATTGCCCTGACCACCGAAGATATTTATCAGACGGTTCGGACACTGCGTGAGCGGGGCATGGACTTTATGCCAACGCCGGATACCTACTACGCCAAAGTGGATAGCCGGGTTGAAGGGCACACCGAAGACCTAGAGCAATTGCGTGAGCTGCGGATTCTGATCGACGGCGCGCCGATGAAAGATGGCATTTTGCTGCAAATTTTTACCAAAACCGTGATTGGCCCGGTGTTCTTTGAAATTATTCAGCGTAAGGGCAACGAAGGCTTTGGTGAGGGCAACTTTAAAGCCTTGTTCGAGTCCATCGAAGAAGATCAAATCCAACGTGGGGTGTTAGCCGATGCGTAAATGGGCCTCATTTCCGCTGCGGGAGGGCGATGTGTCGCGTCAGGCGCACGCTGACTTTCCGGAACAAGCGATCTATGAACGCGAAACCGGCCGGAGTGGTTTTTTTGGTCCGGCAACGCATTTCCATCATCGCCATGCCCCGACCGGCTGGAGCGATTGGCAGGGGCCTTTGCGTCCCCGCCTGTTCGATTTAAACCAACTGAGTGAAAACCAGGTAGAATCGCCCTGGCAAGTGCCCTTGTTGCTGCACAATGCGCACTGCAAAATGCGTACCTGGCGTCTGAACGCTCCAATGCCGTATCTGGTGCGGAACGCCGACGGCGATGAGCTGTTGTTTGTGCACGAGGGCAGTGCTGACTTGTACTGCGATTACGGTCATTTGGAAATTGTCGAAGGCGATTACGTGGTGATCCCACGCAGTACCATGTGGCGGTTGGAGCCCAAAAGCCCCATGTTGTTGCTGATGATTGAAGCCACCAACGACTCTTACCAGTTGCCGGAAAAAGGCCTGGTAGGAAATCATGCGATTTTCGACCCGGCTATGCTGGATACGCCGAAAATCAACGATGCCTTCAAAGCCCAGTACTCGGAAGAAAGCTGGCAGGTACAGATCAAGCGTCATGGTCAGACGTCGGTGGTGACTTACCCCTACAACCCACTCGATGCGGTGGGCTGGCACGGTGATTTAGCCGTGATGCGGATCAACTGGCGCGATATCCGGCCGCTAATGAGTCATCGCTACCATTTGCCACCTTCGGCGCACACCACTTTTGTAGCACAGCGTTTTGTGGTTTGTACCTTTGTGCCTCGGCCGATTGAAAGTGATCCGGGGGCACTGAAAGTACCTTTTTACCACAACAACGACGACTACGATGAAGTGCTGTTTTACCATGCCGGCGACTTCTTCAGTCGCGATAACATCGAAAAAGGCATGGTGACGTTCCATCCGGCCGGTTTTACCCATGGCCCGCATCCGAAAGCCTTTCAGGCCGGGCAGGAGTACCGCAAAAAGTTCACCGACGAAGTGGCGGTGATGCTGGATACCCGCGATGCGCTGGAAATTGGCGAGGCGGCTTTGGGTACCGAAAACCCGGCCTACGTCAACAGCTGGCAGGTGAAGTAAGCTATTGAGCAGCCGTTAAGGCGTATGACAAAGGATTATTGATGAAATTTGCAACATTAAATACCGCTGGCCGTGATGGTCAGCTGGTGCTGGTAAGCCGTGATTTAACTCGCTGTGTCGCTATCCCGCAAATCGCGACCACCTTGCAACAGCTGCTGGATGCCTGGTCGGAAAAAGCGTCTCAGGCCGAAGAAGTCTATCAGGCGCTGAATGCCGGTACTGCAGCGGGCAGCCAGCCATTTGACCAGACGCAGTGCGCATCGCCACTGCCACGTGCTTACCACTGGGCTGATGGCAGTGCTTATGTCAATCACGTCGAGCTAGTGCGCAAAGCCCGCAATGCGGAAATGCCACCCAGCTTCTGGACGGATCCGCTGATGTACCAAGGGGGTTCGGATGCGTTCTTGCCACCTCATGCGCCTATTCCAGTGGCCAGTGAAGAGTACGGCATTGATTTTGAAGGTGAAGTGGCGGTCATTACCGACGATGTGGCGATGGGAATTCCCGCCGAGCAAGCCCGTGAGCGTATTCGTTTGGTGATGTTGGTGAACGATGTGTCTTTGCGTGGTTTGATCCCCAATGAACTTGGCAAAGGTTTCGGCTTTTACCAGTCCAAGCCATCGTCCAGCTTTAGCCCGGTGGCGGTGACACTGGATGAGCTCGAAGGCGTCTGGCAGGATGCCAAACTGCATTTGCCGCTTTTGTCCACCTACAATGGCGAGGCGTTCGGAAAGCCAAATGCCGGTGTGGATATGACCTTCGACTTTGGTCAGTTGATTGCCCATGCCGCTAGAACCCGTCCACTCTGTGCGGGTACCATTATCGGTTCGGGCACGGTGTCGAACAAGCAAGGCACCGATTATGGCACGGCGATTTCCGAAGGGGGTGTTGGCTACAGCTGCATTGCCGAAATTCGAATGATTGAAACCATTCGCGACGGCAAACCGAGTACCAGCTTTATGAAGTTTGGTGATCGCATTCGCATTGAAATGCAGGATGCTCAAGGCCAAAGTATCTTTGGTACCATCGACCAGCAGGTGGTAGAGTATCGCTATCAGGGTTAAGCGCCTGGCAGTGTCCATCCAATCAAAGAGCTGCTTCGGCAGCTCTTTTGCATCAAGGAAAAACAATGAAGCTCTATGGTTATTGGCGCTCTTCGGCGGCTTATCGGGTTCGTATTGCTCTGGCTTTAAAAGGGTTGGATTACCAATCGATCCCGGTACATTTGGTGAAAAACGGTGGCGAACAGCACCAGGCGGCCTACCAGGCACTGAACCCGGCCGAGCTGGTACCCACCTTGGTCGATGAAGAACTCACGCTCAACCAGTCGTTGGCGATTCTGGAGTACCTGGATGCCCGCTACCCTGAACCCGCACTACTGCCTGCGGATGCTGTGCAAGCTGCTCAGGTTCGGGCTTTGGCCCTGGATATTGCATGCGATATTCATCCTCTGAATAACCTACGGGTATTGCAGTATTTGACCGGACCGCTTGGGCTGTCGGAGCAACAAAAAACCGAGTGGATCCATCATTGGCTGGCGACGGGCTTTCAGGCGTTGGAACAGCGCCTGGCTGAGACTGCAGGGAAGTTTTGTATCGGTGACAAGGTGTCGCTGGCCGATCTTTGCCTGGTGCCGCAGGTTTACAATGCACTACGTTTTCAGTTAGATATGTCGCCTTACCCCGTGATGATGGCGATTTACCAGCATTGCAACCAGCTGGACGCTTTTCAACAAGCCGCCCCGGAAGCGCAGCCGGATGCACAGTAACTGGATCCCGCGCTTTCCAAAGCGCTGGCTAAACCGAAGCTTGTTTTTTATCGGTGTTGCTGGCATTGCTCTGCAGTGGCTGGCGGTTGGCGTCTCTTGGTGGCAGGGATACAGTATTTCATTTCACTGGTGGTTTCACTGGCTGGCCCCACTGCTTTGTGTGCTTTGGGGCTCTATTCCCCGGCTGCAGCTGCAGGACGAGCATTAGTGCTCTTTCCTCAGCGACCAGGTCGTAAAAAGCCGCGCGGGGTGATGTTCTCGAGGCCTTGATCGTTCAGGTTAAAGTCGAGTTGTCCAATGTTTCTACCGCGGACAAACTGATGGCGCACCCCATCAATTTCAATGACGTAGCTGCCCGGCGCAGCCAGGCCATCTTCCTGATACAGCTTGACTTGATGCTTGCCGATGATCAATTCAAAACCAATCAAGGGCTGATTAATAAAATCCGTCGCCCAGACAAACTGCTCTTGATGCAGTACCAATGCGACGGAGTAGAGCTGGGGAACGGAGGGCACATTGACTGACTGACGGCCGACAATAAACACATTTTGGCCGTCTTTACGGGTGTAGGTAAAACCAAAATCAAAGGTCTGCTGACTGCCATCTTTCAGATACGCAATCCCCGACCCGGTCACATCAAACTGTGCCAGGGCATGGGTGCTTAACAGTAGCAGTGCAATGAGCCAGACTCTCATGGAGTCCTCCTATCAGGACTGAGTGACATCTACCAGCAGACGTAATTGTTGGCCAGGCTGCAGGTGTTGGTCAAGGCTCAGCTGGTTCCACTCCAAAATATCGGCTACCCGAACCCGATAACGTTGCGCGATACGGGACAGTGAATCACCACGACGGACCCGGTAATTGATGGTACGGGTCACGCCTTGAGAGGCGGCTGGAGCCGTGTTGCCCTGACTTTGTACAATCACTAACTGCTGGCCTGGTCGAATGGGATCCCGGGCTGTCATGCCATTCCAGCGTGCCAGATTGGCCACCGAGACCTGATGCGCCCGGCTGATATCCCACAAAGTATCTCCTGCTTTGACCGTGTAGTGAAGCCGTTGTTCCGCTGGAGTGCGTTGCTGAGCTTGGGCCACTCGGCCAGGCTGGCTTAGCTGGTAAGCGTCGGCATTCTTGGCCGATACTGGAACCAGCAGATGCTGGCCAACGCGAATGGTATGACCGTTAATGTCATTAAGACGCTGTATGGCGGCTACCGAGGTTTGGTAGCGTCTGGCAATGGCGCCCAGTGTATCTCCGCGGACCACGGTGTGGCGCTGCCAGCTCAACCATTGGTCGGTTGGGGTCTTTGCCAGTTGCTCCCGAAACTGAGGTTTGTTATCCAGCGGCAGCACCAGCCGGTGGTTGCCATCGGGATCGGTTGCCCATTGATTAAAAGCCGGATTCAGTGCATGCAGTTCATTCAGACTTAAGCCTGCCAGGTCGGCGGCAACGGCCAGATCAATCTGCCGGCCAACATCGACGATGCCAATTTGCGGCTGGTTGGGGATAGCTTGCCAGACGATGTCATAGGCCTCAGGCTGCCGCACAAGGTCGACTAATGCCAGTAATTTGGGCACATAAGCAGTGGTTTCACGCGGTAACTGCAGTGACCAGAAATCGGTTGGCAAATTGCGATTTTTGTTGTGCCGGATGGCTCTGAGTACCCGGCCTTCACCTGAGTTGTACGCTGCAATGGCATTTAGCCAGTCGCCTTCCAGTCGGTCGTGTAAAAATTGCAGGTAATCCAGCGCCGCCCGGGTCGACTCGATAACATCACGGCGTCCATCGTACCAAAAATTTTGCTGCAAGCCGAAGCGCTGGCCGGTGGCAGGCATAAATTGCCAAAGTCCTGAAGCGCGGGCATGTGAATAGGCAAAGGGATCGAATGCGCTTTCGATAATGGGCAACAAGGCCAGCTCAAGCGGCATATTCCGCTCTTCGAGCTGCTGCACAATGTAGTAAAGGTAAGGCTCCGCCCGGGTAGCAACCCGGTCCAGATAGGTTTGATTGCGGGCAAAAAAGTTACGTTGCTCGGCAATAGCGCGGTGCTGAGGGACTTCAAACGTCAGCTGCAACTGGATGCGTTGCCAGACATCGTCGACCTTGGTGGGATCGAGTGGGGTTGGTTTTTTTTCCGTTGCCGGTGCTTCAAGCTGAAGTAAGCTGGCTGCGATCAACTCTGCATTGGCGGCTGGCTCTTTGGTGGCCGAGGGCGTTTCACGGACTGGTTCTGTCTCAGTGGTTAGCGAGTTGGTCGTGGCACAACCGGCTAAGAAGGTTGAGGCAACCAAGGTGAGAACGCGTACTTTCATGCAAAGATCCTGTCATTTTTTTAACCAGAGAGCATGTTACCTCGTTAGCATTTGATTGCAAGTCAGGATTTAAACTGGTCTTTGGCGCTGCGCAGTGCTGCAAAGGTCGCTTCAGCACTCTCGGTACCGTATTTGGTTTGCAACTCAGGCTCTTGGCAGCGTAAAAATGGGTTGATGGCCTTTTCTTGCCGCAAGGTGCTTGGTAGTGTTGGCAACTGATTGTTGCGTCGTTGTCTGCACTCGGCCTGAGCGGCGATGACGGCTTGGTTGGTCGGCTCTACTTCGCGGGCAAAAGCCAGGTTGGCCAGGGTGTATTCGTGGGTGCAGTAGATTTCGGTGTCATCCGGTAATTGTGCCAGCCGTTGCAACGACTGATGCATCTGCTCGGGGCTGCCTTCAAATAAACGGCCACAACCTGCGCTAAATAAGGTATCGCCACAAAAGAGCCAGGGAGCCTGATAAAAAGCAATATGACCGAGGGTATGACCTGGGACATGCAAAACTTGCAGTTCAAGCTCCAGTTCCGGCAGCACAACGCTGTCATCATCCTTTACCAATTCGGTCAGGCCTTCAATACGTGCTGCTTCATAAGCCGGGCCAATCACCCGAACCTCGGGGTACTTTTGTTTAAGGATGGCAATGCCGTCGGTGTGATCCCAATGATGGTGGGTGATCAGAATGGTGCTCAGCGTTTTCGCATTGCTGGCGGCGAAGTCGATCACTGCGGCTGCATCGCCAGGGTCAACCACGACCATGGCTGCCTGACTGGACCGGGTCAGACACCAGATGTAGTTGTCCTGAAAGATGGGGATAGGGCTGATGGTCAGATTATCTGCGTTCATCTGGTATACTCTTGTGAAGTCGAATGCCGCTCAGGGAACAAGCATTGATGAAACCCGCCTTAAGTGCCCGCAACCGCAATGGGCCAGCTAGTTGGCAGCAAATCCCGCAAGGGGAGGCGCTGTGTGCGGCGACGAAGTCGCAACTGGCTGCCTGGTGGCCACAAATTTTTGGCTACTACTTGTTAAAGGTCGGGGATCTCAGCTGTCAGCTTGACACCCAGTCCAGTCCTATTAAGCATCATATTCACCTGGGGATCAAGGCAAGCCAGTGCCAGCTGAAAGCCAACTCCGATGCTCTGCCATTGCTGGATTTGAGTGTAGATGCCGTCTTACTGTGCCATGCGCATGAGTTTTGCAGTGATCCCCACCACCTGATGCGTGAAGTGCATCGGGTGCTGCGCTCCGATGGGTATCTGTTGCTCAGTGGCTTTAACCCGGTGAGTCTGGTTGGCTTGCTAAAGCTTAATCCCTGGTTCAGGCACAAAGCACCGTGGAATGGCCGCTTTTTTACGCTATCTCGCTTAAAAGACTGGCTGTATTTGCTTGGCTTTGAAGTGGTTGACGAGCAGCGCTTTTATGCCTCCAGTTTGCTGGGTAAAGAACCCTCAGCCAGTCGTTGGCGGGCTCTGCTGGCAAAAGGTTTTGGCAGCAGTTACCTGCTGGTCGCACGAAAACGAGAACTGCCGCTGACCCCGATCCGGCCCAAATGGCAATTGGCGGCCGATTATCCACAGACTGTGCGTGGTACTTTGACAACCAATCGTCTTGGTTCATCAAAGTCAAAGCTATA
>JAFIFR010000337.1 GCA_020831935.1 Alkalimonas sp.
CTGCAGCAAGGCAAAATCGATTTTACCAACTCCTATGTGATTGGCGATCGCCAGACCGATGTGCAGCTGGCAGAAAACATGGGGCTGCCGTCATTCCAGTACCAACGTGACAGCCTGGGCTGGGCCGAAATCACCCGGCGTATTTTAAGCCGGGGCCGCAGCGCCGAAGTGGTTCGTACCACCCGCGAAACCGATATCCGGGTGGCAGTGGACCTGGATCAGCCCGGCAACAACCAGTTTGATACCGGCATTGGCTTTTTTGATCACATGCTGGAGCAAATTGCCACCCACGGCAATTTCTCGTTGCAGGTCACGGTCAAAGGCGATCTGCACATCGACGATCACCACAGCGTGGAAGATACGGCGCTGGCGCTCGGTCAGGCGCTGAAAAAAGCCCTTGGCAACAAGCGCGGCATCAACCGTTTTGGCTTTGTGCTGCCGATGGACGAGTGCCGCGCCGAATGTGTGATGGATTTATCCGGTCGCCCTTTGTTTAAATTCAACGCAGACCTTGGCGATGGCTTGGTCGGTGGCCTGAATCTGGAAATGGTGCCGCATTTTTTCCGCTCCCTCAGCGATGCCATGTTGATGACGCTGCATTTGAGCATCACCGAAGGCAACAAACACCATCAGGTCGAAGGCTTGTTTAAAGCCTTTGGCCGGGCGCTGCGCCAGGCCATTGCGGTCAGTGGCGAGGCCCTGCCAAGCTCGAAAGGGGTGCTGTAATGAGCGGTCTGGTGATTGTTGATACCGGCTGCGCCAACATCAGCTCGGTGTATTTTGCCTTCAAGCGGCTGGGGGCGGACGCCACCCTCAGCAAGGATCCGCGCGCCATCAAAGCCGCCAGCCGCATTGTGCTGCCAGGTGTTGGCAGTGCCCGTCAGGCCATGCAGAATCTGCAGCAGCGTGAACTGATCGAATGCCTGCAAGCGGTTGAGCAACCGTTGCTGGGTATTTGCCTTGGCATGCAGCTGCTGACAGCCCACAGCATGGAGGGCGATGTGCCCTGCCTGAATCTGATCCCGGGTGAAGTACTGCCGCTGCAGGCCAATGGCCTGCGCCTGCCGCATATGGGCTGGAACACCCTGCACAGCATCAGCGATCACCCGCTGATGGCGGGTTTCGATAGCCAGGATTACGTCTATTTTGTGCACAGCTTTGGGGTAGCTCCCAACCGCTACAGCTTAGCGCTGTGCGACTACGGCAACGACTTTTCGGCGGTGATTGGCAAAGGCAATGTGGCCGGTGCTCAGTTTCACCCGGAACGCTCCGGCAAAACCGGTGCCCGTTTACTGCAAAACTTTCTGGAGTGGCAACCATGATTATTCCTGCCATTGATTTGATTGACGGCCAAATAGTCCGGCTGTATCAGGGCTCGTACGACCAAACCACCGAGTACAGTTTCAGTCCGCTCACCCTGCGCGATCAATACGCTGCTGCCGGCTCACCCATCTTGCATGTGGTGGATTTATCCGGCGCCAAAGATGCCAGCAAGCGCCAGCTGGCCTTGCTGACCGAGCTGATGACCGACGCGCCGCTTAACATTCAGGTCGGCGGTGGGGTACGCTCAGAGCAGGATGTGCAGGAGCTGTTAGCGGCTGGTGCCAGCCGGGTAGTGATTGGCAGCCTGGCCATTCGCCAGCCCGAACTGGTGCAAGGCTGGCTCAAAGAATATGGCGGTGAGCGCATTGTGCTGGCATTGGATGTGGCCATTAACGCTCAAGGTGAGAAAACCCTGCCCAGCCATGGCTGGATTGAAGCTTCTAATGTGACCTTAGAGCAGGTACTGGATGGCTTTATCGCCGCCGGCGCCAGGCATGTGCTTTGCACCGATATCAGCAAAGATGGCACCTTAA
>JAFIFR010000338.1 GCA_020831935.1 Alkalimonas sp.
GATCACCCCAATCGCAGAGAGGGCAGCCACCAGGATTATGCCTGACACCCCCATGGTTTGCGGCAACTTAACCACCACCCATAAATAATGCCCCAGGATAATCAAAGCGAGCCCAAGCGCCATGATCAACTTCAGCCACAGGATTTGCGGCTGCTTTCGATGAGGCGATAACGAGCCCTGGCTTTCATGTAACTCAGGTCTTGATGATAGGGCCATCTTAGTTTGCCTGTGAAGACCGTTTGATTCACTATAAAGCAATTTACCGGTTCTTCTTTGATCTCAGGCAAGTTTGTATGTTGTCTCGAAGGGTTTAATCCCGATAAAAGGCTTCAACCTTGCCTTTGACTTTCATCAGCAGCGGTTGGCCGCGACGGTCAACGGCCTTGCCAGCAGCAACTTTCACCCAACCTTCGCTGATGCAGTATTCTTCCACATCAAAACGTTCTTTGCCATTAAGCCGGATGCCTATATCGTGCTCAAATATTTCAGCCACGTAATGTGGGCTGCGGGGATTAACGGAAAGGCAATCGGGTAATTCCGGGCGTGCTGGGGTATCGGACATGATTTGGCTCTATAGTGAATCAGGAGCGGGCTATTGTAAGAAAATAAGGCTTGATGCTCAAGCGCTACTGCATTAGCTGATTACTCATCTTCTATCTGAGAGAGGTAAAGTTGAATGTTTTTGTCGACAAGCTCCTCCACCTTTCCAGAAGCCTTTAACCGATGAATGATAGCTTCGATTTGCGGCAAGTATTCGACAAAACCAGACTTTTGGGATAAGGCCAGATAAACGTCTTCTTGACTAAAGGGTTGAGGCAGGTAAACCATCTTGTCAGCCAGCCCGAGTCTCTTTAGCTGAATAGTGCCCGAATTAAGGCTGAACGGAAAGTAATCAGCTCGTCCTCGCTCCAACATCAAATACACTTGTTGCAGATGAGATACGCGCATGACGTTTAAATTTTCATCGATAAAGCGATCAAACTCCTGTCCATAACTTTCTCCGATTGCGGCCAAGCCTATTTTGCCAATCAAATCTTCCCATTGATTAAACTGGAACTCATTACCTTCCCAGACCCAAATAACATTATGGTCATGCATATAGGGCAGAGAGGTGAATGTCAGGTACTCCCGGCGCTCACTCGTTTGGTACAGGCCAACAATGCCGTCTAGTTCACCAGTTTTTACGGTTTCTTGGACTCGGGCCCAATTTCCCATCGGCACAAACTCTACATCAATGCCTAATTCAGTAAACACTAGCCGGACAATGTCTGTTCCAATACCTAAAATTTCGCCATTGTACTCCCATTGATAAGGTGGCCAGTCAGGATGACCGGAAAAGAAAGCTTTCCGTGGTTCTGTGTCAGCTGCTGATGCCAGTGGTATCAGTAATAAAATCAATAGCTTGAAAAGATTCATTTGAGTCTCACTGATAAAGGAGGCTGTATCTGGCTTGAAAAGCAAGCTGATTAAATAACTCAGAGCCAACTGCTAGAGTAATGCTGCATACCTTTAGTTAATAAATGTAGCCAAGCTTCCGGTAAAAGGAAACTGTTCTTATCAAAGAGCTAATGCAATTAAGCAATTCATTCTTGCAAGCAAGAGATGAGTTCAGTGCTTTTTTTAAACCATAGAGGCTACAAGTACAGCTTTAACACCTTGGTTGTTATCTTGCTTGCGACCTGGATTCTTGGTGGAAGAGGTTATTTTTCAGGTTGGTTAAGTGGTATTGAATTAAAAGATTATGCGGTTGTTTTAACCAGCATTGGCATGGGTTCTTATGCGTTGCCGGTGTTCATTGGTTTGAGGGCTGATAATGAATGAGGAGCTGGATAATCAT
>JAFIFR010000339.1 GCA_020831935.1 Alkalimonas sp.
AGGCCTCCTGCCAGCTTAACCGCACCGCGGCCCCCTCACAACGCTGCTGCACCGGGCTCCAATCTTGACCATAGAGGCATCGTTGCCAAATCAAACCGGTGCTTCGTTGATGGACGAGGCCATCCGGTAAAACCTCAAAGTCACTCAGCGGAGTAGAGGCTGCAATGTCCTCAAAGCAAACCTGCTCTGCCAACAATGACTGTGCGGTAAGCAATACAGCAATAATCACAGCAACACGCATAGCACCTCCTTATGGGCTTCGAACCAAACGAACAAAAGCACGACTGTCCGCTCGTTTCGGCAATGAATTGTCGTTGCCATCATGCATATCAATGACCCAGGCGGCATGGGCACCTCCCCCTTCGGCACTGCTCTGCACAGTCCAGTAATACAGGTGCCCTAACAGATTTGGATCGGGTTCATGCTGAAATAGAGCAGGGTCCAGCGCCTCATCAGCGCCAAAATCGACCAGGCTGTTTAACTCAGTCACAGTCGGCAAACGCCAGTTGCCGCCACCACAGTACAAGGCCGCATTGACAGCTGCCACATACGTCTGAGTGCCACAATTGTTGAGGTCAGGACAGCCATCCAGCGCTGCAGCAGCCTCGCCAAGGTTACCAGCATGCCCCTCGCCCTCACTGGTCCAGCTGTAATAATTGCTTGCTGCACGCAGACTGGCACTTGCAACACTGGTCGCCGCAGGCTCTTTCACTTCCCAGATAAGCCCGGTAACATTGTCCCGCACACAGGCAAAATCGGTAGCATCACGCGGCAGTTCATCACCATAAGCGTCCAGTTTGCTTAAATCGAAGCCTGCACGCCCCACTCCCGTTTTATTCAGTAAAGACGCTATCGCATCGCGTCCAAAATCAGCATCTTGCCTGGGATAAGCCTGATCATCGCAGGCAATCTGACCCAAACTATCGTAACACTGGCTTTGGCCGGTATCGACCCGATAATGCAAACCTGAGGATAACACCGTCAAGACCACCTCATCGCTTGCTTTGGCACCACTATTGTCCTGCACCTGCAGCTGAAAGCGTAACTCAGAATGTTGCCTGCTGTCTGGCACAACAAAGTCGGTACGGCAAGCCTCGGCATCCATCAGCTGGACCGGCGATCCGGCAAGCTGTGTCCACCGACAATCGACAGCACTGCGCAAAGAGGCAGAGTTTGAGCCATCCAACCAGCTGGTGTGAAACTCCAGAACGGTTCGATCCAAGCCTGCATCGGCATAAATCCCTGCAGCATTGCCTTGCACCAACAGCACAACCTCCAAAGCATCCGACAACCCGGCTTCATTTTGCACAAAAAGCTCAAACCGAAACTCGCCATCGTCCGCCAACAACGGCGCCTTCAATAACAGAGCGGGCTGATTGATTGGCTGCTGCAACCAGGCAACAGGGCCTGCAACTTGTTGCCATAAAAAGGAAAGTGCTTGCCCTTCTGGATCAAAAGAGTCGCTTGCATCCAGTTGAATATATTGGCCTGTAGTCGCATAGTTTCCATCAGCCAAACCGCCTTGCACCAAAGCAACCGGCACCGATACAGGACGCATGACATCCACCTGAACCCGGTCACGCAATAAACGCCCATCGCTCAGGGTATAGCGAACCTCAAACAATAAACGGGATTCAGTAAAATCGTCCGGCAAAGGTATCGAGATGGTTGCCCCACTGAAAGGAAAATCAGCCAGTGCTGGCCCACTGAGTTGATGCCAGCTAAAGTCCCCGCCAGGCGGGTCGCCCTTTGCACTCAAGTTAAGCGTAGCGCCGGCATACAGCTGCTGATCCAGCCCAGCATTGACGCTGGCAAGATCGTCCGCTT
>JAFIFR010000047.1 GCA_020831935.1 Alkalimonas sp.
GAGCAAGAGCGGAGCCGGCCGGCGCCAGGGCAGCTGCCGGACATGTCGCCCGAGCACTTAAGCAAAATAGCCGCTGAACGGCAGCAGTGGCTGCAGCGACTGGATGCCATGGATTTGACGCTGTTATCGGAGCAAAACCAGATCAACCACGCTATTTTACGTTATCGCTTGGCCAACCAGTACGATCAGTACCGTTTTGGGGCGCACCAAATGCCATTACTGTCCGAGTCGGGTTTTCATACCAGCCTGGCTTTTATGGCGCAGCGTGGTGGCTTTCGGCAACTGGAGGATTTTGAAAACTATTTAAGCCAATTGGCCCAGATGCCACGCTACTTCGAGCAGCAGATAGACTGGATGCGGCAAGGCATCGCTTCGGGCATGACACAGCCTCAGGCGGTGTTAACCGGCTTTGAAGAGAGCATTCAGGCCTACATTACTGAGCAAGCTGAGCAGAATGTTTTCTTCACGCCGTTTCGTCGCAAGCCGGGTACTGTGACCGATGCGCAGTGGCAGCAACTGACCGAGCGCGCTAAGCGACTGATCAATGATGCGGTCAACCCAAGTTATCAGGCCTTTTATGACTTTTTTGTTGGCGAGTACTACCCCAATGCCCGTCAAAGCATTGGCGCCAGTGAGCTGCCCAATGGTCGCGATTATTACCAAAACCGGCTGGAGCATTACACCACCTTGCAAATGACGCCTGCCGAAATCCACCAGATTGGTTTGGATGAAGTCGCCCGCATCCGGGCTGAAATGCAGCAGGTGATCGATGACTTAGGCTTTGAAGGCAGTTTCAGCGATTTTGTTGATTACTTGCGCACCGACCCGAAGTTTTACGCTGAAACGCCGCAGCAACTGATGCACTACGCGGCCTACCTGTCGAAAAAAGCCGATGCCGCGCTGCCGCGCTTCTTTTTACGTGAAACCTTGCCTCGCACCCCGTATGGCGTGGCACCGGTACCGGATGAAATTGCCCCCAAATACACCACAGGCCGGTATTTAAGCGCCAACACCGATCGCGATGCCGGCTATTACTGGGTCAATACCTATGCGCTGAATCGCCGGCCTTTGTATGAAATGGAAGCTCTGACACTGCATGAAGCGGTACCGGGCCACCATCTGCAAATTGCACTGTCGCAAGAGATGGATCAACTGCCGGATTACCGCCGCAGTTTTTACACCTCTGCCTTTGGTGAGGGTTGGGGCTTGTATGCCGAGTACTTAGGGCTGGAAATGGGCTTTTACCAAATTCCATACAACAACTTTGGCCGCCTGTCATTTGAAATGTGGCGTGCGGTGCGGCTGGTGGTCGATACCGGTCTGCATGCCAAGGGCTGGAGCCGGCAAGAGGCTATCGACTTCCTGGCCAGCAATAGCGCTTTATCGATGCACAATGTGGTAACGGAAATCGATCGCTACATCAGCTGGCCCGGCCAGGCCTTGTCGTACAAGTTGGGTGAGCTGACCATTCGTCGCTTGCGCCAGGAAGCCGAAGCAGCCTTAGGCAGCGATTTTGATCTGCGCGATTTCCACCACCAGGTGCTGAAAAATGGCAGTGTGCCACTGCAGGTGCTGGAGCAGCAAATTCAGCAGTACATTGCCGAGCAGCTAGGTCGTTAACGGTATTTTGCGGTCAGGGTGAAGCTTTGGCCGCAATGCAAAGCGTCCTGCAACAAAAAACAGCAGCCTGAGCTGCTGTTTTTTTGCTTAGTGCCGGATGGTAATCTTCGGCTCGGTATCGATCTCGCCGTCCTGGTCAATGGCGGCGACTCTGGGGCCTGCCAGTAAAATGGCTAGGTTGCCGGTGGTGGAGTGGCGAACAAAGGCCAACTCGTACCCATAACGCTGTAATTCAGCGACCGAAAATTTTTGTGCCAGATTCAGTTCATCCCAGATTTGTTGCATTTCCTTGTTCGACTGGCGTCTTTCCACAAGAGCTGCTTGCATCGTAAAACACCTTTTACCTTCGTTTGTCGAAAAGATTCAGTCCTGAGGGGACAATGCGTTCAGGCTGAGAATAGCGTGCCACTCATCGTCAGTCACGGGCATTACCGACAAGCGGTTGCCTTTTCTGACCAATGGCATACCAGTCAGTTTAGTGCATTTTTTAAGCATGTCCAGCGTTAATAGCTGGTCTAACTTCTGCTCAAACCGCACATCCACCGCCACCCAGCGCGGATTATCCGCTGTTGACTTGGCGTCAAAGTAGGGACTGGCCGCATTGAACTGACTCGGATCCGGGTAAGCAGTGCGGCTAACACGAGCAATGCCGGCTATGCCGGGTGGTTTGCAGCTGGAATGGTAAATAAACACCTGATCATCCAACTGCACCTGGTCCCGCAAAAAGTTTCGTGCCTGGTAGTTGCGCACCCCATCCCATACAAAGTTACGGCTGGGCGCGGCCTTTAGATCATCGATGCTCAGTTCATCCGGTTCGGTTTTAAAGAGCCAATAGGCCATGGGGTCACTGCTTTTGTTGACTGATTTGTTGTTATACTAGCGACATCGTTGCAGTTGATAAAGCAAAAAGCAGGGGCCTATGAGTCAGGTATTGGATAAGTTGTTGTCGTTGTTAAAGCTGGAAACTATTGAGCTTGGTCTGTACCGCGGGCAAAGTCAGGACCTGGGGTTTAAAGCCGTGTTCGGTGGCCAGGTGATGGGGCAGGCGTTATCGGCGGCCAAAGCAACCATCGATGAAGATCGCAAGGTGCACTCCTTTCACTCGTATTTTTTACGGCCGGGCGATGCCAGTAAGCCCATTGTTTACGAAGTGGAAAACATTCGTGATGGCAAAAGTTTTAGCACGCGCCGGGTGCGGGCCATTCAGTTTGGCAAGGCCATTTTTTACATGACGGCTTCGTTTCAGCGCGAAGAGGAGGGCTTTGAGCACCAGGATGCAATGCCCGAGGTGCCGGGGCCGGATGAACTGGTGTCGGATCTGGACTTTTACCAGCAGCATGCCGACAAAATCCCCGAGGCACTGCGCAGCAAGTTTATCTGTGAAAAGCCGATCGAGATGCGGCCGGTCGATTTTCAAAACCCCTTCGAGCCGAAAAAAAGTGTGCCCAAGCGTTATGTCTGGTTTAAAGCCAATGGCACCATGCCAGATGATCTGCGGGTGCACAAATACCTGCTGGCCTATGCCTCGGACTTCAACTTTTTGCCAACGGCTTTACAGCCGCATGGCCGCTCCTTTATGGCGCCCAACATGCAGGTGGCCACCATCGATCATGCGATGTGGTTTCATCAGGATTTTCGTTTTGACGATTGGCTGCTCTATGCCGTCGACAGCCCAAGTGCATCCGGAGGCCGGGGCCTGGTGCGCGGCCAGTTTTTTGACCGCACAGGACGTCTGGTGGCCTCCACCATGCAGGAAGGGGTGATTCGGCAGTATCCGCTGACTGCATCAACTAAATAATAGCCCTGCTTGTTCAGCTGGGCTCCTGCTCCAGAGCCGGTGCTGGCTGCGGCAAAGTGGCTGCACAGCTCTGAACCAGCCGCTGGATGCTTTGCAGTACGTCCGAGTGCAGCATGGCATTGACGATGCTGGTCAGGTTGTCCAGCTGGTAGCTAGCCTGCAAGCTGCCATCCTCGGTTAGCCGCAGCAACTGTTGCTGACGCAGTGCCTTCAGCAGGGTAGCAAACAACTGTTTATCCAGATACTCCGGTGCGGTAATGCCATGCAGCGTCAGCAAGCGCCCGGCCAACGCCTGACTTTGCTGCTCCAGTGCCGCCCGCTGCCAGCTTCGGCCTTGCTGCAATAAATTCAACACGATGGCGTAGCGCTGCAGGGTATCGGTTGCCACGCCGGCCAACAGGCCCAGCTGCCGGTAGCCTGGCGCTTGTTGTGGCACTGGCTTAGGCGCCTTGGGTCCCCCTTCAATCAAACCGGCCTGCTGCATGAAATCCAGCAAACTTGTGGCCAGCGCATCCGGTTGGCTGTGCAGGTACAGTTCGGTTGCCAGCAAGGGGTAGAGCTGTTTGATGGTATCGCTTAGCAAGGACGAACTCAGATCGCGCTGACGCAACAAAGCCGATGCGAGGATGGCGGGCAACATAAACAGATGAATGATGTTGTTGCGGAAGTAGCTGAGCAGAATGGCCTGTTCGGCGGACAGCGCGATGATCTGGCCAAAATGATCGCTGCTTTGCTGCACTTTTTCCATCGCAATGGCGTGATCCACCAGCTCGGCTGCACTTTGCTCCGGCAAACTGATGCGGGCATGGTAGGGCAGCTGTTGCTGCAGCTTAAGATAAAGCGCCAGTTGTTGCTCCAGCTCCGAGCGGGCCATGGCTTTGTGCCGGGTCGCCAACAGCACCAAAGCCACCAGATTCACTGCATTTAACGCCGCCGACTGATTGATGTGCACCATCACGTCTGTGGCCAGCTCATCCACCACGCCACCCAGCCAGGCTGGTTTGGGGACTGTGCTGTATTCACGCAGTCGCTTCCAGTCGGGCACCCGCTCGGATAAATAGCTGTTCAGCGAAATCGGCTCGGCGAAGTTGATGTAGCCATAGCCGTAATTGCGCAGCTTGCGAATGGCTTTAAAAACACCAAAGACCGACTCTTTTTGTTTGGCTGAGCCTTTGAGCTCACTCAGGTAGGTGTTGACCTCCATCACATGCTCATAACCCAAATAAACTGGCACCAGGGTAATGGGGCGGTCACTGCCTTGCAGCAGGGTTTGCACCGTCATGGCCAGCATGCCGGTTTTTGGCGCCAGCAAACGACCGGTGCGGCTGCGACCACCTTCCGGGTAAAACTTAACGGCATAGCCTTTATTAAACAGTTGCCCCAAGTACTCACGAAACACCGTCGAGTAGAGCTTGTCGCCACTGAAGCTGCGGCGAATAAAGAAAGCCCCGCCGCGGCGGAAAATCGGCCCGGCTGGCCAGAAGTTCAGGTTGACCCCAGCTGCGATGTGCGGTGGGACCAAACCCTGATGATAAATCACATAACTGAGCAGCAAATAGTCCATGTGACTGCGGTGGCAGGGCACATAGACTATTTCATGGCCCTTTTGCGCCAGCTCCTGCAGCTGCTTGCCATGCTGAATCTTGAGGCCGTGGTAGAGTTTATTCCACAGCCAGCCCAGCACCCGATCACCGACCCGCAGGGTTGATTCCCGGTAATCGGCCGCGATTTCCAACAGCAGTTGTCGGGCACGCTTGCGGGTGGCTTCGGTAGAGATTTGTTTGGCTTTGGCTTCGTCGGCGATGGCTTTTTTCACTGCCGGGCGCGCCAAAATGGCATGCTGCAGCTGGTTGCGGTTCATCAAACGAGGCCCGGTTGCTGCCAGTCGCTGCCGGTAAAAATGAATCCGCGACATCCGCAGCAGTTTGCGTGCTACCACGGCATCGGCACCAAATTGAGCGGCCATCTGTTGTAATTGCACTGGCGGGCTGAAGCGGATCAAGGTATGACGGCCTGAGATCAGCACGATCAGCAGTTTGGCCAGCCAATTGGGGGAGTGGGCTTCGCCCAGCAGCCACTTAATGCTGTTTTCTTTGCCGGGTGTGCGTCCCCACAAAATGGCAGCTGGGATTAACTGGGCATTAAGCTCAGGCTGCTGTTGGTGAGCTTGCAACAATGCCAGCCCTTGTTGCAAGGCACGGGTTTTGCCGCGGCCACCAATCAGCCGATGCGGTTTTTCCAAAAATAAAATGCGGTCGTGCCGCTCAGACCCAAGCTGCACCGGCTGCATGGGATCCGGCAGTTGCAGTTGCTGGCACACCCGGCGCAGCACCGCCAAATCGCTGGCCGATTCGGTATGACAGATGTAGAACACCGGGCGTTGGACATCCAGCTGCAGCTCCGCGACCGGCTCTGCCGGCAGTAATTTGCAACGAACCAAAGGGCGCAGTGGCCATTTCAACAAAGCAGCAAGCCATTGCAAGCGCAGCAGCATATCGATTTTCCGTGATGGCAAAACCGATATTTTAGCATGCCCACTGCAAGTTCGGCAGTGGATGCCTGGTTCGACTTGGCATTTCAAAAAAGCCTGTATATACTGACAGTATCCACTGTACAGGTAACCAGCACTATGAGACCACTTACTGCACGTCAGGCTGAAATTTTGCAGCTGCTGCGCGATTATCAAGCCGAAACCGGCATGCCGCCGACCCGGGCGGAAATCGCCCGTCAATTGGGTTTTAAGTCGGCCAATGCCGCCGAAGAGCACCTTAAAGCTTTAGCCCGCAAAGGGGTGATTGAAATGCTGCCAGGTACCTCCCGTGGTTTACGTATTATTGAGGATGAAGAGGCCGTGCCGGAGCAATTGGGTCTGCCTCTGGTTGGCAAAGTGGCGGCCGGTCAGCCGATTCTGGCGGCCGAGAACATTCAGGACCATTACCAGCTGGATGCCCACTTATTTAAGCCGCATGCCGACTTTTTGCTGCGGGTGCAGGGCATGAGCATGCAGGACATTGGTATTTTGGATGGCGATCTGCTGGCGGTGCACAAAACCAATCGGGCTGAGCAGCGGCAGGTGGTGGTGGCCCGGGTGGACGATGAAGTGACAGTGAAACGCTTTGAGCGTCAGGGCTCCAGGGTGCTATTGCACCCGGAAAACCAGGACTTTGAGGTGATCAAGGTGGATCTGACGCAGCAGGAGTTTCAGATAGAAGGCCTTGCTGTCGGGGTGATCCGCAATGGCAGCTGGCTGTAACGGATGACGAAATAACGGCTAACTTACTGAGCTAAAAAATAGAAAGAGCGCTGGTACGACCACTTGGTTTTGCCAGCGCTTTTGCTATTTAGGGGTTTACACTGAGCGCGATTTGGATAATTCTTAGGCGAGAACTGATGAAATAATAAGTACCCATAAAGGGACAGCGTCTGTTCCGCTTTGTGCGACAACAATCAGCTTAAAAAATTGTGCGCTAGCATTGCGACAAATAACTACAACAATTTCAAATCAGCAATTGCGAAATGTTGCCATGGATTAAGGTGTACTGTGTGCTTCGTTTCGACAGTTTGCTTTTTGCAAAATGTCAGAGGAGAAGTAAACGTGGCGAAAACGAGAAGTTTGCGTTGGTCGCTACCGGCCTTGTTGTTGGCAGGCCAGGCTCATGCAACTGAAATCCAGTTCAACATGACCCCTGGTGTCACCGATATCAGTCAGCAGGTGTACAACTTGCACATGACGATATTCTGGATTTGCTGCGCCATTGGCTTGGTGGTATTCACCGCGATGTTTGTATCCATTATCCTGCATCGTAAGTCCCGTGGCGTCACACCCGCCACTTTTCATGAAAGCACCAAGGTTGAGATCATCTGGACCGCGATACCGGTGCTGATTCTGATCCTGATGGCGATTCCGGCCACCCGGGTGTTGATTGCGATGGAGGATACCAGCGATTCCGATGTGACGGTGCTGGTCACCGGCTCGCAGTGGCGTTGGCATTACGAGTATCTGGATTACGACATCGACTTCTTCTCCATTTTGGCGACGCCGCGTGGTCAGATTGAAGGCCGGCTGCCCAAGGGGCAGAATTACCTGCTCGAGGTCGACCGTCCGCTGGTGATCCCAACCGGCAAGAAAATCCGTTTCCTGATGACTTCGGACGATGTCATTCACTCCTGGTGGGTACCTGCTTTTGCCATCAAAAAAGACACCAACCCGGGCTTTATCAATGAAGCCTGGACCCGGGTCAATGAGCCAGGCATCTATCGCGGCCAGTGCGCCGAGCTCTGTGGCATGGACCACGGCTTTATGCCCATTGTGGTGATTGCTAAAGAGCCCGACGACTTTGCCGAGTGGGTCGAGCAAGAAGAAGCCCGCATTGCCGCCATTCGCGAAGAAGAGCAGCGCTTGCTGGCGTTGCGAATGAATCTGGATGAGCAAATGGAGCTGGGCGAGCGGGTCTACCTGGCGCACTGCGCGGCCTGCCATCAGCCTAACGGCACCGGTTTACCGCCAATGTTCCCGGCGCTCAAAGACAACCATGTGACGACTCAGGATCGTGCCGAGCACATCCGGGTGATGGTCGATGGTCGTCCCGGCACCTCAATGGCATCTTTTGCCCGACAGCTCAGTCTGCGTGAGCTAACCTCCGTAATCACTTACACCCGTAACGCCTGGGGCAACGATACCGGCGATGTGGTGCAGGCGGTTGAAGTCTATGAGTACATGCAGAGTAAGGGAGAGTAAGGCATGAGCACCGTAACCACTGCAGATCATCATGATGCACATCATGATCACAAGCCAACCGGCATCAAACGTTGGCTCTTTACCACCAACCACAAGGACATTGGTAGTCTCTACCTGTTGTTTGCGCTGGCGATGTTTTTCCTCGGCGGCGCCATGGCGATGGTGATCCGACTGGAGTTGTTCCAGCCGGGCATGCAATTTGTTGAGCCGCAATTCTTTAACCAAATGACCACCATGCACGGTTTAATCATGGTGTTTGGTGCAGTCATGCCAGCCTTTACCGGCTTGGCCAACTGGATGATCCCAATGATGATTGGGGCGCCGGATATGGCACTGCCACGGATGAACAACTGGAGTTTCTGGATCCTGCCTTTCGCGTTCTTGATCCTGATTATCTCGATGTTTCTACCGGGCGGCGGGCCGGACTTTGGCTGGACCTTCTACGCGCCGCTATCGACCACCTACAGCAATGACAGCACCGCTTTGTTTGTGTTTGCCATCCATATTATGGGGATTTCCTCCATCATGGGTGCCATCAACGTCATTGTGACCATCGTCAACATGCGGGCACCGGGCATGACCTGGATGAAACTGCCCCTCTTTGTCTGGACCTGGCTGATCACCGCTTTCTTGCTGATCATGGTGATGCCAGTACTGGCCGGTCTGGTGACCATGGTGTTGACCGACAAGTACTTTGCCACCAGCTTCTTTGATGCGGCAGGCGGCGGTGACCCAGTGTTGTTCCAGCATATTTTCTGGTTTTTCGGTCACCCGGAAGTCTACATCATGATTTTACCGGCTTTTGGTATTATCTCCGCCATCGTCCCGACCTTTGCCCGTAAAAAGCTGTTTGGCTATGCCTCCATGGTCTATGCCACGGCCAGTATTGCGATTTTGTCCTTCCTGGTCTGGGCTCACCATATGTTCACCACCGGCATGCCGGTCTACGCCACCCTGTTCTTTATGTACACCACCATGCTGATTGCGGTGCCTACCGGGGTCAAGGTGTTCAACTGGGTGGCCACCATGTGGCGTGGCGCCATGACCTTTGAAGTGCCGATGATGTTTGCACTGGCCTTTATTGTGCTCTTCACCATTGGTGGCTTGTCCGGGGTGATGCTGGCGATTGCGCCGGTCGACTTCCAGTACCACGACACTTACTTTGTGGTGGCGCATTTCCACTATGTCTTGGTGTCGGGTGCAGTCTTCTCGCTGGTCGCCGCCGCTTATTATTGGCTGCCAAAATGGACCGGCCATATGTACGATGAGAAACTGGGCCAACTGCATTTCTGGTGCTCGGTGATTTCGGTGAACCTGCTGTTCTTCCCGATGCACTTTGTCGGTCTGGCCGGTATGCCGCGGCGGATCCCGGACTACGCCTTGCAGTTCGCTGATTTCAACGCCTTTATCAGTGTCGGTGGTTTCCTGTTTGGTTTGTCGCAGCTGATTTTTGTCTGGGTGCTGGTGAAGTGCATCCGCGGTGGCGAAAAAGCACCGGCTAAGCCGTGGGAAGGCGCTGAAGGTCTGGAGTGGGAGGTGCCGTCTCCGGCGCCGTACCACACCTTTGATACCCCACCGCAGGTGAAATAGGAGGCCACTATGAATGCGAAACACAGCACCCTGATTGGCAAATTAAGCCTGCTGGTGGTTGCCATGTTTGCGTTCGGCTATGCCCTGGTGCCGCTGTACGATGTCTTTTGTGAGATCACCGGCATCAACGGCAAAACTGCATCCGAGCCGGTATCGGCTGAGGCTGCCATTGTCGATACCAGCCGTGAGATTACCATTGAGTTTATTGCCCGGCCCAATCAGCAGATGCCGTGGATTTTTAAACCCGAGGTGCGTCGGATGCGGGTGCACCCGGGCGAAATCCACGTGATGAATTATCTGGCAGAAAATCCGACCGGCCAGGCCATTGTGGGGCAGGCTGTACCCTCTGTCTCACCCGGTCAGGCGGCGCTTTTCTTCCATAAAATTGAATGTTTTTGCTTTACCCAGCAGTACCTGGCGGGCGGCAACGACATGCTGATGCCGCTGCAATTTTATGTGGATCCGGCGCTGCCATCTCAGTTTAGTACCATTACGCTGTCGTACACCCTGTACGATGTCACCAGTCAGTGGCAGCCAGGGCAACAAAACGACAGTGCCAAAGAGTTTGGGGAATAAGAATGAATAACGAAGGCTACCAAAAATACTACGTGCCGGATCAGAGCCCATGGCCTCTGGTGGGTGCCATTGCATTGTTTTTTATTGCCTTAGGGGCCGGCTTTTATGTGATAGACATGAGCAAGGACCAAAGCGGCTGGGGCGGTTACATCTTGCTGCTCGGCATCGCTATCTTGTTTGTGATGCTGTATGGCTGGTTTAAAAATGTGGTGGATGAGTCCATGTCGGGCCTGTACAGCGCTCAGATGGATCGCTCCTTCAAGCAGGGCATGAGCTGGTTTATAGTCTCCGAAATCATGTTTTTTGCCGCCTTGATTGGTGCTTTGTTGTACGCCCGCTTTATTGCCGTGCCCTGGCTCGGTGGGGCCAGCAACAACGAAATGACCGGCGCCATCCTGTGGCCAAATTTCGAAGCCGTCTGGCCATTGCTCACCACGCCAGGTGGCACCGAGACCCAGGCCATGGGTTGGGGCTTGCCATTGATCAACACCATGATCTTGATTACCTCGTCCATCACGCTGCACTTTGCCCATACTGCCATCGAGCAAAACAAACGAGGCCAGTTGACCGGCATGCTGTTGGTGACCCTGATCCTTGGGGTTATCTTCCTTGGGCTGCAAGGCTATGAGTACATCCTGGCGTACCGCGACCTTGGCTTGCGTTTGGACTCAGGGATTTATGGCAATACCTTCTTTATCCTGACCGGCTTTCATGGCATGCATGTGCTGTTGGGAGCGCTGATTTTGTTCTTTGTGCTGTTGCGGGTGCTGAAAGGTCACTTTACTGCAGAGAAACACTTTGCGTTCCAGGCCGGTGCCTGGTACTGGCATTTTGTCGACGTGGTCTGGGTGATTGTATTCTGTCTGGTTTACGTGTTTTAACCGGCCGGGGTGATGCACCCCGGCTGCTTTGCCTTACTTTTACGTTTAGTAGGGGCGCGGGTTTGGCGTGAGCACGCCGGTCGCCAGCGCCACTAAAATTAACAGCATCACCAGTGCGGATAAAAAGACACGCTTACCCAGGAAGCTACTCATCCGCACTGTACCTGGTTCGCTACGTAGCATGGTAAAAAGCGCACGGAATAAGTTAACAACAATAAAGAGCAGTAGTGCGATGATGGCAAGATTCAACCACATATTTTTTGTTCTCCCGGATTGGTTGTATGCATTTTAGGATGGCTGGCCGTTCCTTCTCGGTGCACCCTGTCTGGTTGCTGATCACTTTGACGGTATTTGTCATTTTAATCAAGCTTGGTTGGTGGCAGCTCAGCCGTGCGGTAGAAAAAGAACAGCAATTGCAGCAATTGGCAAGCTGGCAGGCCGAGGGCCCGCTGAGTTGGACCCAGTTGCAGCAGCTGCCATTGGCCGAAGCCGACCTGGTACAAATAGCCGACCAGGCACGCTGGCTGGCTCCCAGAGTCTGGCTGCTGGACAACAAAATGGTGCAGAGCCGCATTGGCTACGATGTGGTGATCCCGGTGCAGT
Organism: Alkalimonas sp.; assembly: GCA_020831935.1. Classification (GTDB taxonomy): domain Bacteria; phylum Pseudomonadota; class Gammaproteobacteria; order Enterobacterales; family Alteromonadaceae; genus Alkalimonas. The sequence continues at coordinate 11,807 of JAFIFR010000047.1, forward strand.
TTAACCGTTTTGACCCACCGGTGTTGGTCAACCTCGGTTGGGTGCCTGCCGCCGGCAGTCGCAATGAGTTGCCTGACATTGAGATCCCGGAGGAGTTGCCAATCCGCGGCTTGCTGCGCACCTCTTTTGGCAGCTTCAGGTTGGGACAAAACCTGGAGGCCAGCGGGGACTGGCCGATGCGGATCCAGCAAATTGAGCTGGAAAGCATCAACCCCTACTTGCCAGAGCCGGCCTTGCCGGCAGTGATTTACCAAATGGAACAAAGCCCTTTTCTTCCCCATTATCAGCCCGTGGTGTTGCCGCCGGAAAAACATCGCGGTTATGCCCTGCAATGGTTTATGCTGGGGGTGGCTGCATTGGGGGTCGCTCTGGCCGCCAGTTTGCGTAAAGAGGATGACAATGAACAAAACTAAATTTCTCAGTATTTTCCTGCCGATTTGCTTGTTGCCGCTGTTGCTGGCCAAGTTGGCACTGCATTTTGAATGGTTCGAAGGGGGTACCGCCAGTCAAGGCGAGTGGATGCCGGAAGAGGTTTTTGTGCTGCCGGGTTTGGAGGCGCATGAAAAAGTATGGCGTCTGGCGGTCATCCCGGCAAACGACTGTACCGAGCGCTGTCAGCAGGGCCTGCATACGGTGCAGCAACTCTTTATTGGTTTGGGGCGAAAGCAGGTGCAGGTGCAGCCCTGGTTGTTGAGCACTGAACCTGCCGATACCATTCTGCAGCAATACCCGGTGTTCCAGCAGCAACCGGGGGCTAACAGCAGCCATGCAGCGGTACAAAACTACATTGTGATTGTCGATGTGCAAGGGCTGGCACTGCTGCGCTATCCGTTGCCCAATGATGAGCAGCTGCCGGCCGATATTGCCCGCGCCATTCGCAGCGATTTGTTAAAACTGATGAATTACGATCGGATCCGGGTATGAACAAAGGTCTCTTGCAAAAACTCTCCACTTGGACCCTGCTGCTGACCATGGTGGTCATTATTCTGGGCGCCTACACCCGTTTGACCGATGCCGGCCTCGGTTGTCCGGACTGGCCCGGCTGCTATGGCTTTCTCAAAGTGCCAATGACCGAAGCGCGGATAGCGCAAGCGGAAATGGCTTTTCCTGAGCGGCCACTGGAGCCCTTTAAAGCCTGGAACGAGATGATTCATCGTTACTTTGCTGGCACTTTGGGTTTGATGATCGCGGCTATTTTCTTTATCAGCTGGTTTGGCAGAATTCAGACACCACGCTTGTTGCCAACGGTGCTGGCGGTCCTGGTGATCTTCCAGGCCGCCTTGGGTGCCTGGACGGTGACCTTGAGCCTGTTACCCATCGTGGTGATGGCGCACCTGATGGGTGGCTTTACCTTGCTCTGTTTGCTTGGCCTTTATTGGCTGCAGTTGCGGCCAGAGTATCAGGCTAGGCTGGAGCCGCAGCTTGCCAGGCTCAAGCCACTGGCCATTGCAACGACGGTGGTGGTGGCGCTGCAAATTGCCCTGGGCGGCTGGACCGCCGCCAACTACGCAGCTCTTGCCTGCATCGAGCTGCCAATCTGCGAGCCTGGCTGGGCCAGCCGGCTGGCACTTGGGGAAGCCTTTAGTTTGCACCTTGGCTACGATGACTACGAGTTTGGCGTGATGTCGCAGGATGCGCGCCAAACCATTCATGCTTTTCACCGAATTGGTGCAGGCATTACCTTGCTGGTTACCGGTCTCTTTAGCTGGTTGCTGTGGCAAAAAGCGGCATCACCCCTGATGAAAAAACTAGCGCTGGCGCTGGCGGCGATTTTGCTGCTACAGTTTGTGTTAGGGGTACTGAATGTGGTGTTGCATCTGCCGCTGCTGAATGCCGTTGCGCACAACTTTGTCGGGGCGAATTTATTGTTGTGCATGGTGGTGATCCTCTATCAGCTTAAGCACTGCACCAGGGAACAGGAGAAAGCATAATGGCCATTGCCAAACAACTGAATCGCTATGCCATAGCCAGCTGGCGCGACTATCTGGAGCTGACCAAGCCAAAGGTAGTGGCATTGCTGGTGCTCACCGCCTGGGTCGGCATGATGCTGGCGGTGCCGGGCTTGCCCGATGTGCAGGTGATGCTGCTGGCTACCTTGGGGATTGGTTTGTTGTCGGCTGCCGCTGCGGCGCTGAATCATGTGGTCGATCAAAAAATCGATGCCAAAATGGCGCGAACCCACAGCCGTCCTGTTGCCAAAGGGCGCATCAGCTCCAATCAGGCCATTGGTTTTGCCCTGCTGCTGGCTGTCAGCGGCTTTGTTATGCTGTACCTGGGCGTAAATGCCCTGACGGCCTGGCTGACCCTGCTCAGCTTGTTTGGCTATGCGGTGGTCTACACCATGTTTTTAAAACGCGCTACGCCACAAAACATTGTGATTGGTGGTCTGGCGGGCGCGATGCCACCTTTGCTCGGCTGGACGGCGGTGACGGGCGAGCTGCACGGGTACGCACTGTTGTTGGTGATGATCATCTTCACCTGGACCCCTCCACACTTTTGGGCACTGGCCATTCACCGCCGTGACGATTACGCCAAGGTGAACATGCCGATGCTACCGGTGACCCATGGCACTGCCTTTACCAAAAGCGCCATCTTGCTGTACACCATCATGCTGTTTATTGTCTGCTTGTTGCCTTATGTGGTGGGCATGACCGGGCTGATTTATCTGGTGGGGGCTTGTCTGCTGAACTTGCGCTTTATGCAGCATGCCTGGCGGCTGAAGTTTGCCGATAGCGATGGCCAGGCGATGGCCATGTTCCGTTTCTCCATCGTGCATTTAATGGTACTTTTTCTGGTACTCTTGCTGGACCATTACTTAAAAATAGCTCCGATTTATGGCTTCTAAACTTTTCTTTCCTTTGATCGCGGTGCTGGCGCTGGTCGCTGGTGTAACAGGTTACCACTGGCTGCAAAACAGCCATCAACCGGAACACACGCTGCTGTACCCGCAGCCGCGGGTGTTGTCGGATTTCAGGCTGACCAGTCATACCGGCTCGGCGGTGACGCGGGACCAGCTGTATGGTCAGTGGACACTGGCTTTTGTCGGATACACCTACTGCCCGGATATTTGCCCGTTAACCCTGGCGCAACTGGCCGGCTTGCATGATGATTTGCAGCGGCATGTGTCGGAGCCGCTCGGTATTTGGTTCGTGTCGGTGGACCCGAACCGGGACACACCTCAGCAAATGGCCAGCTATGTGCAGTATTTTCAACAGGCCGCCATCACCGGGGTGACCGCCGGCCATGATCAGCTGTTTCCTTTTGTCCGCCAATTGGGGCTGATGTACGCCATGTCGAGCACCACCGACGAGCATTACCTGGTGGATCACAGCGCTTCCATTGTGCTGATCAATCCAAAGGGGCAGCTGGTGGCGATGTTCAAGCCAGAGTTGGTCGAAGGGCGGGTCCCCACCGTACGCAGTGAGGACTTACTGGCCGATTTCCCCTGGGTGATCCGGCAGCTTAGCCGAAGCTAGGCTGCCGTAAGCTGTCGGCATTTTTAAGCTGCTGCTCTAGTCGCTGGAGCGGCCGTAGAGCCAGGGTTGCGAGTACCAATAGAAGTAACCGCGCTTGCTGATGGATGGGGCTGTGCAGTTGTAGCGCGCTCTGCCTTGACGCAGCGGCTTGCTGGCCTGAGCAACAAAGGTCTGGCCATCCTCCAGCCACTCGGGTTCAATCACTTCCATACCGGCAAAGCAGCGCAGCTGCGCAGGCCGGAAATCCTCAACCTCCAGCTGCAGCGACAGCGTCGGTGGGTTCTGCGCACTGGTCACCATCGGATCGGCCTGGCGATGCTGCACAATGGTAAAAGGCAGGGTGCGTAGCTTTTGCGCCAGATCCGACATTTCAGCAAAGCGGCCAGCAGCCGGAAAGCGAGGCACCC
>JAFIFR010000048.1 GCA_020831935.1 Alkalimonas sp.
ATTGAACAAATTCGTTAGGAGATCGTGTTATGTCACGTTATTTTCGTCGCCGTAAATACTGCCGTTTTTCTGCAGAAGGCGTTAAAGAGATCGATTACAAAGATATCGCTACTCTGAAAAACTACGTCACTGAAAGTGGCAAAATTGTACCCAGCCGTATTACGGGTACCAGTGCGAAGTATCAACGTCAGCTGGCTCGTGCGATTAAGCGCGCTCGCTACCTGTCTTTGCTGCCTTACAGCGATTCACACAGCTGATCGCCTGGTTTAACCGAATACTGAAGAGGTATCAGAATGAACATTATTCTTTTAGACAAGGTTGCCAACCTGGGTGGTTTGGGTGACCAGGTCGCAGTGAAAGCCGGTTACGCTCGTAACTACCTGTTCCCACAGGGTAAAGCTGTTCCTGCGAACAAAGCAAACATCGAGAAATTCGAACAGCGTCGCGCTGAACTGGAAGCCAAACTGGCAGAAGGTCTGGCTGCTGCGCAAAAGCGTGCTGAGCAAATTGCTGCGCTGGAAGAAGTGACCATCGCTTCCAAAGCTGGTGACGAAGGCAAGCTGTTCGGTTCCATCGGTACCCGCGATATCGCCGACGCCATCACCGAAGCCGGTGTGGCGGTTACTAAGTCTGAAGTCAAGCTGCCACACGGCACCCTGCGTGAGACTGGCGAGTTCGAGATCGATCTGCAGCTGCACGCTGAAGTCACTGCGACAGTGAAACTGGTTGTGGTTGCCGAAGCTTAATTGGCTGAGGTCGACAAAAAAGCAGTGCCTTAGGGCGCTGCTTTTTTTATGGGCGAGAGCCAGCCCGAGGGCTGCTTTTTCCGGACTTTTTACTCACCTTGCTTTTTATTCTGCCAGTGGCAGGGTAGGATGGCAGGGTTGTTTTCTTCCTGTCTGGTACTATGCAAACAAAGAAAGATAAGCAGGTTGCTGCGGTAAAAATGCCACCTCACTCCATCGAGGCCGAGCAATCGGTGTTGGGTGGTTTGATGCTGGATAACGAAGCCTGGGATCGGGTGGCGGAAAAGGTGGTTGAGCAGGACTTTTACCTGCGGGCGCACCGGTTAATTTTTAATGCCCTGACCAAGCTGGCCGAACAAAACCAGCCGATGGACTTGATCACCGTATCGCAGGCGCTGGAACAAAACCAGCTGCTGGACGATGTCGGCGGCTTTGCTTATCTGGGCGAAATTGCCAAGAACACCCCCAGTGCGGCCAACATCCTGGCTTACGCCGAAATCGTGCGTGAACGCGCTGTGATTCGTGACATGATCGGGGTCGCGCATGACATTGCCGATGCCGGTTATGATCCTCAGGGCCGTACCAGTGCCGAACTGCTGGACTTCGCTGAAACTCGGGTGTTTAAAATTGCCGAACAGCGGGCCAATGCCAATGAAGGCCCGGAGCCGATCCACGATATTCTTAGCAAAACCATCGAAAAAATCGACGAGTTGTTTAACAAGCCCCACAATGGTGTCACCGGGGTGTCCACCGGCTATGTCGATCTGGACAAAATGACCAGTGGTCTGCAGCCGTCGGATCTCATTATTGTCGCGGCCCGTCCGTCGATGGGGAAAACCACCTTTGCGATGAACTTGTGTGAAAATGCTGCCATTACCAGCGACAAGCCGGTGCTGATTTTCAGTCTGGAGATGCCCTCCGAGCAAATCATGATGCGGATGCTGGCCTCGGTGGGCCGCATTGATCAAACCCGCATTCGGACCGGCCAGCTGGAAGACGAGGACTGGGCGCGGTTGTCCTCGGCGATTGAACTGTTAAACACCAAAGGCAAAATGTACATCGACGATGCGTCTGGCTTAACTCCAACCGAGGTGCGCTCCCGGGCCCGGCGGGTGGCGCGCGAGCATGGTGGCCTTAGCATGATCATGGTGGATTATTTGCAGCTGATGACCGTGCCGGGCATGAGTGAAAACCGCACCCTGGAAATTGCCGAAATTTCCCGCTCGTTAAAAGCCTTGGCCAAAGAGCTGAAAGTGCCGGTGGTGGCGCTGTCGCAGCTGAACCGTAGTTTGGAGCAGCGCGCTGACAAGCGGCCGGTGAACTCCGACTTGCGAGAGTCTGGCTCCATCGAGCAGGATGCCGACCTTATCATGTTTATCTACCGGGACGAGGTTTACAACGACGACAGTCCGGACAAAGGCTCGGCTGAAATCATTATCGGTAAGCAGCGGAATGGCCCGATAGGCCGGGTTCGGCTCACCTTTCACGGTCAGTATTCCCGTTTTGACAACTTTGCCGGCAGTTACCGTTTCGACGAGGATTAATCATGCTGCGTAAACCGGTAGCGCGGATTAATGTCGATGCGCTGAAACACAACCTGACCCGGGTTCGGCAAGAGGCTGCTGGAAGCAAGGTGCTGGCGGTGCTCAAAGCCAATGCTTATGGTCACGGCATGTTACAAGTGGCGGAGCAGTTGCAACATGCCGATGCCTTTGGCGTTGCCCGGCTAGACGAAGCCCTGGCCCTTCGAGCCGGTGGTATCGTCAAGCCCATTGTACTGCTGGAAGGTTTTTTTGATGCCGATGAGTTGCCACAAATCGTCGCCAGCAATCTGCAGGTGGTGGTGCATCAACAGGAGCAGGTCGACGCCATTGTCGCGGCTGAGCTGGATGCACCCATTCGGATCTGGCTGAAAATGGACACCGGCATGCATCGGCTTGGTTTGCCACCCGAGCAATACCAGGCCGCCTGGCAGGCGTTGTTGCAAAGTCCAAATGCCTTGCCCGGTATCCGGCTGATGTCGCACTTTGCTTGTGCCGATGATTTGCAGTGTCCGGATACGCTCGAGCAAATGCAGCGTTTTGCTCAGTGGTCGCACGGCCTGGGTGGGGAAGTCTCTTTAGCCAATTCTGCCGGGCTACTGGGCTGGCCGCAAAGCCACGGCGACTGGGTTCGTCCCGGTCTGATGCTGTACGGGGTTTCCCCTTTGCTGGGCAAGGCAGGAGCGGACCATGGCTTGCAGCCGGTGATGACGCTGTGCAGCCGGGTGATAGCGGTTCGTGATGTAGCCGCCGGCGAAACCGTCGGCTATGGCTCGGCCTGGCAGGCGCAGCAGTTCACCCGCCTGGCGGTGATTGCCATAGGCTATGGCGATGGCTACCCGCGCATGGTGCCCAATGGTACCCCGGTACTGCTGCATGGTCAGCGCTTTCCTATTGTCGGGCGGGTGTCGATGGATATGCTCACCATTGATATCGGTCAGCAAGCGGTGAAGCCGGGGGATGAGGTGGTACTGTGGGGGCAGGGCTTGCCGGTGGAAGAGATTGCGGCCCTGGTTGGCACCATTCCTTATGAGCTGCTGTGCAACATTACCCCCAGGGTCGACTTTGTCTATCAGGGCAGCAATTAACCGCCCATATTGTCAAAGCTCACTTCAATGTGCACTTTGCCGAAATCCGAGGTAAAGGGCATCAGGATCTTCGGGCCATCGCACTTGTGGGTAATGGTGTGCTCTTTACCGGAGACCACCACCGGCGTTGCCATGGAAAACTCATAGCCTTTTTCACCAAGAATCCGCTTGGCACCGCCGGTCACCATGTTGGTGATTTCACCCACCATGTCGGTGACCTCTTCATTGATTTTACTGGGCTTCTCACCCAGCATCCGGAACATGATCTCCAATGCCAACGACTCTTCAAAGGTAATAGAAAAGGAGCCTTTGGTCTCGTTGCCAACCATGCCAATTAAACCGGAGACATCCCCACGGGCGACTTCGTCTTTTTTTAGCCGTGGCTGGCCGGGAACGATCTTGGTATTGGCCATGGTGCCGAGCACATTGACCAAAGACGACAAAAACGGATTGACGAATTCAACATTCATGAAAATAGGCCTGCTTGGTTAATTTGGTGACATCACAATAAGTTACTGTATTAAGCGTAATAGAGTTTAGCCAAAGCTCAAGTTTCCGTATACGGGATATTCTGGTTAGTGGCTTTCCCGGCAACGGTTGCAGATGCCATGCGCTTCCATGGTTTGTCGGCCAATGTGGAAGCCTTCTTTAGCCGCCTGCTCACGAAAAGCTTTATCCAGGCTGTGCGAGTGCAGTTCGGTGACATGACCGCATTGCTCGCAAATCAACAGCTGCGCTGGGTGTTGATGATCAAAGTGCTGGCACAGCATAAAGGCATTGTTGGACTCAATTTTATGAATAAAGCCCTGCTCGGTCAGAAACTCCAGTGCCCGGTAAATGGTGGCGGGCTTCGCGCCCGGCTCGGTTTGTTTCAGCTCTTCCAGCAGCTCATAAGCACCCACACCGCTTTCGGTTTTCGCCAGCAGGCGAAATACCTTCTCACGAATGGCGGTAAAACGGCTGCCTTTTTGCATGCAAACCAAACGTGCTTTATCAACCAGAACTTCAACAGACATTGCAGGCTCCTGTGCTTTATTCCCTTCAGTTTACCATAGCGCATTAAAGTTGCATCCGGCAATTTTGGGGTGCTGGTTTTGGTCAAGCATGGCTTTGATTAGCCTCAGTGTTGGTTTCAATGGTAAAATAGTTGGCTGTTGTACTGTTGCCTGAGAGATTGCTTTGACCACCGCCATTGACCACACCTTTTCCATTGCTCCCATGCTGGATTGGACCGACCGGCACTGCCGTTATTTCCACCGTTTGTTGTCGCAGCGGGCAGTGCTTTACACCGAGATGGTGACCACGGGCGCTATTATTCATGGCAAGGGCGATTACTTGGCCTACAACGAGGAAGAGCACCCGCTGGTGTTGCAGCTGGGTGGTTCGGATCCGGCCGATATGGCGCATTGCGCCAAAATTGCTGCCGATCGCGGCTACGACGAGGTGAACATCAATGTTGGCTGCCCGTCGGATAGGGTGCAAAATGGTATGTTTGGCGCTTGTTTGATGGCGCGGCCTGAGCTGGTGGCGGCCTGTGTGGCAGAGATGCGGCAACAGGCTGATATCCCGGTGACGGTGAAAACCCGAATTGGCATCGACGAGCAGGACAGCTACGAGTTTTTAACCACCTTAATCGAGCAGTGTGCTGCAGCCGGTTGTGAGCACTTTATCATTCATGCCCGCAAAGCCTGGCTTAAAGGCCTTAGCCCGAAAGAAAACCGGGAAATTCCTCCGCTGGATTATCCTCGGGTGCACCAGCTAAAACACGACTACCCGCAATTAAGTTTTTCCTTAAACGGTGGCTTGAAAACCATTGAGGCCTGTCAGCAGCAATTGAACGACCTGGATGGCGTGATGGTTGGCCGCGAAGTTTACACCAACCCCTGGTTGCTCAGCCAAGTGGATGAACAGCTGTACGGCGAAGCCCCTTTTGCCAAAACCCCTTTTGAGGTGGTGGAGCAGATGATCCCTTACATTGAGCGACAGATGCAGCAGGGGGCGCGCTTCTGGCAGATTGCCCGCCATATGCTAGGCCTGTTTCAGGGCGTGCCCGGTGCCAGGCAGTGGCGACGAACCTTATCGGAGCGCGGTCACTTGTCGGAGTCTGGTCCCGAGTTGCTGCGGGCTGCTTTGGCGCAGGTTCGACGATAACTGGAGGCTAAATATTGCGGGTGGTGGATTTGACCAGGTGATTGGTCAAATTCGCTAAATGTTGTATCCGCGATGTGTTCCTCGTGCAGGGAGCTAAGCTAGGGTCTTCTTTATCATTTTGATTTTTAAGATTTATTTTTTTATGTTCAAGCTGGCACGTCTCTTGAAATACCTTGGTTGTCATTATGACTCAACAACCAAGGAGAACGACCATGACTTTAAAAATGATGCTCACCGCGACCGTATTGACCTGCACTGCTGCGTTGCTTCCTGCTCAAGCCAATGAAGTAAATATCAGCCAGCTGATGGGCGAGCTGCTGCAGAAGCAAGCCGTTGAGCTGCGAGAGCAATTGCGTCATTCCGCTAAGCAGTCTATGCAACAGATGATGGAGCAAGTAGTGCCGCGCCTGGCGGAAACCAGCGAGCTGCCAACAAGCAGCGAGCGTTCAACAGCCAGCCAGGAATCCGAGCAACAAGAGGCTGCCGAATAATGCCTTTTGCAGATCAACTGCTGTTGTTGTTGCTCACACCAGTACTGACACTGATTCCGCTGGGGATCCTTAGTAGCTGGTTATTTACCAAACTGGAAGGTTAGGCCCCTCATGCTGTACGGGGCTTAACCGATTTTTCTGCTGGCTTCTTTTTTGTCGTTTTATCCCTCCACTTTTTCCCTCATCTGACTCTGTAAAGACTAGTACCCTGCAGGCAGAAAGGCTATGCTGTAGCTCTCTGTATTCCAAAGATAAAGAGGGCGCTATGAAAACTTTCTCAACTCTGTTACTTGGTTGTATGCTGCTGGCAGCCCCTGCGCTGGCGGTTGTGCCCGTGGCGATCGAAGCCGATGAGGTCATTGTGCGAGTGCCGATGCCTGGCCGTACTGTCACCGCCGGCTACATGACGTTGCGTAATCTCGGTGCTGAAAGTCGTCAGCTGACAGCGGTTCAGTCCGAAGCCTTCGAGCGGATTGAGTTACACACCCATACCCATGTGGATGGTATGATGCGTATGATCGAAGTCGATAGCATTGAAGTTCCTGCTGGCGGCGAAGCGGTGCTGCGCCCGGGCGGCTTGCATTTGATGTTGTTTGAACCTGGTTTGGTATTGGAAGAAGACGGCAGCATTGTGCTGCAACTGCAGTTTGACGATGGCACCGAGTTGGCTGTAACAGCCCGCCTGGTGATGCCGCCAAGACGCTAAAAGGATGAAACGATGAAGCGATGGACCATGATGGCTATGTTGCCACTACTGTTTGCCGGCACCGCTCAGGCAGACTTTTTTGCGGTAAAGCTGCAGCTCGATAGTTGGCAAGCCAGTGCTGAGGGGGACTTTGGTCAGACCGGTGCCAGCCAACCGCACAACTTTAGCAGCCGGAATCAATTGCGTTTAGGGTTGGCTTTTGAGCACCCTATTCCGCTAATACCCAATCTGGCAGTACACTACCAGGGGCTCAAGCATCAAGGCCGGACTGAGCTGGCGCAGACCTTTGCGCTGGCCGGTCAAAGTTATGCGGTTGGTTCAGAACTGGATTCCAGCATTGACCTGGCGCACATTGATGCAGTTTTTTATTACCAACTGTTGGATAACAATCTGGTTGGGCTGAATTTCGGTGCTATGGTAAAGCGTCTGGACGGCAAAGCCGCTGCGCAGGATCAGAATGGCCTGGCCAGTGAGCAACGTCTGAAAGGTAACTTAGCGATGTTGCATGCATCGGCGCGCCTGGATCTGGTGGGTACTAGCTGGCAGCTGTTTGCCGAAGTCAATGGTGTGACACCAGGTCGCCACCAGGCGCATGATGTCTCCGCTGGGCTGGCTTTCCAGTTTATCGATGCCATCATACTCGATGGTGCACTACGCCTGGGGTACCGTGACAGTCGTCTGGAGCTGGATAACCTGCAAGGCGTTTCTACCAGCATGGACTACTCCGGTGTTTTTGTTGGACTGGAGCTAAGTTTCTAAGCGCTTTGGAAGTGGCCATCGGAGGGAGCTGAATGAGTCGATTGTCTGGTCTAGCCATACTCTTGGTGTTGCTCTTTACCAGCGTACTGTCGTTTTACCAGCTGCATCAACAAACACGGCAGGACTTTAGCCAGCAACTGGCAACCATGAACCAGGTGCTGGCAAAAGCGTCGCAGTTGCTGCTGTTGGATGATGGCAAGCAAGACATCAATACCCTCTTTTCATCGGCTCAGCATTATGCGGCTTTTCCTGTGCTGTCCATTACCCTGCTGGATGCCGATAAATTGGTTCTGAGTTCAACCGGGCTGAGTCCTTTGCTGCAGCAACCAGAATCGGATTGGTTTGCCGCCAGCTACCAAGTCCATTGGCTGGACGACAGGATCCTGTCCAGTCAGCCGGTGCAGCTGGCGCAACAAGTTGGAGGCTTTTTGCTGTTGGAGGTGGCGCATCCACCATTCCCATGGCAACTTTGGCTCTGGCAAATGCTGATCTGGCTGGGGCTGCCCTGTTTGCTGTTAATTTGGCTTTGGCAACGAGCCAGTCATCGACGCAGCGCTTTAGAGCAAGAAAGCAAGGCGATCGAACAGGTGCTGATGCATTGGCTGGCGAATGAGCCTGAACTGCCCCTCCCTGAAAATCACGCGCTGTCCGGCTTACTCAAACAATGGAAGCATCAACATCAGCAGCAGCAAGCGCAGCAGCATCAGCAGCAGCAAGCTCTGACTGACCAGTTGACTGAGCTAAAAGCAGCGCATCAGGCCACCCTAGAGCAGTTGCACCAGAGTGAGCAGGCCCAGCAGCGACAAGAACAGGCTGAGAAGCAGTGTGAGCATCAACGGATTCAACTCTTACGTCAGCTGGTACAGACACCAACCCATTGTCAGCCAACTTTGCTGCAGGACTTGTTGTTGGTGCGACAGGAGTCTGGCAGTGAGCAAAGCATCGAGTTGCCTTCCTGGGTTGGGCTACAGGCATCGTCGTGGCGAGCGTTGTTACCCAGTCAGCAGTGCCTACAACTCGAAGAAGACAGTAAGGCCTCCGAGTATCAGCTGACCCTGGCGGCTGAGGCGTTGGCTTTAGGTTGTCGGGCACTGCTGCGGTTAACCGCAACCTATGGTGGTCAAAGCCAGTTGAGTATGCAATGGCAGCTGGACCCGGTTGACGGTCAATTGGTGCTGCACTTGCTGCTCAAAGGTCAGTCATTGCCGGCTTCTTTGTGCCAGCAGTTGCAACAGGCTCCGCAACAGCCCGAAACGGACCCTATCTCGGATGTGCAATTGTTTGGTCGTTGCTGTCAACAGTTGCAGGCGGAGGTAGAGGTTTCCTGTTTGGATGAGTTGGGCTCTGCAATCCAGTTGACGATTCCAGTCAAAGTTAGCTGCGCTCAGCCTTGGATGCCATTGCCGACATTGCAGCTGCTGGCATTGCCGGGGATTTTGCCGCAAGCGCAAGTGCAAAGCATCAATTCGGCCTGTCATCAGCTGCTGCAGGAGTCGCGACTCAGTCACTTTGCTGCCGGCCAGTCAGTATCCTGTCCAAGCGTACTGGCATTGCCAGAGCCGGAGCATCCCGATGCGGCATCGTTCCGCTCCTTGCTTGCTGGTTTGCATGGCATTGCGCTGGCCAAAGCGGAGCATTGTGCAGCCTGGCAGGCTCAGAGTGCCACTAAGGTTTTGCCTTTGCCACAAAGTGCAACAGAACTGATTCAGGCCCTGGAGCAGCTTGGCAGCCAACCTCAGGGGAAACGGCATTTGTTGGTGGTGGACGACAATGAAACCAATCAGGCCTTTGTGCAGGCGATGCTGGCCTCTTTCCCATTGCACCTAACCTCAGCGACCACTGGGCAGCAGGCGTTAAACCTGTGTCGTCAGCAGCGTTTTGATGTCATTCTGATGGACATTCAGTTGCCGGATGTGTCCGGCATCGAGGTGACCCGGCAATTGCGTCAGCTACCGGCCTTTCAGCAGATCCCAATCCTGGCATTCACTGCCCATGCGCTGCCGGATGAAGTGGCTGCATTTAAAGCCGCTGGCATGGATGATGTGGTAATTAAGCCGCTGGATGCCTCCAAGCTGGCTAGTCTGATGCGTTGGTGTCAGCCTCCGCCTGTTGCAGGCGCTTAACCACAAAAAAAGGGCTGAGCAGCTGTTGTAGAGCCTCGAGATAAAGTGGCTGAGGTTGCAAGGTGAGCAACGGCAGCAGCTCATCGCCGAGTGGGCTGAACTTGTAATAATGCAGCACCAAACCACTCTGAATCGCTGTGCATTGCAGGCGCTGCTGCTGAATGGTCAGCTGAATGCTATCACCTTTGCTCAGTTCGCCACTTTCAATTTCCTCATGATGCAACAAGCCGGTATCCATTAAGCTCAGGATGTCGGGGTAGCTTAACCGGTATTGGCTTAGGTTAAGCATGGCTTTGCCACGACCGGTTATCAGGCGCAGCAAAGAAGGGCGACGCAGTACCGCAAAATAAATTCGCCCCGAACCTTCGGCACTGCTCCTGCAGCTCAGACTGGCGGCTTGTTGCAGTGCCAGGGCTTCTTTGTGGCTCATTTTTTTTAATACATAGAGTGTTTTCAGTGAGAACTGCCCCGGGGTCGCGATTTCACAGGCCAGAATTTTGGCCCAGAGTTGCTGCATCCCCGGGTTGGCGATGTTTAATGCCAGTTCGCAGTAATGGTGAAACCAATCCGGGTCAACCTCACGGTCGTTAACCTGCTCCGGTGCATAATCGGCACTGAGCGCGATAATTCGCTCGAGATTAAGTTGCTGGCGCTCTTGTTGCATCCGCAAACGACGTTGCAACCGCTGCGTCAAAGGCAGTTGATCCAGGCCGCTTTGCTGGCTTAATTGCACACCGGCATAGGCAGATAAGCGCTTGAATTTAGTATAAAATCTCGGTGATCGTTTTACCTTGTTGCCTTGGGTCGTCTTGGTGCCGGCCGGAGGGGAGCTCGCTTTGACTGGGACGGGCCGAACGGATGCAGACTCTGTGCTAGCTTTAGGGACGGTAACTTTGGTCATGGCGTGGTTAAGTGTGTTGGATACTACTGATACTGGCAGTTGTGCTGGCTAAGTGCAAGTCAGCTGAAGGATGAGTTATCCATGGTTCGGGGCTTTGGCACCGACTTTTTAGGAGAATTCGTGCGATATCCGGGTTCAAACATTGCGCTTAACAGAAGTCTGTATATTATTATTAAAGGAGTTTTTAACGCTGAAATTTCATTCTTTCATGGGTAGTAATTAAGGATCGTGCATGGCACCAGAAGCAAACTCAGATGATTTTCTGTTCCTCGCAGATGATGAAGATGCCTTGGAGCCAGCAGAGCATGTCTTGGGTGAGTGGCAATTACTGATTGTTGATGATGACGAAGAAATTCACACGGTCACCAAATTAGCACTTTCTGATGTGATGGTGGAAGGTCGTCAATTGGCTTTTCATCACGCCTACTCCGGTAAAGAAGCGGTGCAGTTTCTTAAAGACCACCAAAATATTGCCCTGGTGCTGCTCGATGTGGTGATGGAAAGCGATGACGCTGGTTTAAAGGTGGTACAGCAAATTCGGGATGAGTTAAAGCTGGAAGACACCCGGATCATTTTGCGAACTGGCCAGCCTGGTTATGCTCCTGAAGAAAGCGTTATCAAAGAATACGACATCAACGATTACAAAACCAAAACCGAGTTGACCCGCAGCAAATTGGTCACCACCATCATTGCCTCACTGCGCTCTTACCAGCAAATCCGCACCATCAATCAGAACCGTATTGGTCTGCAAAAGATCATCAATGCCGGCGCCAACCTGCTGGAGCAACACTCGTTGCACGAGTTCTCCGAAGGGGTAGTGACCCAAATTGCTTCCCTGATTGGCTTGAATGCGGAAGGCGTGCTTTGTGCCCAGATAGAAGACGATGGCAGCAACAGCGATACCATCTATGTGTTGGGGGCGGCTGGTCACTACGCTCCCTTTATCAAATGCCGGTTGGAGCGTATCGACAACAAGCGCATCATTCAGCAAATCAACAGCTGTTTGCAGTCGAAGTCAAATATCTTTACCGACAAAGACACCACTTTGTATCTGGGCGCTGAGCATCATGCTGCTGCCGTTTATTTAGAAACCAATCGACCGGTTGAAGACTTTGATCGTCAATTGATTGAGGTTTTTTTAAGTAATATTTCAGTCGGCTATGAAAATGTTACTTTGTTTCAGCAACTGCGCCATGCGGCTTATATTGATCCACTGACCAAAACGCCAAACCGCAACGAGTTTACCAGCCTGTTGGCAGACACCCGCAGACTGGGAGCAAAAGACAGCGTCGCGGTGTTGATTGATATCAACCATTTCTCCGATGTGAATGATGGCTTGGGGCAAGAGGTTGGCAACGAGTTGTTGATTGCCATCACGCAGCGCTTGGTGCAGGAGTTTGGCAACGATGCGCAAATTGGCCGTATTGGTGCCGATGTGTTTGGCTTGATAGGCTCTGAGAAAGTACTCACACCGGAGGCATTGGACCAGCTCTTTATGGAGCCATTTCAGGCCTCGGAGCACAGCTTGCAGGTGGATGCGACTTATGGTTTTTGTCGTTTGTGCGACAGCAATGAGCAAGGACTTGCTATTCTCAAGCATGTGTACATTGCACTGAACAGAGCGAAGAAAAACATCAGTCGCAACTTTGAGTATTACCAGCAACAAATGGAAGATGAAACCGCCGAACGGTTGGTGCTGTTGCGCACTTTGCGGCAGGATTTTGCGCAGGACAAACTGCAGTTGTGGTATCAACCGCAAATTTGCCTGAAAAGCCGTAAGGTGATTGGTATGGAGGCGCTGCTACGCTGGCCACAGCAAGGCGGTGGCTTTGTGTCTCCGGCGGTCTTTATTCCGCTGGCTGAGTACTCTGGCCTGATTGTTGAAATTGGTGCCTGGGTGTTGCAGCAAGCCTGTTTGCATCTGAAAGAGTTGGAGCGCCAGGGGTTTAATGATCTTCGTATCGCAGTGAATGTCTCCATGCCTCAATTTAGAAGTCCGCACTTTGTCGAGTCGGTGATCAATTGCGTGACGGAGCTGCAGGTCAAACCAGAATTGTTGGAGTTGGAGATTACTGAATCGGTGGTGATGGATGATCCTAAGATAGTCATTTCAGCCTTAAAGGAATTGCAAGCCTTTGGCATCAAGGTTGCTATTGATGACTTTGGCATTGGCTTCTCCTCGCTCAGCTACCTGCAGCAACTGCCACTGGATCGCATTAAGATTGACCGGGCTTTTGTCAACGACATTGAGCAGCCGAACGGTTCCGCCATTGCTGAAACCATCGTTAATCTGGGTAAACGTCTTGGTTTGCATACCATCGCCGAGGGGGTGGAGACAGTAGCGCAAGAACGGGTGATTCTGGCGATGGGCTGCGATGAGGTGCAGGGCTTTTTGTACGCCAAGCCGATGGCCAAAGACGAACTGCTCACCTTCATTAAACAGCAAAAGAAATAAGCGGGATACAGATACAAAAAACCAGCTGTCAAAGCTGGTTTTTTGTATCTTTCTTCAGGCGTTACACCCGGAACTGACGGGCGACCTGTTCCAGACTCTGCGCCAGATTGGCCAACTCACTGCTGGCTTTGGCGATGTTGTCTGCACTGGCAGAGCTGTGCTCGGTATGGGTGTAGATTTCATCGACATGATTGACAATGGTGGTGGCCATTTGCTGCTGATCTTCAGTCGCATCGGCAATCTGTTGGTTCATTAACCGAATTTGATGAATACTCTGAGTAATCAGCCCCAGAGCCTCGCCGGCCTGATTGGCCGATGTCACGCTTTCATCCGCCTGACTGGTGCTCTGCTGCATTTTTTGTACGGCTGAGCG
Source organism: Alkalimonas sp. (assembly GCA_020831935.1). Lineage (GTDB taxonomy): Bacteria > Pseudomonadota > Gammaproteobacteria > Enterobacterales > Alteromonadaceae > Alkalimonas. The sequence goes on from JAFIFR010000048.1 coordinate 13,335, forward strand.
GGCAGCACTTTGCAGTTGCTCAATGGTTTTTTGGATCTCCTCGGTCGATGCCTGGGTACGGGAAGCCAGAGTCCGCACCTCATCGGCAACAACGGCAAAACCGCGGCCCTGCTCACCGGCCCGGGCCGCTTCAATGGCGGCATTCAGCGCCAGTAAATTGGTTTGTTCGGCAATGCCTTTAATCACATCCAGCACGGCACCAACCTGGTTGGCGTCATTTTCAAGTTGAGTAATGACGGTGGAAGCTTCCTGCACATTGCCAGCCAGCCGTTTGATGTTGCTCACGGTTTGCTCAACGGTGCTTTGCCCCCGGTTGGCGGCCTCGCCGGATTCATTGGCGGCATGGGACGCTTCGTTGGCACTGCTGGCTTCTGCCATCACACTATGATTCATTTGGTCCACGGCCTGCCGAGCCTGATCGGCGGCTTTGCGTTGTACCTGAATGGTCTTGTTGGTGTCGTCGGTCAGTTCATTCAAATCTTTGGCCAGGGATGATAATGGCAAGGCGGTATTGACCACATCTTTCACAATGCCCTGTAATTTTTCCATAAAGGTATTGAACCAGTACGCCAGATCACCCAGCTCATCTTTGCTTTGGGTTTTAATGCGGACCGTCAAATCGCCATCTTCTTTGGCGAGATCGCGCAAGGACGAAATAATGCTGTTCAGGTTATTGCGAATCCCCATCACAATGGGAATGGCGGTACCAAATAGCACCACAGTGGTGATCAGTCCCATCAGAATACCCACCAAGATTAGCCGTGAAGCCTGCTCGCTGGCAGCATCAATGGCATCGGTAAAATCGGCCTCTTTAATATCACGAAAATCCGACAGCAGCTGGAGGGTCTGCTCGTATTGCTCGTTCATGCGCTCACTGCGCTCTGCCAAGGTGGTAAAGTCGGCGGTATTGTTGACCATTTCTTCCGAGATGGTGTAAGCCGCCCGGTAATAGCCATCAAAGCTTTGCTGAATAGTCCGAACTTCCTGTGCGAAGCGCTGATCCAGTTGATTGATCCGCTGCAGCGCCTGGTTCATCTGCTCGGAAAACTGTCGGGCCAGCATCAAGGAGTCTTCATCGCCAGTGGTGACGGCACTGGCCAGCGATTCGCTAATGCGCTCCAGCAGCACCAGGCTGTTTTCTGCTGCCTGCAACACCGGAAACTGCACGTCACGGGTATTTTCCAGGGTGCGGGCATTGTTTTGCGCCGTGGAGGTGGCAAGCAGCAGGTAAATCAAAAAGCTTATGGTACCAATCAGTGGGATCAGGTAGATTTTTTTTGCAATCGATAGCTGTTTCAAAAATTCCATGGATGTTTAGCCTCTGTCACTTCGGGGGGCTGTTGAATGCTTTTATCAGTATAGTCAGAAAGATGCGCTAAGCAGCAAGAAAGGAAAGGAAAAACGAAAAAAAATTTACATTTAGATAGGATAGCAGGCAGGAAGGGGGCTCCTGCCTGCTAGCGAGCAGAGCTTAGCCTTGCTTGGCGCGCTCAAAAGAGCTGACGATTTCTGCTTTGGCGGCAGCAGCATCAGCCCAACCTGTGACTTTAACCCACTTGCCGGCTTCCAGCTCTTTGTAACGTTCGAAGAAGTGCTGGATTTGCTGCTTCAGCAGCTCAGGCACATCGTTGATATCCTGAATGTGATCGTACAGCTTGGTCAGCTTGCTGACTGGGACCGCAATGACTTTGGCATCCTGGCCGGACTCGTCTTCCATATTCAGCACGCCCACCGGACGGCATTTGATCACCGCACCTGGTACCAATGGATAAGGCGTTGGCACCAGTACATCCACCGGGTCGCCATCCAGTGACAGCGTCTGATTGACAAAGCCGTAGTTGCACGGATAAAACATCGGGGTGGCCATAAAGCGATCAACCCAGACGGTGCCGGTATCTTTGTCCACTTCGTACTTGATGGGGTCGGCATTGGCCGGGATTTCAATGACAACATTGATTTCGTCTGGCAGGTTCTTGCCAGCTGCTACGTCGCTTAAGCTCATGCTAGTGTCCTAATTGATGAATGAAATGGCGCTTATTATAGCGTTAGCCATCGAAATGGCTATCCTCAATTGGTCG
>JAFIFR010000340.1 GCA_020831935.1 Alkalimonas sp.
GCTCGGCTATTGCCCGGGCGCAGCGCGAGCAGGACGATCTTTTTATGCTGCTGGTGTTCTCGGAAATGATGGGGGTGCCTAACCCGGCCAGTTACTACACCCTGGAGCTGCAACCTTTGTTGCTGGAACGCTTTCATGACTGGCACCAGCGCATGGGCATGGAGCACTCACCGCTGGATCAGTTCCGATGCTGTTAACAGGCCAGCGCGTATTGCTGATTGGCGGTAAAGGCGGGGTGGGTAAAACCACGGTTTCCTCGGCCTTGGCGGTGCTGGCCAGCCAGCGCGGCCAGAAGGTATTGCTGGTATCGACCGATCCGGCGCACAGCCTGGCTGATGCCTTTGGCCGGGCGCCGATAGGGGATCGCATTGCTCGGCTGGCGCCTAACCTGGATGGGCTGGAGTTGGATCCGGATCGTGAAGTCGAGCAGCATCTGGCCAAGGTTAGCGCTCAGTTAAAGCGCTTTACCCGCCCTGAGATGTTCGCTGAAATCGAGCGGCAAATGCGCCTGACCCGCCAGTCGCCAGGGGCGCAGGAAGCCGCGATGCTGGAACGCATCGCCCAGACCATCGAGCTTGGCCTGAGCGACTACGATTTACTTATTTTTGATACCGCACCCACTGGCCATACGCTGCGCTTACTGAGCTTGCCTGAAGCCATGGCGGCCTGGACCCAGGGGCTGCTGCAGGCCAATCAACGCGCACAAAAGCTCGGCGATGTATTGGACCATCTAACCCCCAAAGCCGGCCGCGATCTGGACAACCCGCTGGGCGATCCTAAGGAACATGCCACGGCCGGTATGGATGAGCGCAGCAAAGCCATTACCGAAACCTTGTTGGCCCGCCAGCGTTTGCTGCAGCGCACCCGCGAAGTCTTGCTGGATCACAAGTTAACAGCGCTGTTGTTTGTACTGACCCCGGAAAAACTGCCGATCCTGGAAACCGCCCGGGCGGTGACCAGTTTGCAGCAGGAAAAACTGCCGCTGGCAGGTTTAGTCGTCAATCGGGTACTGCCCGACAGCGCCGATGGGGATTTTCTGGCGAAACGACGTGAGCAAGAACAACAGCATTTGGCGCACATCGCCAGCGAATTTGCCAAACTGCCGCGTTACCAGCTGCCGCTGCAAGCCACCGATATACAAGGATTGGAGGCATTGCAGCAGATGTCGGCTTTATTGACCGAAGCCGGGTTTTAGCAGCGCTCTTTCTGGTATACCATAGCCATACTTACTTGAAATTCTTAAGGATCTCCATGGAATACTATGCCCCGATCAAACATCTGCATATGTTGTTTGCCTACCTGACGGCGTTGCTGTTTACCTTACGCCTGGTGCTGGATGCGATAGGCAAGCCTGGCTGGCGGCAAACGCCGCTGCGCTTTATCCCCCATATCAACGATAGCCTGCTGCTACTCTTTGCACTCACGCTCTGGTTTATCGGCCCCTGGCAGCTGCTTAGCCATGGCTGGTTGGGGCTGAAAATTGTGCTGCTGTTTGGCTACATCGGGGCAGGCATGGTGGCACTGAAGCAAGGTAAACCCAAAGGCATGCGCATTGGCTTTGCTGTGCTGGCGCTGGTGTTACTGGCGGCAATCTTTCATCTTGCCACTGCAAAGCCACAGCTGTTTGGGTAAGCTGGCTTCACTGAAACTGCAAAAGCTTACCTTGTTTATTGACGGCCAGGAAATTCGCCACCTGGCCGGCTTCAATGCGCTGTACCATCAGTTTTAATGGCTGCACAGCTTCATCGGAGTTCGGTGCAAAACCACCACGGCCTTCCATGCTGGTGATAAAAG
>JAFIFR010000341.1 GCA_020831935.1 Alkalimonas sp.
GAGCGCAGGCCAGAAGAGGGTTCGTTAAAGCCAATATGGCCATTGCGGCCAATGCCAAGCAGCTGCAAATCAATGCCACCAGCCGCGCTGATTTTTGTTTCGTAGTCGTGGCAGGCGGCAATGGGATCGGCAGCATCGCCGGCGGGCACATGAGTGCGCTCCGGGGCAATATCAATCAAACCAAACAATTGCTGCTGCATAAAATAGTGGTAGCTTTGCGGGTGCTCAGGCGATAGGCCTAAGTATTCATCCAGATTAAAGCTGGTTGCTTTGGCAAAGCTCAGCTCGCCCGCCTGGTAGCGGGCAATCAGTTTTTGATAGAGCGCCACCGGGGTAGAGCCGGTAGCCAGCCCCAGCACTGCATCGGCCTTTTTACTCAATAAACGCTGAAATTGCTCGGCACCGTATTCGGCGACGGCATCGGCATTGGGTTGGATCACTATCTGCATAAGGGGTTCCTGTGGCCTGACTCAAACCGTGCTGGAACAGACGGCGGAATTTTATGCAGTTAAGGTAGCAGAAAAAAGGATAAATGACAACGCTGTCATCCATCCTTTCCGGTGCTGTTACTCGTCGGCCGGGCCGGCCGCTGTTAAGCGGGCCAGCGGCGCCATGCGGGCGCGGTTCAACGTCAGGCTGTCGTCGCTCAGGTTGAAGTTATCAAAGCGCTGCAAAACCTCGGCAAAGCCCGGCTCAATAGGGCTCTCGGGGCAGGCCATCATCGTCATGCCAATGCCGGATAAACTCAACCGCTGTTGCTCACTGACCAGGGCATAGCTGCCAAAAAAGCGGTTGCAGCCAGCATTGCCATAAACTTTGGGCTCTGTGCCACTGAACACGATGTACGCCGGGTTATCGGCAGGTACTGCCTGACCCATCAGTTCGACCAGTTGCCAGCGCGTACCGGCCAGAGGGGCCTGAGCCAGCTCGGCAGGTGGGACTTTGACCAGCCGGTAGCGATCGGCCAGCTCACCCTGGATGCGCTGGCCGCTCATATCCAGCTGCCACAACACATTTTCACCCACAAAAAACTGAGCAGGGCCGGAGCGCTCACGCTCGAGCTTTACAATCTGGCCGCTGCTGTCCCACTGAAAGGCGCCCTGTTCGTGGAACCAGTCGTCGGATTTCCCCAGATACTGAGTTTCCAGTGTGAATTGGCCATCTTGCTGCAAGGTTAAACGGGTTTTAATGCCCTCACAATCGGCACAGGGCAGCATGCCTTCGTAGCGACCATCCCAGTCCAGCGCATTACGGCTGTTGTGGGCTGGATCGGCAAGCTGCACGGTGTCATCCGGCTGGGTGCTGACGGCGATTTCGGGCTCACTGCAGCCGAGCAGCAACAGGCTGGCCAGTAAGAAGGGGATGGGTAATGAACGCATGGCATGGTTCCTCGCTTGCTGAATTCAGGCAAGTATAGGCGCTGAGACTGAATCATGGATGAATTCTTGCTGTTCGTCTTAAAATAGGCGAACAAAGGCAGTGCATGCCATTAGCGCCGGATTTGAAAGTCGGACCATTCATCGGTGGGCACTGATTTCTCGACATCAATCTGACGCACTTCGGCCTTGGCCGGTCCTTGCCAGCACCATTCCAGCAATTGCTGCAGTGCATCGGGCAAACCTTCCGCCACCACCTGCACCCGGCCATCGCTCAGGTTTTGGCAGTAGCCGGTTAACCCCAGCATTTTTGCTTGTTGTTCGGTGGAGGCGCGGTAGAACACGCCCTGAACCTTACCCTGGATCAGCAAGTCCCAACGTTCGTGGTGCATGGGGGCTCCTTGTTTATCCGATGC
>JAFIFR010000049.1 GCA_020831935.1 Alkalimonas sp.
ACTTCCAACCCTTCATCGGCTGCCTTGATACCAGCGATCTTGGCGCTGTAGACCCGGCTCATCTGGCCGGCGCCCACGCCAATGGTCATGCTGTCTTTGACGTAGACAATGGCGTTGGATTTGACGTACTTGGCCACTTTCCAGCAGAACAGTAAGTCACGCAGCTCCTGCTCGCTCGGTTGGCGCTTGCTGACGACCTTCAGGTCATCCGCAGTGACGCTGGACTGATCGCGGTCTTGCAGCAAGACACCGCCATTGACCTGCTTGATATCCACCGCTGCAGCTGGTGCGCTGAATTCACCGCACACCAGCAAGCGCACATTGGGCTTGCTGCCAATCACAGCAACGGCAGCATCGGTGGCTTTCGGTGCGATGATCACTTCGACAAATTGCCGCTCGATAATGGCTTTGGCGGTGGTCTCATCCAGCTCGCGGTTAAAGGCGATGATGCCACCAAAAGCCGAGGTTGGGTCGGTCTGGTAGGCCCGTTGGTAGGCCGCCAGAATGCTGTCGCCAATGGCCACACCACACGGGTTAGCGTGTTTGACAATGACGCAAGCCGGCTCACTGAACTCTTTCACGCATTCCAGCGCCGCATCGGTGTCGGCGATGTTGTTGTACGACAGCGCCTTGCCCTGCAGCTGAGTGGCGGTGGCGACAGAGGCCTCTGTGGCAGCTGAGTCGACATAAAAAGCGGCTTGCTGATGGCTGTTTTCGCCGTAGCGCAGATCCTGCTTTTTGACAAACTGGCTGTTGAAGGTACGCGGGAAGCGGCTGGCAGGCTCGGCTGGGGTGTCGTAGGCCGGCAGCATGGTGCCAAAGTAATTGGCAATCATGCCATCGTACTGGGCGGTATGCTCAAAGGCCGCAATGGCCAGGCTGAAGCGGGTGGCGTGGGTGGTGCCGCCCTGATGCGAGCGCATCTCCATCAGCACGGTATCGTAATCGCTGGCATTGACGATGATGGTCACGTCTTTGTGGTTTTTGGCCGCAGCGCGCACCATGGTTGGGCCGCCGATGTCGATGTTCTCGATGGCATCGTCCAGGCTGCAATCTTTGTTGGCCACGGTTTTGGCAAAAGGATACAGATTAACCGCCACCAGATCGATGGCACCAATGCCATGTTCGGCCATCACGTCTTCGTCCTGGCCACGGCGGGCTAGAATGCCGCCATGCACTTTCGGATGCAGGGTTTTGACCCGGCCGGCCATAATCTCCGGGTGCCCGGTGTAGTCGGAAACTTCCTGCACCGGGATACCATGTTCGGCCAACAGCTTGGCAGTACCACCGGTCGAAAGGATTTCGACCTGCATCTGATGCAGGGCCTGGGCAAATTCAACAATACCGGTTTTGTCCGACACACTCAGCAGTGCGCGACGAATGGGGCGATAGGTTGTCATCTTGAGTTCTCTGTTGCTTAAACGGGGCGATTAAAACGAAAAAAGCACCTTGCGGTGCTTTTAAGCAGGGGCGGGGCCCCTGCGCCAGTATTAGCTCATGCCATACTGTTTTAACTTTTTCCGCAGCGTACCGCGGTTGATACCCATCAGGTTGGCAGCACGGGTCTGGTTGCCTCGGGTATACTTCATCACTTCTTCCAGCAAAGGGCGCTCCAGCTCAGACAGGACCAGCTCGTACAGGTCATTGACGTCCTGGCCATTCAGCTGCTGCAGGTAGTGCGCAACGGCTTTTTGAGCAGCGGTTCTCAGCGCTTGTGGTTTTTCCTGAGACTGCACATGGGCATTGGTGATAAAAGGCGAAGAAACAGTTTCATTAAACATTGCGATTCTCTTTACTTAAGTTGCTGCTAGTTGATGAAAATACGTAGTTAATGCCGCAAGTTGCCGCTCCGGCGACTCGATGGCATTGAATTCCCGACGAAATGCACCTGCCGCATCATGCTCAGCCAGATACCAGCCAACATGCTTGCGGGCGATGCGTGGCCCCAAATGAGACCCGTAGAGCCGGTGCAATCCTTGTACGTGCTCTTGCAAAATGGACTCGACCTCCGACAGTGCAGGAGGCGCTAACTCTTGGCCCGTGGTCAGGAAGTGCACCACTTCCCGGAAGATCCAGGGGCGACCCTGCGCTGCGCGGCCAATCATAATGGCATCGGCGCCGGTGGTATCGAGTACCATTTTGGCTTTTTGCGGTGATGTGATATCACCATTGGCTATTACCGGTAAGGTGACGGCCTGTTTGATGGCGCGGATTGTATCGTATTCTGCGTTCCCTTTGTACATACAAGCGCGGGTTCTGCCATGAACCGCCAGCGCCTGAATGCCATTGGCTTCAGCAATACGGGCAATCTCAACTCCGTTCCGATGGTCCGGGTGCCAGCCGGTACGGATTTTTAACGTTACCGGCACCGACACCGCTTGGACCACAGCCTGGATGATCTGTTCCACCAACAATGGGTATTGCAACAGCGCAGAGCCAGCCAGTTTTTTATTTACTTTCTTTGCCGGGCAGCCCATGTTGATATCAATGATATCGGCACCCAGCTCCACGTTGTATTGCGCTGCTTCCGCCATTTGTTGTGGATCGGCGCCAGCAATTTGGACCGAGCGGATCCCCGACTCGTCCTGATGGGTCATGCGTTTTTGCGATTTCTCGCTTTGCCACACCTGCGGATTGCTCGACAGCATTTCCGAGACTGCCAGTCCGGCACCAAAGCGACGACACAGTTGCCGAAAGGCGACATCCGTCACGCCGGCCATAGGTGCACAAATCACATTGTTTGGCAGCTGGTACGGACCAATCCGCATTGTTACCCCCGGCTCATACAGCGCATACCCCGTAAGGGGCGCTAAGTTTACGGATTTTTGCTGGCCTTGCAAAGGCTAATATTTAAACAATTTTCAAATTTATTGCCGCTTTGCGGCTTGACAAAATCGAACTGGCTGAATTTTAACCGGCTTTGGCTGGGCGTTGCTGGCAGAAAAAAGGCGTCACTGCGAAGTGACGCCAATATCCAACACTCAGGAACAGAGGTGCGGGAAACAGGGAGGGTGAGGACCCTTTAGTGATCGTGGTGATCGTCAGACGGCTCGGCTACACCCAACCAGGTGATCAGTGCCGGCTCGAAATCCAGCGCAATGCGCTCGACCGTCAGGCTGTGCAAGTCGACCATCACCAATTCTTTCGCGACCGGATCGGTCAGGTAAATGGTTTCATTCTGCTGATTCACAGCGATGCGCGGGCGGTTGTTGTTGTCGATGCTTTCAATCAGCGCCAGGGTGTCTTTCAGCGCAAAACCGGCATCCCAGTCAAAGACATGCAAGCTGCCGCTGCTGTCCAGTACCGCATAGTGCTCACCATGGCCATCGACTGCGGAGGCGATACGGGTGACCTCGGAGTCTCCACGCCAGTCCAGCTCGCGCATGGTGCTGTGTACGGCGTCGATGATCCAGATGGCCTGGCCGGCATAGCCAACAACTTCATGTTGGTGCTTGTGGCCGCTGAAGCTGCCAATACGGCCGGTCAAGCCCTCATCGTTGGCAATTTTACTGGCCAAAAACTGGGTACCGCGTTGCTCTACCAGCAGCACGCCGTCGGCACAGCCAAACAGGGTGTAATCTGCAATGGAAAAGCTGCCATGCAAGCGATCACAAGGCTCGGTAAAACGGATTTCAAAATCGTAGTGGTCATCGTGACGATGGTACAACTCAACCTGAGTCGGTAAGGTGGTGGCGGTACCCGCTGCCCGGTAAGTGGTGAGCAGGTAATCACCGCGCACTTCAGCGGTGCCGTGTTGGTTGATAGCCAGTGTCAGGCTGGCACCGATGCGGCCATGGGCCAGGTCGTGATCGCTAAATACGGCAACCGCTGCGTTCTGCTGTGGATCGGCGTAGCCATCGTAAAACAGAGCCGCCAGGCCTTCATGGGCCTCATAGTGCGTTGGAGCAGGCCCTTCCAGTTGAAAGCTCAGCATGGCAGGTGCCTGCACATAGTCGTGCATGTGGTCACCATGATCTTCCTGCCATTGGCCGCCATCAAGAACCTGGGTGATGTTGTCGCTGCGTTGGTTCAGCAACGCAAAGCGAAAACCCGGGCTGGCATAGAGTTGGGAGACTTCGTGTTCGGTTTCCAGTTCGGCAATGATGTCGTTGTCATGCAAGTCAAACACATAGACATGATGATGACTGTGATCGTGGTCATGCTCATCGTCATGATGCGGTGCCGCTGTGATGATCAGCCGGCCCCCTTCGGTGCTGTGGTGGCCGTGGTCATGATCGTGGTCATGGCCGTGGTCATGCCCATGGTCATGAGAATCATCGGCAACAGTGTCCAAATAGGTATGGCTGTCGTTGCAACCGGTAAGCAGCAAGCCACTGGCCAAAGCCAGGCTGGCAGCAAGCGGGAAAGAGGTGGATGTACGCACAACAAATCTCCGTAGTCAGGTTGTGATTTGTTATAACATAACACTAAATAGCTGGGGCTGACCAGTCCTTTGGCCGCTGTTTTGTGGCTACTGAGCGGTAGATACGGTCGGGTGTCTGTTTACGCTTGGTGCTTGATGGCGCTCAGTCGGACCCATTCATCCAGCTCAACCACAGGATCAAAGTCAAAACGGTCGCGGTAGGCTGCCATCACCTGTTCGGCCTGCTGCGGCAAAATGCCCGACATCACCAGGTTGCCGCCGGGGCGTACATAGTCGGCGATGATGGCATTCAGTTCTGTTAGCGGGCCGGCCAGAATATTGGCCACCACCACATCGGCGCTTAGGCTGGGTTGGTCTTTGGGCAGGTACAGCTCCAGTTTATCGGCCACGCCATTGCGCTCGGCATTGGCCAGGCTGGCCTGAATGGCCTGGGGGTCGATGTCAATGCCGACCACCCGCTTCGCACCCAATTTTAAAGCGGCAATGGCCAGAATGCCGGAGCCGCAGCCAAAGTCGACCACGGTTTGCTCAGGGCGGATCTGCGCATCCAGCCACTGCATGCACAGGGCAGTGGTCGGGTGGGTGCCGGTGCCAAAGGCAATGCCCGGATCCAGCAGCACGTTGATGGCGCTGGGATCCGGAATGTCGCGCCAGCTGGGGCAGACCCAGAGCCGCTCGCCAAACTGGATAGGATGAAAATTGTCCATCCATTCCCGCTCCCAGTCTTTGTCTTCCAGCTGTTCCAGCTTGTAAGACAGGCCCTGTTTAAACAGGCTGGTTTGTTTCAGGTGGGTTAGCACCTGCTGCATCGGGTGATCGGCTTCAAACAACCCCATCACTGTGGTGTCTTGCCAGTACAGCACTTCACCGGGTAAAGGTTCGTAAATCGGGGTATCTTTGCTGTCAATAAAGGTCACGGCCTGAGCGCCCCAACCAATCAACATGTCACTGACTTGCTCGGCATGGTGTTCGGTGGTTTGAATGCGAAGTTGGATCCAGGGCATGAGGGGTCTCGGCGTTGTGCTAAAAACGGTATTCTATCACCCGCAACCAAAAAGCGGAAAAAAGCCTGCACTTAAAAAACAAAACAGGCTCCGCAGAGCCTGTTTCAAAAGGAGTGAGTGCCCGGCTTATAAACCGAGTTTCTTTTCCAGGTAATGAATGTTGGTACCGCCGGCACAAAAGCCTGCGTCATTCATAATGTCTTTGTGCAGCGGGATGTTGGTTTTGATACCGCCAACCAGCAGCTCAGCCAGAGCATTACGCATCCGGGCGATGGCCACCTCGCGGCTATCCCCGTAGGTGATCAACTTGCCAACCATCGAATCGTAGTTTGGTGGCACGGTGTAATCGGCATAAATATGCGAGTCCCAGCGGACGCCCAGACCACCCGGCGGGTGGAAACGGGTGATGGTGCCCGGTGAAGGAATAAAGGTTGAAGGATCTTCGGCATTGATCCGGCATTCAATGGCATGGCCACGAATGACAATGTCTTCTTGTTTGATGCTGAGCGGCAAACCGGAGGCAATGCGCAGTTGCTCTTTGATCAGATCGACACCGGTGATCATTTCTGTGACCGGGTGCTCAACCTGAATACGGGTGTTCATTTCAATAAAGAAGAACTCGCCGTTTTCAAACAGGAATTCAAAGGTACCGGCGCCGCGGTAATTCATCACTTTGCAGGCTTCGACACAACGGCCACCGATAAAGTCACGCAGTTCCTGATTGATGCCCGGAGCCGGTGCTTCTTCGACCACCTTTTGGTGACGCCGCTGCATCGAGCAGTCACGCTCGCCCAGGTGAATGGCGTGGCCCTGACCATCGGCCAGCACCTGCACTTCTACATGGCGTGGGTTTTCCAGAAATTTTTCCATGTAGACCATGTCGTTGCCAAAAGCCGCTTTGGCCTCGGCTTTGGTCATCTCGATGGAACTGACCAGCTCGCTTTCGGAGCGCACCACCCGCATCCCGCGACCACCACCGCCACCGGCTGCTTTGACAATGATGGGGTAGCCAATGCGGTTGGCTATGGCTTTGTTGGTAGCCGCGTCGTCGCCAACGGCGCCGTCGGAGCCCGGTACACAAGGCACGCCCGCTTTTTTCATCGCTTCGATGGCTGAGACTTTGTCGCCCATCAGCCGAATGGAGTCCGGGCGTGGCCCAATAAAGACCAGGCCACTTTCTTCCACTTGCTGGGCGAATTCGGCATTTTCTGCCAAAAAGCCGTAGCCGGGATGGATGGCCTGAGCGTTGGTCACTTCGGCAGCGGCAATCAGTGCCGGCACATTGAGGTAGCTCTTTGGCGAAGGTGCCGGGCCAATGCAGATGGTTTCATCGGCCAGCAGCACGTGTTTCAGGTTACGGTCGACCGTGGAGTGCACAGCAACCGTCTTGATACCGAGTTCTTTGCAGGCACGCAGAATACGCAGTGCAATTTCGCCCCGGTTGGCAATCAAGACTTTCTCTAACATAGGATAGGCCTTTTGCTTATTCGATAATCACCAGAGGCTGGTCAAACTCTACCGGCTCACCGTCCTGAACCAGGATTTCTTTCACCACACCGGCTTTGTCGGACTGGATCTGGTTCATCATTTTCATCGCTTCCACGATGCAGAGCGTATCGCCGACTTTGACGCTTTGACCTACTTCAACAAAGGGCTTGGCGGTCGGTGATGGAGCCCGGTAGAAAGAGCCGACCATTGGCGAGCGGACCTGGTGCCCGCTTGGCTCTGGTGCTGCTGCAGGAGCCGCAGGCGCTGCTGGTGCAGCAGCTGGGGCGAGTGCGGCCACAGGCGCTGGTGCTGCAGCATAGTGCAGCTGTTGCGGAGCGGTACTTTGCCGACTGATGCGAACGGATTCTTCGCCCTCGGTAATTTCAAGTTCAGAAATGCCGGACTCTTCGACCAGCTCGATCAGTTTTTTAATTTTTCTAATGTCCATAAAGGTTTAACCTGTCATTCTAGGTGGATGGATTGGATGCGATGTACGACACGGCCGCCTCAATGGCAAAGCGATAGCCCTGTGGTCCCAGACCACAGATCACGCCTTTGGCAATGTCGGAGAGATACGAGTGTTGCCGGAAGGGTTCCCGGGCATGCACATTGCTTAAGTGTACTTCGATGCAGGGAATGGCAACCGCCAGCAGAGCATCACGTAGCGCAACGCTGGTGTGGGTGAAGGCGCCGGGGTTGATGATGATAAAGTCAACCTGGCCCAGGCTTTGGTGAATACGGTCAATCAGTGCATGCTCGGCATTGCTCTGAAAGTGACTGAGCTCTGCCTGTTGCGTCTGGGCAAAGGCATCCAGTTGCGCCACCAGCTCAGCCAGGGTTTGCCGGCCATAGACCTCAGGCTCCCGTACCCCCAGCATGTTCAGGTTTGGACCGTTTAACAACAAAATCCGGGTTTTATTCACCATAAGCTGCACATATCCTGCACGTTCACGTTTGTTGTTCTCATTATGCCTGAAGCTGTCAGAATAAACAGCAGCGTAGGGCTTTATGAGTAAATAACGCGCGCTTGGTTCCGATTTAACGGCTTATTATAGTGAAATCGTGACAAATGGCAGCAAAATACTGGTCTAATCAGCAGGAAAAGACCAGTGTGCTGACTTGGGAGCTTAGTGCTTGATGACGAGGTTTAGTCCAGAATGGCGGCCAGGTGCCGGCCGAAAGGCCGGGCTGCCATAAAGCCGGTTACTCGCGACTGCGTCAGTTCCTTGCCTTCAGCATCGAAGAACAACAGGGTAGGCAAGCCCAGTACCTGGTAACGATCGAGCAGCTGCTGGTCGGCGCGCGTCATTCGGGTCACGTCCACTTTCAGCAACACCATTTGTTGCAAGTAGGGCTGGACCTGGTCGGATGGAAAGGTCAGCAGCTCAAACTCTTTGCAAGCGACGCACCACTCGGCGTAGAAGTCCAGCACCACATGCTGGCCATTGGCTTTGGCTTCGGCCAGTGCCTGCTCCAACTCGGCCTGATCGGCCAGCAAGCGGAACTGGCCGGGCAGCTGTTGGCCTGCTGTCGTTTGCGCTACGGCAGTGCCAGAGGATTGCGGCCAGAGCAGCTGCACATTGATCAGCACGGTCAGGATCACCAGCAGCTGGGCCGGCAACCAGAGCGCGCTGCGGGCTTTGGCATTGCTCAGCTGTTGCGACACATAATGCAGGTAGTAGGCGGCACTCAGCGCCAGCAAGCTACCGAGCAGCAGGGTTACCCAGCCGGGCACAAAACGATCCAATAACCAGACCGGCACCGCCAGCAGCAAAAAGCCGAAGATATTTTTCACCGCATACATCCACTGACCGGCTTTGGGCAACAGCTTGGCCCCCGAGCTGCCCAGTAGCAGCAGTGGCAAGCCCATGCCCAGGCTGAGCACATAGAGGGTAATGGCCCCGCGCAGCAAGTCGCCGCTTTGTGCCACATAAATTAATGCCGCCGTTAACGGCGCCGTGGTGCAGGGTGAGGCAATCAGCCCCGACAGGCTGCCCATCACAAAGGCGCCTTTGCTGGAGCCTCGTTGTTGCTTGTTGCTGATGGCTGCTACTTTGGCTTGCCAGGCGCTGGGTAGACTAAAATTCAGCGCACCAAACATCGCCAGCGCCAGCAACACAAACAGCAGGCTCACGACCAGCAGAATGGCCGGGTGTTGCAGCATGGCCTGAAAACGAACCCCCAGGCTGGCAATCACCAGGCCAAGCAGGGCATAGGTCAGCGCCATGCCCTGGACATAGGCAAAGGACAGGGTAAAGGCTTTTTTATTGGATAAATCCTTGCCCTGGCCCACAATGATGCTGGATAAAATCGGGTACATTGGAAAGACGCAAGGGGTAAAGGCCAGCCCCAGCCCCAGCAGGAAAAACACCCCCAGCGTCAGTAAAAAGCCGGAGCCTGCCAGGCGTTCGGCCAGGGTATTCTGGCTGGAAACCGGTGCCGAACCAGCGCCGCCCACAGCAACCGGCTCTGCTGCACCAGCCGCCCCAGCCGGGCTTAACGGCACTGTCTTGGTGGTCGGAGGGTAGCAAAAGCCGGCTTCGGCGCAGCCCTGGTAACGGATCCTCAGCTCTGCGTCTTCACCAATGTCGGATAACGGCAAGCGCAAAATAACCTGATGGTAATAGACATCGGTGACGCCGAAGAACTCATCTTCAATCGTCATGGCGGCCGGGTAGGTCGGATGCGAGAAGCTAACGGCGATGCCGGCAAACTGAAACTGCTCTTTATAAAGATAGTAGCCGTCAGCGATGGTCCAGCTGAGCATTAGCTCGTCGTCGTTCTGACGAAAATCAAACACAAAGGCATCATCAACCGGTAAAAAACGGGACGACTCGCCGGTCAGGCTGGCCAGGATGCTGTCCTGCGCCTGGACGGGAAGCAGCGTCAGCCAAAGCAGCGCTACACAACTGAATAAAGCTCTTAACATCGGATCCTACTTCACAGTTTGCATGGTCACGGCCAGAGCATACGCCAACAAGGTGCTTCTGGTCTGGTTCGAAGCGATACAATACCAGCCAGAGGCCACCATTAGCAAAATTGGCAAAAAAAAATTTCCAGGCCCCCTTGGATTCAGTTTTGGCTTACCCCATATAGAGCGCAACCCTTTTTAACAACCCATGTTAAAACGCAAACTCGCTTTAGGAGATAGAGCATGAATATTCGTCCTTTACATGATCGTGTCATCATCAAACGTCTGGAAGCTGAAACCAAATCAGCTGGCGGCATCGTGCTGACCGGCTCCGCCGCAGAAAAGTCAACCCGTGGCGAAGTGGTTGCTGTTGGCAAAGGCCGTATTCTGGAGAATGGTGAAGTTCGTCCGCTGGATGTTCAGGTCGGAGACAAAGTTTTGTTTGGTGCCTATGTTGAGCGCACCGAGAAAATTGATGGTGAAGAATACGTCATCGTAAAAGAAGACAGCATTCTGGGCGTGATCACTGAATAAGCAGTGCCCCCGTCGTAACCAACAGTTTAATTGAGGAAGGAATTGAAAAATGGCAGCAAAAGAAGTTCGTTTTGGCGATGATGCCCGCAATAAAATGCTGAAAGGTGTCAACATCCTGGCCAACGCCGTTCGTGTTACTCTGGGCCCGAAAGGCCGCAATGTGATCCTGGATAAGTCCTTTGGTGCGCCTTTGATCACCAAAGATGGTGTTTCTGTCGCTAAAGAAATCGAGCTGGAAGACAAGTTCGAAAACATGGGCGCCCAGATGGTGAAAGAAGTTGCCTCTAAGGCCAACGACGAAGCCGGTGACGGCACCACCACGGCCACTGTTTTGGCGCAAAGCATCATCAACGAAGGTGTCAAAGCCGTCGCCGCGGGCATGAACCCGATGGATCTGAAGCGCGGTATCGATAAAGCCGTCGTTGAAGCCGTTGCGGAGCTGAAAAATCTGTCGCAACCTTGTGCCGACAGCAAGTCCGTCGCACAGGTCGGTACCATCTCTGCCAACTCCGATGCTGAAATCGGCCAGATTATCGCCGATGCGATGGACAAAGTAGGCAAAGAAGGTGTCATCACGGTTGAAGAAGGCCAGGCGCTGGCCAACGAGCTGGATGTGGTTGAAGGCATGCAGTTCGACCGTGGCTACCTGTCGCCTTACTTCATCAACAATCAGGAAGCCGGCCAGGTCGAGTTGGACAGCCCGTTCATCCTGAATGTGGATAAGAAAATCTCCAACATCCGTGAGCTGTTGCCGGTGCTGGAAGGTGTGGCCAAAGCAGGCAAGCCGTTGTTGATCATCGCTGAAGATGTTGAAGGCGAAGCGCTGGCAACTCTGGTTGTCAACAACATGCGCGGCATCGTCAAAGTGGCTGCGGTCAAAGCGCCAGGCTTTGGTGACCGTCGTAAAGCCATGCTGCAGGACATCGCTGTACTGACCAACGGTACTGTGATCTCTGAAGAAATTGGTCTGGAGCTGGAAAAAGCCACGCTGGAAGATCTGGGCACAGCCAAGCGTGTGGTGATCACCAAAGACAACACCACCATCATTGATGGTGCCGGTGACGAAGACGCCATTGCTGGCCGCGTGAAGCAAATCCGTCAGCAAATCGAAGAAGCGACCTCAGATTACGACAAAGAAAAACTGCAAGAGCGCCTGGCCAAGCTGGCGGGTGGTGTTGCCGTGATCAAAGTCGGTGCGTCGACTGAAATCGAAATGAAAGAGAAGAAAGCCCGCGTTGAAGACGCGCTGCACGCAACCCGTGCCGCCGTTGAAGAAGGCGTGGTCCCTGGCGGTGGTGTAGCTCTGGTCCGTGTTGCGGCCAAACTGAGCGCCCTGACAGCGGAAAACGAAGATCAGAACCACGGCATTAAAATCGCCCTGCGTGCGATGGAAGCGCCACTGCGTCAAATCGTGGCCAACGCCGGTGAAGAGCCGTCCGTGGTTGTCAACAAAGTGAAAGATGGTTCTGGCAATTACGGCTACAACGCGGCCAACGAGACCTACGGCGACATGTTGGAAATGGGTATCCTGGACCCAACCAAAGTAACCCGCTCTGCACTGCAGTTCGCAGCTTCTGTGGGTTCACTGATGATCACCACCGAAGCCATGGTCACCGAAATCCCAAAGGATGAGCCAGCAGCCCCAGACATGGGCGGCATGGGCGGAATGGGTGGCATGGGCGGCATGATGTAATGCGCTCAGACCTCGTCTGAACCCCTGAAAACCCGGCCTTGGTGCCGGGTTTTTTATTGGGACAAGTCAGTAGAGGGAGCTGTTAGCTGGTAGTACAGTGATCACTTGCCTGCGGCCGGTTTCACGAATAAAGAACACCGTTCGATCACTGAGCGAAAACTCAAGCGTGCTCATTTGATCATGGCGGATGGACATGGCCGGATCGAATGGTGTTAATGCAACGACTAAGCCGTCAAATAGCGGATCTGTGATGGCTTCATCAAGGGCGACTTGCTCATTTTGATAGCTTTGCGCGAACTGCAACAGTGTTTCGAAGCTGTGACTACTTTGAATCCCATGAACCACAATGGCATCGATGTCATCCTGACACTCAGAGTAAATAATGGATGCGCCCGCAAACATAGAGTCTTGCTGACTGCAAAGCTGTGAGGGAATAGGAGCATGGATAGAATCAGCAACATTCAAAGTAACCGCGCAAGCTAGCAATAACACTATAGTTTTCATAGGAATCCAGCCCTTTCAAGGCGCCTGACCATTTGAGTTTCATGAGCATTTCGCCAAAAGTCAAAGCTACGAGGCTCAGACATTAACTCAAGTACGACACCAGTCACATTTGTCATGGTTTTTAACGATAAGTGGGTGGCAAAGTATTGATTTGCACGCCCCAAACTTCTTGTCGCTGCACCAGCGCGGCCAGGCATATTTTGGCTGCCTTGCTCTAACACTTGCCTACTGTGTCCATTGCAAATTGCGATGGAGGCACCACTACGTATAATCGTGGTCAATGCCGACCTTGGCGCCGGTTTTTTTCATTTTACTATAGTAAGAGTTGATTGTTTATTAGCCAACCCTTGTCCTTGCTCATCATTCAAAAAAGCGATTTACTTAATCGATTAAATTCACTTTCAGCAATTATATTGCTCAAATATTCTGCGCCCAAGTTCAGCAATGAACCATCCAAACAGCTTGTGTTTGAGCACAGGCCTGTTTCCCATCAATGGCATTCTGCCATACTGAGTTTGTCCCATGAGAAGCAATTTACCTGTAACCAATCGTGAGGTGCACTTGAGTGATGCCTCAAATATTTTGTCCACCACTAAACCGGATAGCCGTATTACCTATGTGAACTCGGACTTTATCCAGATCAGTGGTTTTACCGAGCAAGAGCTGCTTGGACAGCCACATAATATGGTGCGGCATCCTGATATGCCTGAAGCTGCTTTTCAGCATATGTGGTCTACCATCAAAGCCGGTAATTCCTGGATGGGTCTGGTGAAGAATCGCTGCAAGAATGGCGATCATTACTGGGTCAGTGCCTATGTCACCCCCATAGCAAAGAATGGCGAGATCACTGAGATACAGTCGGTGCGAACCAAAGCCAGCCCAGAAGCAATAAGTCGGGCAGAGCAGTGCTATGCCGAGCTGAAATCAGGGAAAGCTGCGCCTACCAAAGCGAGGATTTCTATCCGGGCCAAGTTGTTGTTATGGACAGCTTTTGCCTTGACCCTTGGCCAAGCGGGCAGTTTTGCACTGAATGGTTTCTGGTTGCAGTTGATGAGCAGTGCGGCCCTGCCACTAGTCGTGATTGCCGCCGCCGTGAGTTACTGGCTAAGCCCTTTGAAAAAGTTGCAAGCAATGGCCAAACCTATCGCGGATAACCCACTGAGCCAGAAACTATACACCAATCGTATGGACGAGTTGGGGGACATTGAGTTTGCTTTGCGCATGTTGCAGGCAGAGACGGGCGCTGTGGTGGGGCGTATTAATGATGCGTCTGACAAACTAACCAGGCATACTAGAAGCTCGTTGCAGCAAGTGATGGCTGGCAACAAAGCTAGTGCAGCGCAACAGAGTGAAACGGATCAAATGGCTGCTGCTGTGACACAAATGGCTGCCAGTATTCAGCAAGTGGCTACCAGTGCTCAGGTTGCAGCCAATGCTGCTGAAGAGGCGGATCAGGAAACGGCGCAAGGTGAGCATTTAGTTGAGATCACCCGTAGCTCGATCAAACAGCTGGAGCTGGAGTTAGGAAAAGCGACACAAGTTATTCACGAGCTTGAAAAGCAAAGTGTCGAAATTTCTGGAGTACTAGAGGTGATTCAAGACGTTGCTGAGCAAACCAATTTGCTGGCATTAAATGCTGCGATTGAGGCTGCCAGAGCTGGCGAGCAAGGCAGAGGATTTGCTGTAGTAGCCGATGAAGTTCGCAGCCTGGCAGGGCGTACGCAGCAATCGACAGCCAATATTCAGCAAATGATTGATGGCTTGCAGCTCCGTACCCGCACCGCTGTAACAGCAATGACCCAGAGTAGTGCGCAAGCCAATGGCTGTGTGGGCGATGCTGAGAAAGCAGCGCTGGCATTGAAAAGCATTGGCAGGAAAGTAAATGAAATCAGTGAGATGAATGTGCAGATTGCGGCTGCAGCCGAGCAGCAAGGGGTGATGAGCAACAACATCCACCGAGGGGTGAATTGTATTCGTGATGCAGCCAATGACAATGTGGTCTTTGGTCAAAACAATCATACCAGTGTTTCTGCTGTGGCTAATTTATCTGATGATCTTAATGAGATATCTCAACAGTTCTGGAACAAAAGAAAGCGATAACATGATTGCTTTGTCTGGCCATCAGACCCGGCTTTGATGCCGGGTTTTTTATTGGTTAGTGCCTTGTCAGCTGGCACAATAAATAACAAAAAATGACAACTTAATGAATCCAATTCAGTCTATAGTCATATAAAGTTGACTAGTATTTAGTCAGGCTCGACCCTTGTATCGTCGAGCTACGCATCTGCGTGCTATTAATTGGAGGCAATAATGACCACACCTATTTGGCGCAAACTAATGATGGCAGGTGCCCTGGCTGGGCTGATGAGCGCAAGCTTTCATGGTCTGGCGGAGGATGCATCCAACTTAACCCTGACCTTCGAGGAGCCGGAGAAATTCACTGATATCCGACCAGCCAATGAAAGCCGTGCCCGTTT
>JAFIFR010000050.1 GCA_020831935.1 Alkalimonas sp.
CCCAGGGATGGGGTGAGCAAAGTAGTACACCGCCAGGCACCCAATAAACAAAGAACCCCCAGTAGAAATGCTGGGGGTTTTTGTTTATCCGCTGCGCGCAGTACCACTCACGCATGACAGCCACCGAGGTGGCATTGCGAAACACTTCCCTGTGTTTCGCCCTTCGGGCCTGCCTACGGCAGTCCTAAAACGCTCCCGGCGTTTTAGTCGCCATGCCGGCTCGGCGCATCGCCCATCTATCCGCGAAGGCTGAGACCTCGTTCAGGTCGACATCAACTTGTTTGAGCGATAGCAAGTTGTTGAGGCGAGCCTGAAGGAGGTTTCAGCCTGAAGCCAGAGCGGGCATTATTTCCTGATACGCATTTGCACAGCTTTAGCTGGCCAGAAGGGCGGAGGGTATGGACGAAGGCCTCATTGGCTGAGGCCTTAGATGATAGCGGTTAGTGCTGCGCTTGCGCCAGGGCTTTAATTTTTGCCACGATAGCGCGTAGTCCGTTGCCACGGGTTGGGCTGATGTGGCGCTCCAAATCCAGCGCTTTAAAGTAGCTGTCGATATCAAAGGCCAGGATCTCTGCAGCGGTTTTGTTGTGGTAAGCAGCCAGGACAATAGCGAGTAGGCCATTGACGATCACCGCATCGCTGTCGGCTTGAAACTGCAGTCGGCCTTGATCGCTGTTGCTGAGCAGCCAGACTTTACTCTGACAGCCTGGCACCAGCCGATCATCGGTTTTGTAGGCATCGTCCAGTGCCGGAATACTTTTGCCCAAATCGATGATGTATTGGTAACGTTGTTCCCAATCATCAAAAAAGGCGATGTCTTCGACGATCTCTTGATCACTTGGTAAGGTCATAATGTCTCTTGCTTGTTTCTTCTGGCGGTTTTCAGAAGAAGACGCCAGCTTCGAGCTGGGCTTCTTCACTCATCATATCGCGTGACCAGGGTGGGTCAAATACCAGGTTTACCTTGACCTGATTGACGTTGGGTACCATGCCAACCCGGTGTTCGACGTCACCGACCAGCACTGGGCCCATGCCACAGGCCGGTGCTGTCAGCGTCATGTCGATATCGACCGTCTGGCTGGCCTGATCAATGCTGACTTTGTAAATCAAGCCCAGTGACAGCAGGTTGGTCGGGATCTCTGGATCGTAGACACTTTCCAAAGCCTGGTAGACCTGCTTTTCTTCGATGTTGCCATCGGCAGGGGGCTGAAAATGCAATTGCAGGGGCTTACGGCCCAAGGCGTCGGCATCGGTCCCATCGATCCGGTACATGTTGCCACGCCAGGTAATGGTGTAATTGCCGCCCAGATCCTGGGTAATGGTCACAAACTCACCGGCTGGGATCTGCTCTTTGTTTCCCTGGGGCACACGTCTGGCGATGCAGTCACGCTCTGTAGCCACCATTCTTTGCTGCATGTTTACCTCGCGCGGTTCTGAACTACGGGGGACTTGGCTTTAACCAACATTAAAGCTTTCACCACAACCACACTCAGCAACGACATTGGGATTGTTGAACTTAACCAGCCCATTCAGGCCTTCTTTGACGTAATCGATCTCGGTGTCTTGCACCAGGCTCAATGCTTTTTGATCGATGCAAATGGTCAGGTTGTTACTGGCCTGAACCTGGGTATCGCTGTCAGCTGCTTGCGGTACAAAATCCAGCACATAGGCGTAACCGCTGCAGCCACTGACTTTGGTGGATAAACGCAGGACTTTGCCGGGTTGTTTGGCCAGCATGCTCTCAAAGTAATCAATGGCCGTCTGGGTTAGACGAATGGGATCACCCTGACGAGCAGTTGGAGTAAAGGTTTCAACGTGCATTTTGTGCTCCTTACGCCAGCATTTGCTGCGCTTTTTTTAGCGCAATGAATAAGGCATCTACTTCCTCCAGCGTATTGTACACTGAAAATGAAGCTCTGGCGGTACCAGGGACGCCCAAACGTCGCATCAGAGGTTGGGCACAGTGATCGCCAGTACGGATGGCGACACCCTGACGGTCCAGTAAAAAACCAACATCGGCTGGGTGACTGCCTTCAAGATTAAAACTAAGTACGCCCACTTTAGCTGGTGCTGTGCCGACCAATTGCATGCCAGCAAAGTCCTGCGCCTGTTGCGTGGCATAGGCCAGCAGTGCTTGCTCATGTGCTTGCACAGCGGCTAAATCGAGTTGGCTGAACCAGTTGATCCCTGCAGCCATGCCAATGGCGCCCGCGATGTGCGGGGTACCCGCTTCCAATCGGTTGGGCAACTCACCCCAGCTGGATTCCTGATAACTGACCCTGGAAATCATTTCGCCGCCGGTTTGCCAGACAGGCCAATCCTGCAACACTGAGGCTTTACCCCACAGCACGCCAAT
The DNA here is from genome assembly GCA_020831935.1 of Alkalimonas sp. Lineage (GTDB taxonomy): Bacteria > Pseudomonadota > Gammaproteobacteria > Enterobacterales > Alteromonadaceae > Alkalimonas. Next base: position 2,357 of record JAFIFR010000050.1, read on the forward strand.
GCCGGTGGGGCCGAACAACTTATGGCCTGAAAAGGCATAAAAATCACAGCCGATATCAGCGACCTGAACACCACCATGGGCAATGCCCTGTGCGCCATCAATCAACACCAGGGCGCCTTTGGCCTTGGCCTGAGCCGTCAGTGCCTTAATGGGATTTAAAGTGCCAAGCGCGTTGGATACATGGGGCAGGGCAACCAAGCGCGTCCGTTCGGATAACATACTGGAAAATGCGTCGGTATCCAGCGCACCATTGTCATGGATAGGCGCGACTTTCAGCACAGCGCCGCTGCGCAGACAGGCTTGTTGCCAGGTGACCAGATTGGCGTGATGTTCCATTTCGGTGACCAGCACCTCATCACCTGCGGTCAGTTGCTGCGCCATGCCATTGGCGACAATGTTGATGGCTTCGGTGGTACCGCTGGTCCAAATCACTTCACTGCGATCGGCGGCACCGATGAAGTTTGCCACGGTGTCACGGGCATGCTCGTAGCGGCGGGTTGCCTCATCCGCCAGTTGGTGAGCGCCTCGGTGCACATTGGCATTGCACTGGCTATAAAAGTCGGTGATGGCCTGGATGACGGCGCGCGGCTTTTGCGTGGTCGCGGCATTGTCCAGATAGACCAGGGGATTGCCATCTATCGTCTGGTGCAAAATTGGAAACTCAGACCGCAAGGCCCCAAGGTTGAGTGCTACTGCCGTACTCATTGAACTTCCATCTCCTTGAAACGGGCGCGAAGCTGAGGTTGCAACCATGCCGCTAACTGCTGGTTAGGCATTTGGTTGACCAGCTCCTGAATAAAGCCAAAGTTCAGCATGATCAACGCCTGAGAGCGGGAAATACCGCGAGAGCGCAGATAATACAGCGCTTGCTCTTCAATCTCGGCAACAGTGGCTCCGTGGGCACATTGCACGTCATCAGCGTAGATTTCCAGCTCGGGCTTGGTGTTGATTTGGCCACGGCGGGACAACAGCAAATTGCGGTTGTTGAGTTCCGCCAGGGTTTTCTGGGCATCGCGGTGAATGTGAATACGGCCATTGAAGACGGCATTGGCCTTATCGCCGACGATACCACGAACATTTTCTTCGGTAGTCCCGTTTGGTTTGGCATGCTCGATGGTGCTGTGCAAATCAAAGTGCTCGGACTCAGCCAACAAATAGATGGCATTGAGCTTGGCGTGTGCATGCTCGCCGTTGTGAATGATGTCGATATCGGTACGGGATAGAGCGCTGCCATAGCCAATCAGGGTGCTATTGAGTTGAGCACGGTGGTGCAGGCAAAAGTGGCAGCCGCCAAAGTGAAGTGCCTGCCCCGATTGCAATGCCAGCCGGTAATGATCCAGCTCAGCGTCTTCGGCGAGATCCAATTCGGTAAAGGCCGTGGTGACACTGCTTTGATTGCCTAGGAACTGCTCAATTAAGCTGGCCTTGGCTTTGTGCCCTAACCGAACCAGCACACGCTGATGGCTTTGCTGGCCTTCGGTGGACTGGTGCACAATACGGATGGGTTGCGGCAGATGACAGCCATCGTCTAGCTGAATAAACACAATGTCTTGTGCCAGTACATCATTGACCAGGCCAAACAGGTGCCGCTCTGGTTTAATGTTGGCAAATTGGGTGGTGGCCAGCACTTGCTGCTCGGGTGGCAGTGAAGCCATGCTGTCAATGCGAACGCCTGCCGGCAATTGCAGGGTGCTCAGATCGCTTTGCAGTTGGCCATTGAGAAACACCAGCTCCAGGCAGTCCAACCCTTCTATTGCAGGTATCTCTGATAGCGGTTGCTCGGCTGGAGCCTCAGCCGACAGCTGTTCCAGCGCCGACAGCGAGGTGTACTTCCAGCCTTCGGTGCGGCGGCTAGGCCAGGGCGTGCTTTGCAAGGCCGCTAAGGCACGGTTGCGGCTGGGGGTGAGCCAGTCTTGATTTGCCTGGCTGCGCTCTAGCGCTTGTTGCAGCCATGCACTCATGAAGAGGCCTCCTCAGTGGCTTCGATACCCAAAAAAGCATAGCCTTCTTTTTCAACTTTCAATGCCAGCGAGGCATCGCCGCTTTTAACGATTTTGCCATTGGCAAGAATGTGAACGAAGTCGGGCTTGATGTAGTCCAGCAAGCGCTGATAGTGGGTAATGACCAGAAAGCTGCGCTCGCTGTTGCGCTGGCTGTTGACGCCACTGGCCACAACTTGCAGCGCATCGATATCCAGACCGGAGTCGGACTCGTCCAAAATGCACAGTTTGGGTTCCAGTAGGATCATTTGCATGATCTCATTGCGCTTTTTCTCACCACCAGAGAAGCCTTCATTGACGCCACGCTTTAAGAAATCCAGTGGCAGCTGCACTTGCTTGCAGGCTTCTTTGGCTTTTTTCAGAAACTCAGCGGCACTAAGTGGCTCTTCGCCACGTTGCTCACGGATGGCATTGACCGACTCTTTCATGAACTCCATGTTGCTGACGCCCGGGATTTCTACCGGGTATTGAAATGCCAGAAACAGCCCATGGCGAGCACGATCTTCGACTTCCATCTCCAGCAAATCGTCATCCATAAACTGGACGCTGCCGCCTTCAACCTCGTAGCCGTCCCGTCCAGACAGCAAATAGCTCAGGGTACTTTTGCCGGCCCCGTTGGGTCCCATAATGGCATGGACTTCACCTGGTTTAATTTGCAGGTTCAGGCCTTTAAGAATGGATTGTTGCCCAACACGGGCGTGCAGGTTGTCAATGGTAAGCATGAATGATTATCCTACTGAGCCTTCAAGGCTGATTTCGAGTAATTTGCCCGCTTCTACAGCGAACTCCATCGGCAGTTCTTTGAATACCTCTTTGCAGAAGCCATTCACAATCATAGAGACGGCTTTTTCTGCATCCAAACCGCGCTGTTTGCATAAAAACAGCTGATCCTCGCTGACTTTGGAGGTGGTCGCTTCGTGCTCAACTTTCGCGGTGGGGTTTCGGCTTTCAATGTACGGGAAGGTGTGGGCGCCACAGCGATCACCAATCAACAAGGAATCGCACTCGGTGAAGTTGCGGGCACCATCGGCTTTGGGTCCCATGTGGACCAGACCCCGGTAGCTGTTGTTGCTGCGGCCGGCACTGATGCCTTTCGAGATGATGGTGGAGCGGGTGTTTTTGCCCAGATGGATCATCTTGGTACCGGTGTCGGCCTGTTGCCGGCCACGGGTCAGTGCAACCGAATAAAATTCACCGACGCTGTTGTCGCCTTTAAGCACACAGCTTGGGTATTTCCAGGTCACGGCCGAGCCGGTTTCTACCTGAGTCCAGGAAATGTGCGCATTGGTGTGGCAAATACCGCGTTTGGTAACAAAGTTGTAGATACCGCCTTTGCCATCTTCGTCACCCGGGTACCAGTTTTGCACGGTGGAGTATTTAATTTTGGCATCGTCCATCGCTACCAATTCGACCACGGCAGCGTGCAGCTGATTTTCATCACGTTGGGGGGCGGTACAGCCTTCGAGGTAACTGACGTAGCTGCCTTCATCGGCCACAATCAGCGTGCGTTCAAACTGGCCGGTGTTTTGTTCATTAATACGGAAATAAGTGGATAACTCCATTGGGCAGCGGACGCCTTTTGGAATGTATACAAAGGATCCGTCTGTGAAGACAGCACTGTTTAGAGCAGCGAAGTAATTGTCTGAGCGCGGCACCACAGAGCCAAGGTACTTTTTCACCAACTCCGGGTAGTTCTGAATGGCTTCAGAAATTGGGCAGAAAATGACGCCGGCTTCTTTTAATTTTTCACGAAAGGTGGTGGCAACGGAAACCGAATCAAACACCATATCGACAGCAACGCCAGCCAGCACTTCTTGCTCGTGCACCGGGATGCCGAGCTTTTCGTATACCCGCAACAGTTCCGGATCCACCTCGTCCAGTGACTTAGGCTTGTCTTTCATGCTCTTAGGCGCGGAATAATAGGAAATCGCCTGGTAGTCGATTTTGGGGTAGTGCAGATGAGCCCACTCGGGCTCTTCCATTTTCAACCAGCTGTGGTAAGCGCGCAGCCGCCATTCCAGCATCCACTCTGGCTCATTTTTCATCGCAGATATGCGTCGAATGACGTCTTCATCCAGCCCCGCCGCAAAAGTTTCCGACTCAATGTCCGACACAAAGCCGGCTTCGTACTTGCGGGATAACGCCTGGTCAATTTGCTCAGTCATAATCTGACTCTTTCCTCGTGTAGAGAACACTGCAAGGTCTAATTGTCCGGTAAAACCGGCCTGATTGCATGCGTTATTTCAAGAAAAAGGTGAATACCCCGATCTTACAATACCTGAGTAAAACACTCAAGTATTGATTCTTCAATACGGGCTGCTGTTGAGCTCTGGATGGGTGTATGGATAAAAAAAGCCGGCTTTTAGCCGGCATTTGAACATGATGGCAACCTATTAATTGGCGATGGTGGCAATCACCCGGACCTGATCGGTCACTTCACTTGCCGGGACATAGCCCAGGCTGTTTGGGGTGCTTGCAACAAACTCAATTTTGGCTTGCACTGAATCCACTTCAACCGGTGGCCGCCCTTTGCCGGTAAAAACCAGCCGTGACCAGTAGGCTTTCATTTGTGCTGGGCTTCGACCCAGAGCTTCTTGCTCAAACTGGTCCCGCAGCGCATGACCTTCTGGCAAATTCACTGGCATCAGACTGCCCGCCCGCCCCATGTAGATACGAGACACCTCATCCAAGCTGACATCGACAGTCGCCGGGTGAGCGATAACAGCAATGTCGGCTGCACAAAGGCTGGAAAAAAATGTCAGAGAAGCAATCAGTAATTTTTTCATCACGATGTCCTTAGAAAACCAGGTCAATGCCAACAGTCAGCAACTGATCGCGACGATCAGCGACCTTGTCTTTTTGCGAGCTGAACTGAACCTTCAGGGCTGCTGAAGGATGGAAGTCGTAGCGACTGCCAAGGTTCCAGGTATCGCGCTTAATTGAAAAGTCTTCAACCAAACCAGCAACAGCTCCCTTGAAAGGGTTGCCTTCGGCCAGGGCTTGATAAATCTCTGCTTTGGAATCGTTGTCCCGGCGCTCAAAACTGACAAAGGGTGTAAAGCTGTTAACACGGTAACCAGCAGAAAGATAGAAACCATTTTGCGTTGGAATCACCGAGTTACTGACGCGAGCGCGAACAACCTCACCACTGAACACCATGCTGCCATCGTCGTAACCAAGGGCTAAGCCCATAAAGGTACTACGGGCATCGTCAATGCTGATTTGGCTGGCCGTGTCGGCAAAGCCTGATTCGCTTAACATGTCGAGAAGGCCTGTGAGTTGGCCGTCTTGATCCACCATGGTCAATTTACCGGTGAGGTAAGCAAGGCGTGCACTTAAATTACCCTGCGTAAGCTCCCAGGTGAGGCCAGCAACACGCTCAATGCTGAGATCGGCCGGTGCAGGGGTGATGTTGGTGGTGCCGTTGTAGCTGCCTACAATAAATTGCAGACTTGAATCTACGGTGCCCAGCTGTCCAAAGCGCACCAGTGACACGCCTTCGAGGTTGTTGAAGTCCAGGTTGTACACGGAGCTGGGGACCCGAGCCCAATCGTAGGCATAACCGACATCCATAAAATCAGAATAACGGTAAAAAGGGGTGCGCAACCGGCCGGCATTGATGCGTGTCTGATTGGTAAGCTCGTAGGTCAGGTAAGCCCACTCAAACTCGGCATTGAAGTCGTTGCTGCCGCGTCCCATCAGCTGTGCAGTCACCGATAAACGGTCGCCTAAATCAGCCTGCGTTTGTAAGGCGAACAGAGATTCGTTCTTAAAGTTGATTTCGTTGTCGTAACCATACAAACGATCAGAGCTTGATAGGGTGCTGCCACCCTGAATGGAAGCAAAACCATTGAAACGAATATCTGCGTGCGCTGCAGAGGCAGTGCAGGCCAGCAACACGCCTAAGCTAAGTTGTTTGATTTTTGAAACCATAATCAATTGTACCCCGGTAGTTGATAGTTGCTCTGTGTTTTGACAGTCCCGTCAACAACACAGCAATCATCTCAATAGGGCAAGCCGGTTCCTGTAACTTTGCAGTCTGGCAGCCGTGAGAGTAGCACTCCTTTAGGCCCATGACTTTGCGTGTTCAGTTTTTCAACTGACTTGCCCTGAGGGCGCGAATTGTACAGATAGCATTCAATCATGTAAACGCTTTTATATTAGCTAAATTCGTTTTTAATTGATACTAAGGGAATAGAAGCTAATCCACTAATGTAGTCACTGCATCACCAACCTGGACATTGCTTAACAGGCGCTCGTTGATGCTTTCGGCAACCGCCCAGTCGTAGCCAATGTCTGTGATGCGCACTGTCAATGGGCTGACCCGAAAACGAGTACTGTCATGATGCACTGCTTGCTGGCGGTACAAAATGGTAAGTTCATCACCTTGCTGTAAACCGACATTTTGACCGCTACTCAGCTGGATGCGGTTATGACCCACCTCGCTGATGCTGGCATGAAACGGTTCACAGCGCAGGGCTTCTTCGATATCCATCACGGCGGCATCCAGCACCCGGGAGACGGCTTCACCATAGCTGCTTTGCCAAAAACGGTGATCAAGCGGGGACCTGCTGGTTCGCTTGCGGTAATCCCAGCGAGCCTGAGTGCGGTATTCTTGTTGAAACAGCACTTTGCCGGTGCTGAGCTGCTGCAGCTGCAGATGCAGATGGAAAAAACGTTCACGCCGCGCATCCGACCAAAAGCGCAGATTCATATCGGTGCGCTCGCCCAAAGAGACGTCTTCAATGCTGGCGCTCACCAGGTAATCGGCCTGAGTTTGAAGCAATAAACTGCTGCGCTCTCTTGTGGACAAAGGACGGTGCAGATCATGCAGCTCTGTCCAGGTTGGCAATGCGCTATTGGCCAGGCTTTGCAGTTGCTGATGGACTTTTCTGGCACTGACATCGCCAATGTTTTGCAAGTCGCCAATGACACTTTGCTGCGGGTGGCGCAGCATGAAAGGTGTAACCAGCACTGGCTTTTTGTAGGCTGCCCCTGCACAACGACTCTGTTGCGGAAAGATATCAGCCCGTATGGTGACTTCCAGTGTTCGTCCTATTCGCTGTTCACGCACCAGCTGAACCTGACGTACTTCGGCCTGGCTTTGCAGTTGAATGGAGCTCTCGGTCAGCAGGCCGTTGGTGACCTGCTGCACGCTGCGAATGGAGGCACCGGCATAGAGTAGGGCACGTCTGACGGCATCTTCGGTAGCTCTGGCACGGGCGTCGGCTTCATCGCCACCACGGATCACCGCCTGACCACTGGCTTCTACCCACTCAGCTGCAACCGATAAACTACACAGCAGGATCCCCAGTCCGATAATCAGCTGTCGCATGATGCATTTCCTCAATAGCTCTGGTCAGAGTTTTGACACTTATTTGCTTTATTCAAATTACAAAAGCAAATAACGTACCAGCGTGTAATTACTTGGCCAAGCTATATGCAAGTTGGCGCATGTTTTGCTTTCAAAAATACCAAGAAGGTGGATATCCAGTCACGGAGTGTGGGTGATGAAAAGTATTCTGGTGCTATGCGGTTTGTTTTTGTTGGCTGGTTGCAGTCTGGTGGCTGATCGCCATTTGGAATGGGAAACCGTGGCACCGGAGCAGTTTCCTGTGTTGCGTGCTGTAGGTTATGCGCCATTGTCACTTCAACCCGGGCAAAATGAGCAGCATAAAATGTTGATGGCGCTGCAAGCATCCAAGCTGGATGCGTACCGGGAGTTGGCAGAGCAGGTCTATGGTCAGCGCATTGATGCCAACACCAGCCTGCAACAGCTGCTGGTGAAAAATGATCAGTTGCGTGCCTCGGTACAGGGGGTTATTCGTGGGGCTAGGGTGGTGAAAAGTTATCCGGTCGGCGATGCTTATGCGACGGAGTTGGAGCTCGACTTTCGGGATGTGTATGAGTTATTTCAAGCGCAGCAACCAGAGCGGCGCATTCGCCATGTCCGTTACTATTAAGATGGGGCTTAAGCTTTAAAGCCTTTGCCTTTGTGCTCGACCGCTGGTTTGCCTTTGCGATCGTAGGTGAGGCCCGACTTCCCATGCAACTGCAGCAACTCATTTTTAAAGTGCTGCAGATTCAATTGGCTTTGTTCAAAAGCAAGACGATTCACTTCATTTTGTTGCTTGCAGTCGGCCAACACAGCATCCATTTCAGCAACGCTTTGTTGAAAAGCCGGACTTTCCCGGAGTGCAGTAAGCTGGGGATGATTGGCAATGCGTTGGTCCAGCTGCTGCAAAGCTTCCAGGCAGGCGATTTTTTTCTGGCCAAGTTGTTCGATTTCGTCCGGCTGCCGAGATGACAACGCGGAAATTTCTTGCCGCAATAGCGAAAGGAGCACGTTCAGGTGCTCCTTTTGTTGATCAAGTAGGGAGTTTAGATCAATGTCGGTCATCAGTTTTTGCGAAAGATTTCGCCCTCGAACTGCATAATGCGCTTTGCCAGTTGCTCAACATTAATTTGGTACTTGCCTTCGGCAATGGCTCGTTTGATTTTTTCAACTTTTTCCTGGTCAATGCCAGAACTGTTGTTGGCTTTCTCCTGCAAACGTGCCATCTGCTTTGCTTGCGGTGTAATGGACACCGAGTCTTGCTTGGCTTGTGGCGCCGTTGGCTGTGGTGAAGCCGCAGCCTGCTTTTGCTGCGTGACCTGCTGTCGTTGGTTGGTTTGCTCAACCGTTTCTTTCTTGACCTGGTTGCCAGCATTGGCTGGCGGGGTATTGTTAATTTGACTGACCATCTGAAACCTCTACCTAGTGATCAAACTCCCTATGCTCATACTAACGGCAGGAGTACAGAAAACTTTAAACTTTTTTTCTGTCGGTGTTTAAAACTGCACTTTTACAGCATTCACGCCAGTGACTCTGGCTTCAATTAGCTGATTCGATTGGCGGTTTCGGATGCGAATGAGATCGCCTAAGCTGCCATCTTGCTCAGCAATGCCGGTGGCACTGACACTCAAACTTGCATGATCTACATGAATTGTAACAACATCGCCACGACATACAAGACATAGATCCTGCAAACTAATGATTTGACCTAAGCTAATGGCGCGTCGGTTCCTTGCACCGACAATGATGCTTGGATCATCGACTGGGGTGCCGCGTTGTAAACGACGCTCCCGCTGCTCGATTTGCAGCATATCCAGGGTGATACGGGTACCAGGCGCTAAGTTTTGCCGGGCCACCACGGCTTGAATCAAATCGGTAAAGCGTGCCGGAATAAACAGCTGCCACGGTTGAGGGGCTTCGCAGCGAATCTGCACTGTGGCCTGGCGATTGCGAAGTGCACCAGGCAGGCTGAACTCCAAAGGCTGAGTACACTGCTTGACGCCGATACGCGGATCCAAACCCTGCACTTGCCACTCCCGGCCAGGTTGCCCCTCTTGTTGCTGGGTATCATTGAGCCATTGCAAGGCCTGCTCGGACAGTTGCTCGGTGCTGAAGCTGTTGCTCGTTTCATCGGCCATAACAGGCTGACAAAGAGCAACTGCCAACACAGGCAGGATAATTTTGGCAATGCGGCAGATTTTATCGTACATTTTCATAAGGTTTCGGCTATGCTTAGTCACACGTTTAAGAAAGAAACCTGCGTCAAAATTCAGGCGGTTGAAGCTGAAAAACACCTTCGATATGGCTGTAAAAGCAAGAATCGATCCTTTTTGCCCGTCACAGGAGCAACAGATGGCAAGTATTTTGGATTCCGTCAATCAGCGCACCCAACTGGTTGGACAAAACAGACTGGAGCTGCTGTTGTTTCGCTTGCCGGGTAAACAGCGCTATGGGATTAATGTCTTTAAAGTGCGGGAAGTGCTGCAGTGTCCAAACTTAACTGCCTTGCCCAAACGAAATAAGTGGGTGCGTGGCATCGCCCATGTTCGCGGACAAACCATTTCGGTAATTGACCTGAGTCTCGCCATTGGCGGCAAGCCCATCAGTGATCTGAGCAGCAGCTTTGTTGTCATTGCCGAATACAATCGTTCGGTGCAAGGCTTTCTGGTTGATGGGGTTGAGCGCATTATAAACATCAACTGGGATGCCATTATGGCACCACCGGAGGGGACGGCGGGCAAGCAAAGTTATCTGACTGCTGTTACCGAGGTGGATGGTGAGTTGATTGAAATTCTGGATGTGGAAAAAATCCTGGAAGAAATCCAGCCTTCACCCACTGCCTTGACCAAAGACATTTCGGTAGAAGCCGTGCAACATGATTTGGGCGAGCGGTTGATATTGATTGCGGATGATTCTGCTGTGGCCCGCAATCAGGTAAAAAAAGCCTTGGAAAGCCTGGGTGTTAACATGCACCTGGTCAACAATGGTCGTGAAGCCTTTGAGTTTTTGCAGCAAACAGCAACCGAGTGCGAACACTCGGTTACCGAAAAAATAGGTTTACTGATTTCGGATATCGAAATGCCCGAGATGGATGGCTATACTTTAACGGCAGCATTGAAAGCTGAAACCAAGCTGCAACAGCTGCATGTGATTTTGCATACCTCGTTAAGTGGGGTCTTTAATCAGCAAATGGTAAAAAAAGTCGGTGCCGATGATTTTATTGCAAAGTTCAACCCCGATGAGTTGGCTGAGTCTGTTCAAAAATGGCTGCATGCTGATTGAGCTGGTAAAGGAAGCTACCCATGGCAAATCGTGAGCTGCAAGACAGTGAGTACAAGATGTTCCGTGACTTTCTGGAGCAGCAATGTGGCATTGTCTTGGGCGACAATAAGCAGTATCTGGTGAAAAGCCGTTTAGGCCCATTAATGGCAAGGTTCAGTGTCGGCTCTCTATCCGAGCTGGTCGCTAAAACTCTGAGCCCTTTTGAGCGCCAACTTCGCTCTGCCGTGATTGATGCCATGACCACCAATGAAACCTTGTGGTTTCGGGATACCTATCCCTTTGAGCTGTTAAAAAAACAAATTTTTCCGGAGCTGGAAAAAACTAGCCGTACCTTGAAAATATGGTCTGCCGCCAGCTCATCTGGGCAGGAGCCTTACTCGATTGCCATGACCGGGCTGGAATACCAGCAAAGCCGGCCCGGCGCTTTTAGCCTTGGTATTCATGTGCTTGGCACCGATATCTCCAATACCATGCTGGAACATTGTCAGCGCGCCGAGTACGATGGCCTGGCGTTATCCCGGGGCTTATCGGCCGAGCGGCGCAGCAAGTTTTTTGAAGACAGTGGCAACGGCATGATGCGGCTAAAAGCTGCCGTGCGGAAGCATGTTAGTTTCCGTCATCTCAACTTATTGGACAGTTATGCCTTGTTGGGTAAGTTTGACATTATTTTTTGCCGCAATGTGTTGATTTACTTTTCTCCGGACGTTAAAGCCAAGATTATTCGTCAGTTCGCAGGGGCTTTGGCACCGCGTGGTTACTTGATTCTTGGCGCCTCTGAGTCTCTGTCGAGTGTGAACTCCGACTTTGAAATGATCCGCTGCAACCCCGGTATTATCTATCGCAAAAAGACTTGATGACTTTTTTGTTCCTTTAAACACCATTTAAAAGAATATTTGGCCCGCCTCTTGCTTTACTTTCATCAGTAGGATGGAAGTGAGGTGACAATCATGTCAATCAGCTTTAAAAACGCTTTTGGGATGCATCCGGAAGCGATGGTGATACGAGAGCGACGGACCCAGGTGCTGGCCGAAAACATTGCCAATGCCGATACCCCAGGCTTTAAAGCCCGGGATATTGACTTTCAGCAGGCACTATCAAACGCACAGCATCGGCAAGGCCGTAACCCGACTCGTACCCATGAAAAGCACTTTGCCATTGATAGCTCTGTTCGGAAAGAATTGCAGTACCGCAATCCGGATCAACCGGATACCGGGGATGGCAACAGTGTGGATATTCATCGTGAACGCAACCTCTTTATGCAAAATGACCTGGCCTATCGCACCAGCCTGCAGTTTTTGGATGGGCGTATTTCCAGTTTGAAGAAAGCAGTGAAAGGACAATAACCATGAGCTCATTTAAAGTTTTTGATATTGCCGGGAGCGGCATGACGGCTCAGTCGGTTCGGCTCAACACCACCGCCAGCAACATTGCCAATGCCAACAGCATTAGCAGCAGTGTGGAACAGACTTATCGAGGCAGGCACCCTGTCTTTGCAGCAGAGCTGGCCGAAGCACGCCGAATGCAGGGCGAAGTTTCCGGTGTTCAGGTGCTTGGCATTGTGGAGTCGGATGCGCCGCTGAATATGGAGTACAACCCGAACCATCCGCTGGCGGATGAGAATGGTTTCATCTACAAGCCAAACATCAATGTGATGGAAGAAATGGCCAATATGATCTCCGCAACCCGCTCCTATGAAACCAACGTGAATACCGCCGATGCGGCCAAAAAAATGTTGATCCGGACCTTGCGTCTTGGGCAGCAACAGTAACGAGGGCTGAGTGATGAGCATCAATGCAACCAATGGCCTGAACAACGATCTGTACTGGCAAGAAGAAAGCAAGGTACCCGAGCGCAACAATGGTGCTTTAACCCAAGCTGACTTCTTTGCACTGCTGACGCAGCAGCTGGCTTTTCAGGACCCGACTAAGCCGGTGGAAAATGATCAGATGATTGCGCAAATGACCAACTTTACCATGGCCGATGGCATCAGCTCACTGAATAATAACTTTAAGAGCTTTG
>JAFIFR010000051.1 GCA_020831935.1 Alkalimonas sp.
GACCTCTGCCTCCGGAGGGCAGCGCTCTATCCAGCTGAGCTACGGGTGCATCATGAGCTGCATGAATGCAGGCGCAGATTGTAGGGAATAACGCTGGCTTTGTCCAGCGCTGTTCTCGGGCTTTACGGCGGGGTGCTTATTTTTCCGCCGATTGCTGGGTTCCTTGCTCTGCGGCTTGCTCGGATGCCTGCTCTGGCCGGGCTTTACGCACCGGTTTCGGAGGGTTCTGCGTGCCCTTGACCCAGGGCAACTGACGGTGCAAGGCCGCTTTGGCCAGCATGTTGGCGCTGACCGGTGCTGTGGTAAAGATAAAGGCGGTGATCAGGGCTTCCTGCATGCTGATGGCATCGTGGTACACAGTGAATACCAAAAAAGAGCCAAGCAGCGTCGAGCCAACCCCCAGAGTACCGGCTTTGGTGGGCCCGTGCAGCCGGCTGTAGAAGTCGGGCAAGCGCACCAGGCCTAAGGCACCGATAAAGGCAATGACGGCGCCAAACACCAGACAGAGGCTAATAAAAAGTTCAACAATCCACATAGAGCCCCCTATTCAATCAGATCGCCGCGCAGCAAGTAGCGGGTCAACGCCACGGTGCTGATAAAACCCATCAGGGCAATCAGCAAGGCGGCTTCAAACAAGATGGTGCTGCCAATTAAAATGCCGGTCAGCACAATGACAGCAATAAAGTTAATGGCCAGTGTATCCAGCGCCAGAATACGATCCACCACGTCCGGCCCTTTGATTAGACGGTACAGGCACAGCAGAATGGCGGCCGAAAACAGCAGCAAGGCGATGTAGACAGCATAGGTCAGCATTGGAAGATCTCCTTCAGCGGCTTTTCGTAGCGCTCGGCGATTTCGGCAATCAGCGCCGCTTCGTCTTTCAGGTTCAGCACATGCAACAGCAGGGTTTTCTTATCCCGGCTGATATGGGCCGATACCGTGCCTGGGGTTAGGGTGATGGTGCTGGCCAGGATGGTGATGGCGAAGTCATCCCGCAGGCTAAGTGGATAGGACACAAAGCCCGGCTGCAACCGCTCAATAGGCCGGATAATCTGCCAGGCCACCAACAGGTTTGAGCGGAAAATATCCGCCGCGAAGCGCCCGGCATAGCGCAGCATCAGCAGCGGATGGTGCATGCTGGACTGCTCGACCCAGAATTGCTGGGTGCTAAATGGGATCAGCCAGGCCAGCCCCAGCCCGAGCAATATTTGCGAGGTGGCCAGGCTTTCCACCATCAGCAGCCACAGCACCAGCAAAAAAGCGGTAAAGCGCGGATGGGGTAAAAATTTGCGTGGATGATGGGTTGAGTTTTTCATAAGCCTCCTCCCAGTGGGATGGCACTCAGGTAGCGCTCCGTGGTCAGAATTTGAGTGGCGGTACTGGTAGCGAAGGTCATCAGTGGCTGCGCCAGCACACTGAACAGCACACTCAGCCCAAGCAGACAGATCACCAGCGAGGTCGCACTGGCCGGCGCTTTGGCTTGCAACGGTTCCAGCTTGTTTTGCCGCCACAACAAGGCGCTGCCAGCGCGGCTAAGCGCGACAATAATCACCAGACTGGCCAGCAGCAAAATAGGCCAGAACACCGCATAGCCCCAGAAGCTGGTAACAGAGCTGAGCAACCAGACTTTGCTGATAAAGCCCGACAACGGCGGCAAGCCGGCAAAGGCCACGGCCGCGGTAAAAAACAAGGCGCCCAGCAGCACCGGATGCCGCAGTTTGGGGCCGGTGACGAAGTAATCACGCGGGCCTGGCCGGTAGCGCTGAATCACGTCGGCCAGTAAGAAAAAGGCTGCCGTAAGCAGAGTGCTATGAACCAGATACAACAGCGCCGCTGCCAGCGCCGGAATACTCGCTTCGGCAATGGCCGCCATCAGGGTGCCCACCGAGACAATCACCATCCAGGCGGTTAACCCCCGCAGGCTGCGGGCACCCAGGGCACCAATGGCTCCAATCACCATGGTCGCCAGCGCCAGCGGCCAGAGCCATTGCCACAGGCTAAGGTGAATGCCGTCATCGCCACCGAACACCAGATAAAACACCCGGATCATGGCGTAAATGCCAATTTTGGTCATGACAGCAAACAAGGCCGCCACTGGCGCGGCCGCGGCTGCATAGGCCCGGGGCAACCAGAACAGCAAGGGCAATAAGGCCCCTTTGATGCCAAAGACCACCAACAACAAGGCACCGGCAGCATGGATCAGCGGCCGGTCGGCTGCTGGTAGCTGCTGCACTTTCAGCGCCATATCCGCCATATTCAGGGTGCCGGTCACGCCGTACAAGACACCCAGCGCAATCAGGAAAAAAGCCGAACCCACCAGGTTCATGATGACGTAACGCAAACCTGCCCGACTGCGCTCACGGCCGCCACCATGCAGCAGCAGGGCGTAGGACGCTATCAACAGAATTTCAAAGAACACGAACAGGTTGAACAAATCCCCGGTCAGCACAGCGCCATTTAAACCCAGCAACTGAAACTGGATCAGCGCATGAAAATGCGCCCCCTTGCGATCATCGCCGACACAGGCATACAAGGTACTGAGCAAGGCCAGGCCAGCCAGCAGCAACAGCATCAGGGCACTGAGTTGATCCAGCACCAGCACAATGCCAAACGGCGGTTGCCAGTTGCCCAGCTGGTAAAAAAAGTAGTCGCCACTCAACGCTTGCTGCATCAATAACAACGCCACCAACAACTGCCCCAGAATACTGAGCAGGCTGACAGCGCGTTGCGGCCGCATGTCGAGGCTGTGCAGGAAAATCAGCACGGCACCGGCAAACAAGGGGATCAGGATGGGTAAAATCATCAGGTGCATGATCAGATGGGCTCCTCTTCTTTATCGACCCCATCGACATGGTCATTGCGCAGCTCCAGTGCTGAGCGCAGCGCCAGTGCCACCACAAAGGCGGTCATCGCAAAGCTGATGACAATGGCCGTCAGCACCAAAGCTTGCGGCAAAGGATCGGCATGCTGCTCGGCCGCGCCAATCACCGCCGGCGCATTGCTGTGCAAACGCCCCATACTGAACAAAAACAAATTGACCGCATGCGACAGCATGGTCAGGCCAAGCACCACAGAAAAGGTGCGGGGCCGCAGCACCAGGTAGACGCCGCAGGTGGTTAATACGCCCAGCATCAGGGCCACCAAAATTTCCATCAGCCGATCTCCTTACCCGGACCATGAATGGTCATCAGTCGGCCCATGTTGGCCAGAATAAGCATGGTCGAACCCACCACAGTGGCGTAGACCCCAAGGTCAAACAACAGCGCGGTTGCCAGCTCAAATTTTCCAATCAGCGGCAACTCGAAGTAACTGAACCAGGTGGTCAGGAAGGGGTGATCAAACCACAGGCTGCCAAGACCGGTCAGACCGGCAATCAGCAAGCCAGCCCCGATCAAAGGCCGGAACTGCGTCAACATCCGCACCTGGGCCCAGCGTATGCCGCACGCCACGTATTGCAGACTTAAAGCCGCAGCAGTGATCAGGCCTGCGATAAAGCCGCCACCCGGCAGGTTGTGCCCCCGCAAGAAAATGTAGGCCGACACCAACAAGGCCATCGGCAGCAAAGGTCTGGCCAGGGTGCGCAGAATCAGCGGGTAAGGCTGGGCATAGCCATGCCAGGCATCGATGTGCTCGGCACTGGGGGTATGGCCCTTTAACCGCAGGTTGCGAGTCAGCGCAAAGACTGCCAGTGCGGCGATGGCCAGTACGGCAATTTCGCCCAGCGTATCAAAGCCACGAAAATCGACCAGAATCACATTGACCACATTGGTGCCGCCACCGCCTGGCACACTGTTGACTAAAAAGTAGTCGGAAATGGTCTGCTGCGGCCGGGTCATCACGGCAAAGCTCAGCACCCCCACCCCAATACCGGCGATGGTGGCCACCACCGCATCGCGTTTCGCCCGGTAGCGTACTTTTTCTTTTGGTGAGCTTTGCGGCAAAAACGACAGCGCCAGCATCATAATGAAAATGGCCATCACTTCCACCGAGAACTGGGTCAGCGCCAGATCGGGCGCCGAGAAACGGGCAAAGCCCACCGTAATCAACAAACCGGTGGCACCGGTAAACAGCAAGGCAATCAGCCGCTGCCGGTGCAGCACCGCCACCGCGACCGCCATCACCATCAGCAGCACCAGGGCACCGGCCGACATCGGGTCGACCGGCATCAATGCTAGCTCGCCGCGCCATTGCTGCAGTTGCAGCAGCGGCCAGCTGGTAAAAAGCAGCGCCGTCAGTACCAGGTAGATCACGTAGCGCTGCAAAGAGCCATTTTCTACCAGATGCACCCCCTGCTGTGAGCGCTCAATCAACCAGCTCATCCAACTTTCAAAGATGTCTTTGGCATCCACCGTCGGCAAGGAATCGTGCCAGGCAAAGAGGGCTTTACGGGTACTGTACAGGGCCAGGCCGCCGGCAAAGGTCAGGATGGAAATGCCGGTCAGCCAGGGGTACTGCTGCAGCACCGCCAAATCGTAACGGCTGAAGTCGCTGGCCAGGGCCACATTGCCCTGCGCAGCCTGCACCACTGGCTCCACCAGCTGATGGAGCACCACTTCCGGCCAAAAGCCAATCCACAAACACAGCGCTGCAAAACAGGCCAGCGGTAGATAGACCCAGCCGCTGATGGCCGGCAAAGGCCAGTTCGGGATATCCTGGGGTTTGCCATTGAAAAAGGTATTGTGGAACAGCCGGATGGCATAGCCTACCGAGAAAGCAGCCCCTAAAATCGCCAAGGCCGGAATTAAGAGCGCGAACCAACCTGAGCCACTGCTTTGAAAGCTTTCGACGATAAAGAGTTTTTTGCTGAAATAGCCATTTAAATAGGGCAAGCCGGCCATGGCAGCGGTTGGTATAAAGCTCAGTACAGCCAATAGCGGGTAATGCCGGGCCATGCCGTTGATTTGCCGCAGATCACGGGTGCCGGCGGCTTTGTCGATGCTGCCCGCCATCATAAAGAGCGGCGCTTTAAAGAGTGCGTGGTTGATCAGGTGAAACACCGCCACCGTCAGGGCGGCTTCGGTGCCATAGCCCAGCAGCAAGGTGATCAGGCCCAGATGACTGATGGTGGAGTAAGCCAGCAAGCCTTTCATATCGTGCATAAAGATGGCGACAAAAGACCCCACCAGCAGCGTGATAAAGCCAATCGCCACCACCCAGTAGAACCAGCTCTCAGTGCCACTGAACACCGGGTAGAGCCGCATCATCAAGAAGATGCCGGCTTTGACCATGGTGGCTGAGTGCAAATAAGCCGATACCGGTGTCGGCGCCGACATGGCATGGGGCAACCACAAGTGAAACGGAAATTGCGCCGACTTGGTAAAGACACCCAGCAAAAACAGGCCCAGGATCCAGGGAAAGCTGCTGTGCTGCTGCAGCAGCTCAGCCTGGGCCAGAATCTCACTGATTTGCAGACTGCCAGCCACCGATCCCATCAGCAAAATAGCAGCCAGCAAGGCCAGGCCGCCGCCGCCGGTAATAAACAACGACAAGCGAGCGCCGCGGCGTGAAATCCGCTTCTGACCGTAAAAGCCGATCAGTAAGAAGGAGATCAGGCTGGTCATCTCCCAGAACACCAGCATAAACAGCAGGTTTTCCGACAGCACAATGCCGAGCATCGCCATCATAAAGCCCAGAATCATCGCAAAAAAGCGGGGAGCATCAGGCTTGCCGGCAAAATAGTGATGGGCGTAAAAAATCACCGCCAGGCCAATGCCGCTGATCAGCGCCACAAAAAGCGCCGCCAGCGCATCCAGTCGCAGCGACAACGACAAACCCAGTGTGGGTATCCAGTCAAAATGCCACAGCAAGACCCCACCTTGCAGCACCGCAGGCAACAGTGGCAGCAGCAACCATAGAATCAGTGCTGGTGCCAACAAGGCAGAGCTGACCGCAGCGCGCGGAAAACGGCGCAGCAGCACAGGAGCCGGCAACAAAACCAGTGGCAGCAGTAGTATTAGCAATAGCGTCATGTCACAAGGATCTCAGGCTGGAGGTTGGCCAAAAAAACGCAAAAAGAATGCGACACCCGCAGCACCTGACATGCAGCTTTTGCATGCGTCGGCGGCAGAAAAAATAAGGGTCACGGGCTTTTTGGTTTGGCGACGCTATTGTCCTGCATTCTGGTCTCAGATTCAATTCTACCTTAGTTGAATTTTGGCCATCTACACATCTTTTTTTGCATACCCCAAAAGAATCGTCCTGATTTAGCAAAATAATGCCACTATTCGGCTCCGCAGCTGGTTTGCGAAATACGTCCAAGCCGTTATCATTAGGATTCAATGGTATCGGAGCCGGCATGAACACCACTGGGAAACTGCTATCTTACTGGCAATGGCTGCTGCTTGTTGTCTGCTTGCTGGCTTCTGTGCTGCTCACCGAAAATCTGGTGCGGCAAGACGTGGCCTATGCCCGGGGACAGCAACTTGAGCAGCAAGTCGCCAATGCTGGCCATTTACGCTCTTTTTTAGAGACCGAACTGAATCGGGCCCTGTACCTGACCTTTGGTTTATCGGCTTATGTCCAGGCCAACCGTGGCCAGGTCTCAGCCGATGAATTCAACCTGCTGCTGCCGGAGTTGGTCGACCTGGGCCAATACATCCGCAATATTGGTGTTGCACCAGACAACCGACTTACCTACGTCTACCCGATAGCCGGCAACGAAGCCGCCATAGGTCTCTACTACCCGGATTTGCCAGAGCAGTGGCCAGCCGTCGAAGCCATTATCAACAGTGGTGAGGCCAGCCTGGTCGGCCCGGTCACCCTGCTGCAAGGCGGCACCGGCTTTATCCACCGTTTACCGGTTTTTATAGAAGACCGCTATTGGGGCATCATCAGCATCGTGGTTGACCCCACCGAGCTATGGCAGGAATTGCAACAGCTAAAAGATCGTTACGGCATTGAAGCAGCTTTGCGCAGCCGCTTGCCGGATGGCGGCTTCAGCGACAGCTTCATCGGCAGCAACACCCTGTTCTATGACGACAGCCTGCGGCTGGACCTCAGTATCCGCGGCGCTGAGTGGCAACTGGCCATCCGCTCATTGGACCCGCTGAAAGGCCGTACCCGCGAGATCCGGCTGGTCGGCTACTCCGTCACCTTGCTGTTGCTGGCTCTCATCAGCTGGTTGACCTTTTCCCGCCACCAGCTGCAACAGTCCGGCCGCGAGCTGCGTTTGCAGCAGCAATACCTCAGCACCGTGATGGACAATGTCGCCGATGCCATTGTTACCACCGATGCCAACGGCCGCATTGAGCGCATCAATCAGGCTGCTGCGACCATCTTTGGTCTGGATATGCAGCAGCTGGAAGGGGTGCACTGGTCCTCGCTGTTGGATGACCCAACAGAAGAA
Source organism: Alkalimonas sp. (assembly GCA_020831935.1). Taxonomy (GTDB): domain Bacteria; phylum Pseudomonadota; class Gammaproteobacteria; order Enterobacterales; family Alteromonadaceae; genus Alkalimonas. The sequence continues at coordinate 7,346 of JAFIFR010000051.1, forward strand.
AGCCATTTAATCACCACCACCAGTACGCCAGAGAAAGTCGCAAAAACCAGAGGCCGAAACCGCTTCGATCAAGCCTTTCCACTGGAAATATCCCGCTCTGAAGTTGAGTTCAACCAACTGAAGAAAAACGTTATTTTATTGCGTGATATGACAGAGCGCTACAAGGTCGATCGGTTAAAAAATGAGTTTGTCTCCACCGTCAGCCATGAGCTTCGCACCCCCCTTACTGCCATCAATGGCAGCATTGGCCTGGTGCTCGGCGGCGTATTGGGCTCAGTCAGTCCCCAGGTGCAGCAATTGCTGCAAACGGCTTACGACAACTGCAGCCAACTCACCCTACTGATCAACGATTTACTGGATATGGAAAAACTGGAAGCCGGCAAATTGCATTTTCAGCTGCAACCTGTGCGCCTGGCCGAGTTGATTGAACATAGCCTGCAGCAAAACAGTGCACTGGCCTTGCAAAGCCAGCTGAAGCTAAGCTTCGAAACGAACGACCATCAGCTGATGGCGCGGGGGGATCCACTTCGACTGCAGCAGGTGCTAACCAATCTGCTGTCCAATGCGATTAAGTTCGCACCACCGCATAGCCAGGTTGAAGTCCGGTTGCTGCAGCAGCAAGGCCAGGCCCGAATTGAAGTAAGGGATCAAGGGCCAGGGATCCCGGAGCACTTTCGTCCGATGCTGTTCCAAAAGTTTGCCCAAGCGGATAGCTCGGATAAAAAGATTCAGCAAGGCTCCGGCTTGGGGTTAGCCATTGCCCGCTCCCTGACCGAGGTCATGGGCGGCACCCTGGCCTATCAGCCACTATCACCGCATGGCAGCTGTTTTTACCTTGAGCTGCCGCTGATTGCCGCAGTCAGCAGCCATTAAACCCCTGACAGCAGCCACCGGACGGCAAAACAAGATTTCTGGCAATTTTTTTGGCATACTCGAGCAGTTACCTGGCCATGCCGTTGTGGCGGCCTGGCGCACTACAACAAGAACGATTGCAATAGCCTCGTCCCAAAGGAGACACAACCATGCGCAAAACCCTGATCGCGACAGCCATTGGCGTTGCACTGGCCTTAACCGCCTGCTCTGAGCAACCTGTTGCTCCTGCTGACTTAGCGGCCGATACTGCCGTTGAAGCCATGCAGGACCTCAGCAAAGAAAACCCTTTTTTCCAGCCTTTCGCCCTGCAATACGGCGCGCCAGATTTTCGCTTGATTGAGGATGAGCACTTTTTACCTGCCTTCGAAAAAGGCATGGCACAGCACATGGCTGAAATTGACGCCATTGCCAACAACCCAGAAGCGCCAACTTTTGAAAACACCATCGTCGCAATGGAGCGCAGCGGTGAACTGCTGACCCGGGTATCACGGGTGTTCTCCAACTTGTCCGGTACCGACAGCAACGAGAAGCGGCGTGAAATTGCCCGCGAGCTGTCGCCAAAGTTTGCTGCACACTCCGACAACATCAACCTGAACCCGGCCCTATTCGCCCGGATCGAAACCATTTACAACCAGCGTGACTCGCTGGACTTGGATGCCGAATCCAGCCGTCTGCTCGATATCTACTACGATCGCTTCGTCCGCTCTGGCGCAACTCTGACCGAAGAGCAGCAGGTAAAAATCCGTGCCCTGAACGAAGAACATTCACGCCTGACCACTGAGTTTTCGCAAAAGCAACTGCAAATCACCCGCGAAATCGCCGTCGTTGTAGAGAGCGAAGATGAGCTGGACGGTCTGTCGGCCAGCCAAATCCGCAGCGCCGCCAATGCCGCCACTGCAGCAGGCCATGAAGGCAAGTTCCTGCTGAGCATCACCAACACCACCCGTCAGCCTATTCTGACCTCGCTGCACAACCGAGAGCTGCGCCAGCGCATCTGGGAAGCTTCGGCATTCCGCGGTACTCAGGGGGATCACGATGTCCGGCCTATCGTTTCGCGTCTGGCACAAATCCGTGCTGAGCGCGCCGAGCTGCTGGGTTATGCCAACTGGGCCGAGTACATGCTGGAAAACACCATGGCGCAAAACCCACAAAATGTGCTGGATATGCTGACCAGCATGGTGCCAGCCGTGGTGGCCAATACCAAGCAGGAGCAAGCCGACATTCAGGAAATGATCCGCCGCCATGGTGGTGATTTTGACGTGCAGCCATGGGACTGGGAATACTACGCCGAACTGGTGCGTCAGGAAAAATACGACCTGGATGAAAACGAAGTGAAACAGTACTTCGAGTTTAACCGCGTGCTGCACGACGGTGTGTTCTACACCATGAACCGTCTGTACGGCATTCGTTTCGAGCCACGGCCAGATCTGCCGGTCTATCACCCAGATGTCGAAGCCTACGAGGTGTTTGATCACGATGGCACCAGCCTGGCCATTTTCTACGCCGACTACTTTGCCCGTGAAGGCAAGCGCGGCGGTGCCTGGATGAGTTCTTTTGTCACCCAATCGCACCTGCTTGGCACCAAGCCTGTGGTGGTCAACGTGATGAACATTCCGAAAGCACCGGAAGGTGAGCCAACCCTGATCAGTTACGATCACACGACCACCATCTTCCATGAACTGGGCCACGGCATTCATGGCATGTTTTCGGATGTTCACTTCCCGAGCCTGGCGGGCACCGCAGTCTCGCGTGATTTTGTCGAGTTCCCATCCACCTTTGAAGAAGACTGGGCGGCTCACCCTGAGGTGCTGGCCAACTACGCCAAGCACCATGAAACCGGTGAGCCTATCCCAACTGAGCTGTTGGAGCGGGTTATGACGTCGCGTAGCTTTAACCAAGGCTTCGATACACTGGAGTACATTGCGGCTTCCTTTATCGACATGGAGTGGCACATGCTTGGCGCCGACGCGCCTTTGCAGGATGTGGCTGAACTGGAAGCCTACGCCCTGGCTAAGTACGGTGTAGACTTGCCAGCGGTACCACCGCGTTACAAGTCCACTTTCTTTAATCACTCCATCGGCGGTGGCTATGCCGCCAGTTACTATGCCTACATCTGGAGTGAAATTCTGGCAGCCGATGCCTTTGCCTATGTGCAAAGCCAGGGCGGTCTGACCCGTGAAAACGGCGATCACTACCGCAAGCACATTCTGGAAGTGGGCAACTCACGGCCACCGATGGAGTCCTACATCAAGTTCCGTGGTCAGGAGCCAACCACCGAGGCGCTGTTGATTCGCCGTGGTTTGAAAACCCAGCTGGATTAATGCGCCAATAGCAAAACGGCGCCTGCAGGCGCCGTTTTTTCAGTAAAAAGACCATAAAAAAACGCAGCCACCGGGCTGCGTTTTTATTGGCTGACAGCCTTACAACTGCGGGCCGGCTGCGACCAGGGCTTTGCCTTCGTCGTTGTCGGTGAACTTCTCAAAGTTGTTGATAAAGCGCTGGGCCAAATCTTTCGCCTTGGCATCCCACTCCGCCGCATTGGTGTAGGTATTACGTGGGTCCAGAATGCCGTCTTCCACATCGTGCAAATGTGTGGGTACCGCCAGGTTGAAGTACGGCAGCTGCATAAACTCGGCGTTTTCAATGCTGCCATCCAGAATGGCATCAATGATGGCGCGGGTGGCTTTGATGGAAATACGCTTGCCAGTGCCGTTCCAACCGGTATTGACCAGATAAGCTTCAGCGCCAGCTGCTTCCATCCGTTTCACCAGCACTTCAGCGTACTTGGTTGGGTGCAGGCTTAGAAAAGCCGCGCCAAAACAGCTGGAGAAGGTTGGTGTCGGTTCGGTAATGCCACGCTCAGTACCCGCCAGCTTAGCGGTGAAGCCAGACAAGAAGTGGTACTTGGTTTGCTCTTTAGTCAGCTTGGCAACCGGCGGCAAGACACCAAAGGCATCGGCAGTCAGGAAGATCACCTTTTTGGCATGGCCTGCTTTAGAAACCGGCTTAACGATGTTGTCGATGTGGTAAATCGGGTAAGAGACCCGGGTGTTCTCGGTTTTAGAACCGTCGTCAAAATCGACACTGCCATCATCACGCACGGTGACGTTTTCCAGCAAGGCATCACGGCGGATGGCCTGGTAGATATCCGGCTCGTTTTCTTTCGACAGGTTGATGGTTTTGGCGTAGCAACCACCTTCAAAGTTGAAGATACCGTCGTCGTCCCAGCCGTGCTCGTCATCGCCAATCAGCTTGCGCTTCGGATCGGTTGACAGGGTGGTTTTTCCGGTGCCGGATAAACCGAAGAACACTGCCACGTTGCCGTCTTCACAGACGTTGGCAGAGCAGTGCATCGAGGCGATGCCTTGCAGCGGCAGGTAATAGTTCATCAGCGAGAACATGCCTTTTTTCATCTCGCCACCGTACCAGGTGCCACCAATCAGTTGGATGCGCTCGGTCAGGTTAAAGGCAATGAAGTTCTCGGAATTCAGGCCATGCTGCTGCCAGTTCGGGTTGGTGCACTTGGCACCGTTCATCACCACAAAGTCCGGCGTATAGCTTTTCAGCTCGTCGTCGCTTGGGCGAATAAACATGTTTTTGACGAAATGCGCCTGCCAGGCCACTTCGGTGATAAAACGCACCGATAGCCGGGTATCCGGGTTGGCACCGCAAAAGGTATCGACCACAAACAAACGCTTGCCCGATAATTGCGTGGTGACCAGACCTTTCAGGTCAGCCCAAACCTCGGGCGAAATCGGTTTGTTGTCGTTTTTGCCCTGATCGGCCCACCACAACGTATCGCGGGTGGTGTCATCGCGCACAATGTATTTATCTTTCGGCGAACGGCCGGTAAAGATACCGGTATCGACGGCAACGGCACCAAGGGTGGTGACTTTCCCCTGCTCATAACCTTCGAGATCCGCACGCGTCTCTTCTGCAAACAACTGGTCGTAACTCGGGTTGTATACGACTTCCGTGACATCGGTGATGCCGTATTGGCTCAAATCCAAATCGGACATGATGTAGGCTCCTAAGGGTACTGTAGGTGTAGGGTGCAGTCTCTAGGCGGACTTCAACGTTCATCTTTCAAGGTGCCGGCAGCTCCGCTGCCTAAAAAACACCCGCGCATGATACCGTTTTTGTCACCGAAAAGATAGGTTTTGATCGCAAGGAAATCGGCCAGAACCAAGGCAGGCCGCGGCCTATGCGGTTTTGCTGCATAGCTATGCGGATTTTTTTGTCTGGCAGCTTGAAAGTTTACTGCGGTTGTATCAATTCTGGCCAGGGCAAGGCTGCCTGCCCCATCACCACAAAATTTGGGTTGGCCAGACTTTCGCGCTGGTTGTAACTGAGCGGTGCAAAACTGCTGTCGAGGATTTTGCCGCCGGCTTCTTCCACAATGACATGGACGGCACCGGTATCCCATTCACCGGTTGGGCCAAGGCGGACATAGCAATCGGCTCCCCCCTCAGCCACTAAGCAACTTTTTAGCGAGCAGCTGCCAAGCGGAATGTACTCAACCTGCTGCTCGGCTGGCAACAATTGCTCGATGCGGGAGCGTGCCTGGCGCCGACTGATCGCCACCCGCAAAGGTTCTGAGGCTTGATGCTGATGCACCTGAATACGGCGGATTTTAGAGCCCTGTTGCTTAAAAGCACCATGGCCCCGGGTGGCGTAATACAGTACCCGCTCTTTTGGCCAGTAAATCACTCCCAGTGCCGGCCAGCCATGCTCGACCAAAGCAATGCTGACGGCAAAGTCACCGCTTCTGGCAACAAATTCCTGAGTGCCATCCATCGGGTCAATCAGCCAGTAGCGCGGCCAGTGTTGGCGCTGCGCCAGTGGCAGCAGCTGCACTTCTTCAGAAATAATGGGGATATCGGGGGTCAGCATCTGCAGGTGCTGCATAATGATGTCGTTGGCAGCCAGATCGGCGGTGGTGACCGGACTTTCATCGTCTTTGGTGGCTTGCTGGTAATCCCCGCTTTGATAGAGCTGCCAGAGCCGATCACCGGCTTCTTTGGCGGCGTTTTTTATCGGTTCAAGCAGTGAACTCAAGAACATCGGGATTCCTTGCCAGGTATGCATCGGTCAGAAATAAAGCCGCCACGCTGCGGGCTTCGGTAAAATCCGCTTGTTGCAGCAACTCATCCAACGCGTGCCGGGGCCAGCGCATGCACTCCAACGGCTCAGGTTCATCACCGGTCAGTTGCTCCGGGTACAAATCCAGCGCCAGCACTATATGCATTGTAGCATTAAAATAGCCCGGAGCCAGTGCCACCGACTTCAGTGGGATCAGACGCTTGGCGCCAAAACCAATCTCTTCCTTAAGCTCACGGTTGGCCGCCTGCAAGGGATCTTCACCCGGATCGATCAAGCCTTTGGGAAAGCCCAGCTGATAATCGTGGGTACCGGCGCAGTACTCCCGAATCAGATAAAAGTGTTCTGCATCCGGCATTGCAACTACCATCACAGCGCCACGGCCACTGCCGCGCATCCGCTCATACAAGCGCTCTTCACCGTTGCTAAAACGCAGTTGCAATTGCTCGACTTTGAACAAGCGGCTTTGCGCCACCACTTCCTGATGCAGGATCTGCGGGATTTGTTTCGTCTGCTTGGATTCAGCCATGGCTCTCCCTTTGCTACAATGACACCGCTTGGTATGCGGAGCCTCTTTCGCTGCACTTGCCCATGATAAAACGAAAAACAGGAAAAAACGATGCTGAACTGGGATCAAATTGATACCGTCTTGCTGGATATGGATGGCACCCTGCTGGATTTGCACTTTGACAATCATTTTTGGCTGGAACATTTGCCACAGCGCTGGGCCGAGCTAACAGACCGCAGCCCGGAGCAAGCCAAAGCTGAGCTGTTGGCCGAGTACGCCAAACTGTCCGGCAAGCTGGAGTGGTATTGCCTGGACTACTGGGGCAAGCGGCTGCAACTTCCCATCACCGAGCTCAAGCGCGAAGTGATGAACAAAATCCGCATGCGCGACGATGTACCGGCTTTTTTGTCGGCGTTAAAGGACAGCGGCCGTCATATTGTGCTGGTGACCAATGCGCACCCGGACAGCTTGTCGCTGAAGATTGAACGTACCGATTTGGCCAAATACATTGAGCAACTGATCTCCACCCACGAGTTTGGCGTGACCAAGGAAAGCTGGGCGTTGTGGCAAAAGCTGCAAGACCGACTGGGTTTTGATCCTGAGCGTACCTTGTTCGTCGATGACAGCCTGCCCATTTTACAGGCCGCCGAAGAGTTTGGCATTCGTCACTTGTTGGCGGTAGCCAACCCGGACAGCCAACAAGCTCTGCGAACTATTGAACAGTACCCGGCCATCAGTGATTACCATCAGTTGTTGGCGGCCATTGCTGCCACACCGCGTCATCAAGCGTAACTGCTTGGTGATTGACCGATTTTGTCTGGTATTTTGCCGCCTAGTTGGCGTATAACCCGCTCATTATCCACACAGGTTTTTGTTATGAACTATCTTAGTCTGATGGCTGCAGTCAGCTTATTGTTGCTTGGCTGCAGCTCCGTATCCACCACTGAGCGTAGCGAGCCGCAAGCCAGTGCCGCTGCCATTGAAGGCCATATGCTGTTTCTGGCCTCAGACGAATTGGAAGGCCGGGATACCGGCAGCCGTGGCCATGAAATTGCGTCTTTGTACATCGCCACCCAACTGCAAGCCCTGGGGCTTGAGCCAGCTGGCGATAATGGCACTTTCTTTCAACGGGTACCACTGCGCAGCAGCCGGCTGGTGCCGAATA
>JAFIFR010000052.1 GCA_020831935.1 Alkalimonas sp.
CTTCTTCCACCAGAATTTTTTCAATCACGCCGCTGGCTTTGCTGATCAAATCCGCCTCTTCGGTGGCGGCCAGCGTAGTGGTGGTGCGGTAGCTGCTGCTGATTTCGCCCTTACGGCTGATGGCGACTTCGACCGGAATGGCGATATCCTCTGCCGAGGCTTTGTTAGGACTGCTTTGCGCCTGATTGCAACCGGTTAAAACCAGACCGGCGGTGAATAGTGCGCTGACAAAAAGAAGCTTGTTCATGATGGTGTTCCTTGCTAAAAGCTGAATCATTTCACCAGCTATTGCAGCCATCGTGCCAATACAAGAGAGCCACCATAACACTATGAATTAAATAAAGTAATCGATCATTAGCCAAAGAGAATGTCTGTTGTTATTTTTGCTTAAATGGTCAAATCCCCCACTTTTTTGGTCAAATTATTCACCGGCGCAGCAACCTGCCAGGCTTGGTGCTAGTGGCCTCACTATGGCATAGTGTTTTAATAATCATGTGCTCAAAATCGAGATGGTAAGGCTCCCTTGGAAACAGCAACGATGCCAAAAATAGTGGTTTTTTACGACGGCGCCTGCCCAGGCTGCGTGCGCGACCGGGCCTGGTATGAGAAGCATGCCGGCCAGGGGGTACAGGTTGAATGGTTCGACATTAGTGGTCATGACGACGAGCTGCGGGCACTGGGCATCGACCCACGCGCTGCACTCCTTGAGCTGCATGTCCAGGATGAGCAAGGCCAGGTGCTGCGCGAACTTCCTGCCTACCAGCTGTTGCTTTCACGGCTGCCCGGCTACCGCTGGCTGGCCTGGCTGATTGGCCTGCCACTGATACGCTCTATTCTTTCCTGGCTCTACCGGCATTGGGTGCGCCGCCGGCTGGCGCGGGAGGGGCGGCTTTAGAGGGCTCAGGACACACCGTATCAGTAGTGATATCGAAGCTGAGCAATCAACAATGCGCTATCAGTGACCTTGTACACCATGCGGTGCTCTTCGTTGATACGCCGAGACCAGTACCCTGCAAGGTTGTGTTTCAGCGACTCTGGTTTACCGACGCCCGCAAAGGGCTCCCGCCTCACTTCCTTGATCAGCTTGTTGATGCGGCTGATGATCTTTTTGTCGGTTTTCTGCCAGTACAGATAATCTTCCCAGGCATGCTCGGAGAAGATAAGCTTCATTCAAGCAATTCCTTTTCTTGACCCCCGCCTTGCTCCAGCTCCGCAATGGACTCCAGCAAGCGCCGGGCATTGGTGGGTACACGAAGCAGATAAGCCGTTTCTTGCAGAGCTTCATAATCCTCAAGCGAGATCATCACCACGGATTGCGCCTTATTGCGGGTAATAATGACCGGAGCATGGTCTTCACAGACCTGCTCCATGGTTTTTGCCAGGTTGGTTCTGGCGGCAGTATAGCTAATGGCATCCACTTGATTGCCTCCTGTACAAGATATTGAACATGGCCAGAATACAGTACAGCATGGAACTGATCAATGGTTTGCACAGCGAATCATTCTGGCAGCAACACTATAGGTAGAGGCCCCTCGATTCGCTGGTTACCAGGATCCACATCACCAGTTAACCGCTCCGGGTCCAGCTCTATCCGGCGAATACGCTCTGTACTGGCCAGCCAAAGATCCACTGTCAGCTGCTGCTGCGCGGCGCGCCAGCTATCGACCGGTAGCTGCAGCCGGTGCTGCTTACCATCGGCAGTACTGACCTGCACCTGAAGCGGCATTGGGATACCGCCACGATTGTGCAGCTGAAGACGCAGCCATTGGCCATCAGTCGCAGGCTGCCCATCGGCTTGGCCTAGCAGGCCAAAATCATCCTGCGCAGAGTAATGATCCTGCAACGCCAAGCGCTGCTCCACCTCGGCCGTCAGACTAGTTGGCAACCGCAATAAGGGCGCGCTATCCCGCCGGGCTTGCTGACGCAAGAAGCTAGCCAGCTGCTGCTGGTTTTCAGGCTTTTTCTGCAGGATCTCGGCTTTGGTTAAGGCAATATCAACATGCCGATCGGAGAAAAACCAGCCACGCCAGAACCAGTCCAGCTCCAGGCCGCTTTGCGCACTGACAAAACGGATAAAGTCGGCAAAATAAGGGCGTTTACCGGCCCAAAGAGCAGTGAAATCGCGCAGGATCTGATCAAAGCGCTCGGTGCCCAGCAACTGCTGACGCAAAATCACCAGCGCCACCGCCGGCACATGGTAGTGCGAATCCAGTTTATGTACAAAGTGGTCGGCCCGGGTCACTGGTGCTGCATAATCTGGCCGCAGCTGGGCCTGGGCCACCCCGGCCGGATCACCATAAAAACTTTGAAAGCTCCGGCTCCAGCTTTGCTCCAGCAAATAGGCCAGAAAGCTGGCAATGCCTTCATCGAAGAAGCCTTCACGCCGCTCGTCGGTATTGACCAGCATCGGGTAATAGGCATGGGCCACCTCGTGCATGATGCCGCCCAGGACATCGTGTTTCTGGGTTCGGCTGTAAGCCGGGACTGGCCCATCAATAGCAGCATCCGGCCCACGAAAACCCACCAGTTTCAGGCCGGGAAACTCCATGCCAATGCCAGCGATATTGGCAATGGTCAGGGTGTTGACCGGAAAAGGCCCCAGATAAGTCTGCAACTGCCGCACACTGTGCTCGGTCGCAGCCAGAGCATAGCGCTGCCAGAGCCAGCGGCCGTTATCGGGAAATGCCACCTGCAACCGCACCTGCTGGTCGGGCAAATCTACCAGTTTGGTTTGCCAGCGCCAGGCATTGCCGGCGACCAAAGCAAAGTCGCGCTGCAGCTCTGCTTTAAAATGCCACTGCCGCCATTCACTGGCATCGCCGGCCTGAGTGACCCGGCTCTGACCACTGGCCGACTGCCAGTGCTGGCGCTCATCTACCGTGAAAACATCCGGGTTTTGCAGCTCGCCAGTGCCAAACAGCAGGTAATCGGCCGGTGCCTGAAGACGCACATCAAAGTTGCCCAGCTCCAGATTAAATTCGGCATCGCCTAAAAATGGCGTTAGATCCCAGCCGCGCTGATCGCTAAATGCCACTGCTCTGGGATACCACTGAGTTAGAGCAACCAAAGTTCGGCCATCGGGCAACGTCTCGACCCCACCGCGCGGCCGCCGCGGATCCAGCCGGTTTGGCAGCTTTAGCTGCCAGACAAAGCGCAGCTCGGCCACAGCGCCAGCTGGCAAAGACTCTGGCAACACCACGCCATAAAAAGTGCCCTGCTGCCGCAGCTCCAAAGCTTTGTTGCCAGTAAAAGCCTGCAGACTTTCAAGACCGGAAGGCTGGTACTCTGGCTGGACAGGCGGCCTCGCCCCTTTGGGCAGCTGGCGCAGAGACGGCGCGGCCTCTGGCTCTGCCAGCCGCTGCAGTGGAAACTCAAACCAGAGTATCGGCAAAGCCTGTGGTGCAGCATTGTGGTAGCGCACCAGTGCTTCGGCCTGAAGCAGGCCAGTGGCAGGCTCAAGCCAGGCCTCGATGCGATAATCCACTTGTTGCTGCCAGTACTCAGAGCCGGGCTCTCCGGTCGCGGTGCGTACTAAGGTGGGCGAAGGCAAATCCAGCGGAGCAAACCAATCCGCCTGCAGCGGCAGGGAGAACAGCAAAAGCAAACAGCAGCATCGCATATCAACAGGCTTCCGATAAGGCCGGGCTGTATTGCAGCCTGGGATTGTGCCGCAATGGATCACAGCGTACCGGCGGTTCTGTGACAGTCAGTAAGTCAATAAAGAGGGCCAGCAACTCCGGGTGCGAGCCGATATTGAGTTTGGCATACAAGTTCTTACGATGCATCTTTATCGTTTCCAGCCCCAGCTGCATCTGGCTGGCAATGGTTTTCACGCAGTAGCCCTGCAGCATGTAACAGAGCACTTCGTGCTCCCGTGGCGTACACACCTCACTGCCAAAGCGCCGGTAAAAGGTTTCGATGTAATCGTGCTCCGGGCAACTGCCGGCTTGCTGAAAAGGCAGTTGTTGTTGATGCTGGATCACCAGACTGGCAACCAGTTCAAACAACTGCCGCGCTTGCTCCAGTTGGGCACAATCGAACAATTCAGCACCGGCGAAGCGGGCCAGTTCAATATGCACAAAGCGCCGTTCAGCCGGCAAGGGGATCAGATAGCCCACTTCATCGGCAATTTTCAGATGGCGGAAATAGCTGTTGTAGTACTGTTCGTAATCCTGATAATCGGCCGGCAGAATGTCGCGTAGCCTGAATACGCCCTGGGAATTTTGTTGCAAGCCTTTGCGGTAAAAAGGATCCAGCACATAAGCCGACTTTAAATAGCGCTCAAAGTCATCGCTTGTGAGCGCATGACGTTGATACAACAACTCGGGCGGCCTTTTGGGATCAAACATCAGCACCAGGTACTCATCGGCTGGCAGCAGCAACTGCAGCAAAGCGCCAAGCTGTTGATAAAAGCGGGGTTTACCGCAAGCCTGTTGGCAACTAAGCAAGGCCTGGCTCCAGGCCAGCATATCGGTTGGGGATGCATAAGTTGACATAGGATCTCCTTAGCGGCGCTTAACGCCGGGCAAGACACACAGCATTTCAAACAGCAGGTTGGCCGCCAGCAAAGCGGTATTGCCAGACGGATCGTAGGGTGGCGATACTTCCACCAGATCGGCACCCACCAAGTTAAGGCCAGCGCAGCCGCGGATAATTTCCAGTGCCTGTGGCACCGTCAAACCGGCAATCTCCACCGTACCGGTGCCAGGCGCATAGGCCGGATCAATGCCATCGATATCAAACGACAGATAGACCGGCTGGTTGCCAATCCGCGCCCGCACCTGCGCCATCAAAGATTGCAACGACTTGCCCCAGCACTCTTCTGCCGTCACCACCAGAAAACCCTGCTGACGCGGCCAGTCAAAGTCATCGGCCGCATAGCCGGTGCCCCGCAGGCCAATTTGCACCACCTTATCGCACTGCAATAAGCCTTCTTCCACCGCACGGCGAAAGGGCGTGCCATGGGCGATGCGCTCGCCAAACATATGCTCATTGATGTCGGCATGGGCATCGACATGCACCAGGGCTACCGGGCCGTATTTTTGCTTCATCGCCCGCAAAATTGGTAAAGCGATGGTGTGATCGCCACCCATGGTCAGCGGCGTGACATCGGCAGCCAGCACCTGCTGGTAATGCTGCTCGATGATGCCGATGCTTTTGCTTAAGTGAAAGGTATTGATGGCGACATCGCCGATATCGGCAATTTGCAAACTATCGAAGGGCGCTGCTCGGGTGGCCATGTTGTAAGGACGCAGCATACGGGACTCATCCCGGATCTGCCGGGGTGCCAACCGGGCACCAGGGCGGTTGGAGGTGCCAATATCTAAGGGCACACCAATAAAGCCAACATCCACTTCGGACAGATCCTGCGCTTGCGGCAACCGCATAAAGCTGGCCGGGCCGCCAAAGCGTGGCATTTCGTTGCCACTCAAGGGTTGATTCAATACCCGCTCAGTCATGGGCAACCTCCGTCACGATGGATTTCAGCGTCAAAAACTCATCCACCCCAGCCAGCCCCAGCTCGCGGCCATAACCGGATTGCTTAAAGCCACCAAAAGGGGCTGCGTTGTGCCATTCGGCGCCATTGGTAAAAATCAGGCCCGCCCGGATGCCAAGCGCCAATCGCTCTCGCTCGGCATCATCATCGGCCCAAACCCGGCCACTTAAGCCATAGGGTGAGTCGTTGGCCAGCCGCAGGGCTTCGTCTTCATCGCAGTAAGGAATAATACAGAGTACCGGTCCAAAAATTTCTTCACGGGCAATACGCATCTCGTTGTGCACATCGGCAAAAATGGTCGGAGCTATGTAATAGCCTTGCGCATGCCCTGCCGGCCGCTCAGTGCCACCACAGAGCAGGCGCGCCCCCTCTTCCAGCCCAAGCTCAATGGACTGCAGCACCGCCTGGTACTGCTGCTGACTGACCACAGGCCCTAAAAAGCTTTCGTCCTGGTTCGGATCGCCAATCGTCAGTTGACTGGCGACTTTAGCCGCCAGCGCACAAGCTTCTTCATAGCGCTCCGCCGGAACCAGCATCCGGGTCAGCGCCACACAAGTTTGGCCCGAGTTCAGCATCACATCTTCTACCCCTAGCTTCACCGCCTCTGCCAGGCGCTTTGTCTGGCCAATGACATACGCCGATTTGCCACCCAGCTCCAAACAAACTTTTTTCACCGTATCGGCGCAGTTGCGCTGGATCAGCCGGCCAACCCGGGTTGAGCCGGTAAAGGAAATGCAATCCACATCCGGGTGCTGGCACAAAATGGTGCCGATCTGCTCGCCACAGCCCAGCACCAGGTTAAATACCCCGGCAGGTAGCCCGGCCGCTTCGGCTGCCATCGCCAGAATAATGGCACTGCGTGGCGTTTGCTCGGCCGGTTTCACAATCACCGGGCAACCGGCCAGCAGTGCCGGTGCTACCTTGGCAATCAGCTGATGCAAAGGGTAATTCCAGGGGGTGATCAAACCACAAACCCCGATCGGCTCTTTACGCACTCTGAGCCGGGCATCCCATGATTTCTCGCGCTGCAAGGTGGCAGCAAAGCCAACATGATTGCGCAAGGCATCGATGGGATCGTCCACCTGCACCTCGCGGCTAAACCAGAGCGGGCACCCCAGCTCGTCGGTGATGCCCTGTGCCAGTTCATCACGGTGCGCGGTTAAGTAGTCAGCTATCTGCTGCAGATACAGTGCTCGCTCGGTAAAATCCAGTCGCCCCCAGGCGTCCTGGGCATGATAAGCCGCTGCGATGGCTTCGTTGACCATAGCAGCATCGGCCCGGGCTACGCAGCTGACAGCTTCTTCCGTGGCCGGATTGACCAGGGTAAACCATTCTGGCACCGCGACAGTACGCCAGCTGCCATTGATAAAATGGGCATTAATGCGTTGCAACATCTGAGAGCTCCTTACAAATTGGCAGGTCAAAGCCTTGCTGACAGGCATAATCGGCCATCGCCAGCGCCACGGCATCAAACAAAGGTGCCGCCCAGTCACGACCAGCTTCCATCGAGCCGACCTGCTCCACGATATCAATGGCGCGGCTGACTTCCATAATGCTGACAGTGGCTCCGTATTCGGCAGCCCGCTCAATCAGCGGGTGCCAGGCAGCCGACGAGCCTTCCACATCCGATAGGCCGCCTCGCACCCGGGCGCCCTGATTGCCCAGCCCAACCTGCTGGTAAAAAGGCGCAATGTAGTCTTGGATCAACTGCTCCCAGGCCTTGTTGCGCGGATTGGTGCCAGTTACCAGCATCTGGGCACCGGGTAAGGGATTTTGCGCATTGGGATCGTGGGCATCGGCGGTCAACAGAACCGTCTGCACGTGAGCATTGCCTTTGTGAATGGCTGCAATGAAGTGCTCAAAGCCCTGATAGCCATCCAGATCTTCGCTGTACATTTGAATGCTCGGCGTCAGCACAAAAAAGCCCAGCGCTTGCAGCCGCTGCGCCATTTCCTGCTGGGTAATTTCATTCCAGAGCCGGCCAATGTTGGCGCCGTTTACAAAGGCACCGGGCATCATCTTGCCCGGCGAGGTGTACTGCTGCGGCAAGACCGCAATCGGCTTTTGGGTTTGCACCTGAATAGCCGCAACATCGGCATGGGTCCAGTTGAACCCGGTGTAATTAAAGCGCACCCGATACTTACCTTCACCGCGCTCAAAAGCATAATCACGGCCATCATCAAGGATCACCAACATGGTTTCAGTTTGCCTTGGCGCCGGCGAGCAACCGGGCAGGCTAAAAACCGAGAAAAAGGTGAACAACAACACAGCAGCTCGCATCGAAAACCTACCTGTTCAGGGGGAGTCTGATTTGATGCTAGCAGGGGGATGCCGGGCAGGCATGTTGGCTTCTATCGGTTTGGCCTATGGTTGTTCGCTTACCAACGTATAGAGTTGTTCAAGCGAAGCCGGGCGCCCCAGATAAAAGCCCTGAAACTGACGGCAACCGAGCTGGTGCAAGGCTTTAAATTGCGCAGCGGTTTCAACCCCTTCCGCTACGACTTCCAGCTCCAGGCTCTTGCCAAGCGCCAAAATGGTTCGGACAATGGCCTCATCGCTGCTGTCATCCAGCAAATCGCGCACGAAGCTCCGATCTATTTTAAGTTGGCGTAACGGCAAGTTTTTCAAGGATTGAAGCGATGAATAGCCGGTACCAAAGTCATCCATCGCAATCTGAATGCCCATCCTGGCAAGCTGATACAACTGCTTATGCGCCAGCTCGGTATCATCCAGCAATTGACTTTCTGTGATCTCCAGCAGTAAGCGCTGAGGCGGTGCCTCGGTCTGCGCCAGCATATCGGCCAGCCCTGACACAAAATGGCTATCCAACAACTGACGCGCGCTAATATTCACCGCCAGCTGCCAGTGTTGGTAGCGCGCATCGTTCGACCAATCCGCCAGCGTAAGGCAGCTTTGCATCAACACCCAGTTCCCAATCGGCACGATTAAACCTGTTGCCTCAGCAACCGGAATAAAATCGGCCGGGGCATAATGACCATGCTCAGGATGATGCCACCGCAGCAGCAGCTCGGCTCCAATCATGCCCTGTTGCTCATTAAACTGCGGCTGGTACTCGAGATACAACTCCTGATTGCCAAGTGCAGTCCGCAACCGATTGGTCAAAACGGCCCGCTCTGTAACATCCAACTGCATCTGCTGATTAAAAAATCGCAGCCGGTTGCGGCCACGGTTCTTAGCATCGTACATCGCCATATCGGCCCGCTGCATCAACTCATCCACGCTGTTGCCATCGGAGAGCATGGCCACACCGATACTGGCTGAAGCCTGATAGGGTTTCTGTTGCAACAGCACAGGCTCGGCCAGCAGCTGCAAGACCTTGTCACCGATCACCTGCACCCGCTGCCAGGCACGTTGGTGGTCATCGGGCAACTCCAACAGCAAAATAACAAACTCATCGCCTCCTAACCTGGCCAGGGTGTCGCATTGACGAAGCCCCTGCTGCAAACGCCTGGCAATTTGCAACAAAAACTCATCTCCTACCGCATGACCCAGGGTATCGTTTAAATCCTTGAAGTGATCCAGGTCGATAAACATCAGGGCACCTTGCTGCTGCTGACGCTGAAACAGCGCATAAGCCTGCTGCAGCCTGTCGAGAAGCAGCCTACGGTTCGGTAAACCGGTCAACGCATCGTAAAATGCCAACTTATGAATGGCTTCCTGTTGCTGTTTGTGCTCGGTGACATCGGTGGAAATACCGCAGAGCGCATATATCTTGCCAACGGCATCCCGCAGCGGAATCTTTACACTTAAAAAAGTTTGAGTGACCCGGCCATCGCTGGTGGTATTTTCCTCTTCATGCACCCAGCGCTTGCCACTTTGCAGCACCAAATGATCGTTGTGCTGCAGCTTGCTCGCGGTCTGATGATCAAAAAAAGCAAAGTCATCATGATCCACGGCTTGCTCTGGCGTGCAACCAAATAACTTAGCGACATTGTGATTGATGTATTGGTAGCGCAGCTGGGTATCTTTGATGTAAATATAGGCATCGACCGAATCAAGGATGGTATTGAGTCTGGCTTCGCTGGCTTTCAGGTGCCGGGTTTGCTGTTTTACCTGCCATCGCAGCACCAAAGCACCGGTAAAAACCAGCATCAGTACGATCATCGCAACCAGCAGCAGGCTGCGGTATAGCTGTCCACTTTGTTGCAGTTCCGGCTCTCCACTGCCCCAGCGCTGCAGAATTTGATAGTAAGGTGAGTCCGGCTGCTGCTGCCAGCGCTGCAGGTAGTTATCCAGCGTGCTTAACACCTGCTGTTGCTGGCCCAGCCGACTGGCATAGAACAGCCGACTGGGTTGAAACAACCAGGGGCTGGGGGTCAACTGGTAGCGTTGCGCCTGTTGCTGACCAAAATAATGATTGGCTGCTACCAAATCCGCGCGCCCGGCCTGAACCAGAGCAAATGCCTCGGCCAGAGACTCGACCAGCACCAGCTCAGCTTCCAAATGATGCGTTTCCAGCAATGCCTGCAGATAGCTTTGCTGCACGGAATCCAGCAAGACAGCGATACGTTGCCCGCTAAGTTCCGCAATGTCGGTGATCTGCCCGCCACTGCGGCCATACAACTGAGACCAGCTGTAGAGCGCCGGCGTTTGGTGAAAATGAAACTGTTCAGCTCGCTGCTCACTAAAGGCCATATCCGGCAATAAGTCGATTTCGCCATCCAACAAAAAACGCAGGCAATAACTCCAATCGCATGAAACCGTATGCAGCTGCCAACCTTCCCGTCGGGCAATTTCAACCAGCAGCTCCCCCAGAATACCGCTGGGGCTGCCATCAGCTGCAGTTTTGAGTTTAGGCGGGTTGTGGTACACGCCTACCACCAGTGGACGCTCACTGGTATCGGCCAAAAGCTGCGCCCAGAGCGGTTGCAACCATACCAGCAACACCATCATTGAAAGTAAGCGCATGGTTTCATTTTTGTTGACGGATAATGTAGAGCTTATGCCATCCTGCTAAAAATGCAAACCTTGCTGGCAAAGCGAACGCCATCATACTTTCCAAATCCAGCCTTTGCGGTAACAGCCGTACATGGCCAGATAAGCCAGCAACAAAAAGCACAGTGCAAACATCAAAGAGCCAAACTCATTGCCAAAGAATGGCTGAAACCAGCTGCGGTACAACCAGGGCTGCAGCACCGTCGTGCCAATCGGGATCATGCCAAGCAAGCGGGCCACCAGCCCGGCCGCAACAAAGAATAAAATGGCATTGGCGCCAAAGACCACAAAAGGTGCGGTCCAGCGGCGATAACCGCGGATATCACAGAGCCACAACGACAGCGCCAGCACCAACCAGGCATAGCCGGTACTAAGCAACACAAAGCTCGGCGTCCACAAAGCTTTGTTGATGGGCAACCAGCCATGCCAAAGCTCGGCCAGCAACACCGCAGCGGCACCAAACAGCAGCAGCGTCTTAATTTTACTGGTCAAAGCTCCCGGCTGTTGCAGGTACTGGGCGGTGAGCACCCCGGCCAGGCAACTGCTGATGGCAGGCAAGGTGGACCAGAGCCCTTCCGGATCGAAGCTAAAAGGGGTCGCGCTCCGGTGGAGCAGATGATTGGGTCCCAGCAGCCGATGATCCAACCAGGCGGCAAAGTTGTTGCCGTGTTCAAACAAGCCACGATAGCTATTGCCGGCATCGTCCTGATAGGAAATACCGTACATGCCCAGCAAGTAAAACCCACACACCCCCAAAGCAGCCAGCAAACGCCCGCGCCAGGCAAGCACCAGCACCAGCAACAAACTGATAAAATACACCACACCAATGCGCTGCAAGACCCCAGGGTAACGCAGTGCCAGCAAGCGCTGCTCGACCCAGTCAAAGTTGGGATCCCTCAGATTGTAGTAGGCCAGTGCCAGCATCAGACCCAGAGCAATCAGCTTGAGGCTGCGCAGGCTTCCGCTCAGCAGCTGAGCGGGTCGGCTGCGCTGCTGCTTGCTTAAGCTGAGCTGCATGGAAACACCGACAATAAAGATAAAAAACGGGAAAATCAGATCGGTAACCGTCCAGCCGTGCCAGTCGGCGTGACGCAAAGGCCCATAGATATAAGCCCAACTGCCGGGGTTATTCACCAAAATCATCGCGGTAATGGTCAGGCCGCGAAACACATCCAGCGCCAGCAAGCGATCGGCGGGCAGCTGCTGCAAAATACCATCGCAGTGACGCTGCCACCAGGCTTTCATCGTGCAGGCTCCGCCGGCAGCTGCACCGGCAACTCCCCCCGGGCTGGATAGCGGCCAAGCAGCACATCGGCCAGGGCTTCAAAGGCTGGCCCGCTGTGCATCCCCGTTGCAGGGTCAACCCGGGTATGGTAATCGTAACTGGCCAGCACCGCTGCCGCATTCGCCCCGAATTGTTGCAGATCGTAGGGGCTGCGTAAACTGAGGTAAACCTCCGGGATCTTACGGACTTTGGCCTCGGCACTAAGTTGTTGCAGACGCTGTTCCAATTGCCGGTAGGCCCGTTGCAAACCGCCCAGGGCCGCCACATCGTCCAACCCGCCCAACTCCGCCAGGCTTGGCATCGGAGTCACCATAGCCGTGATCAGCACAGCGCTGCTATCCAGCGCCGCCAATACATCGGGCCAATGCTCCGTCAGAGCACTGAAGCAGTGCAGCTGCCCGGAGGCGACGCCGCGAGCACTCAGTGCCGCCAGCATGGCTTCACAGCGGCTTTGATCCGGCATCAACAGCAACCAGGGTTTGGCAGCATCCGGCTTAAGCGGCAGCAATTGCTTGTGGTTGCGCACCAGAGTCATGCTGTCACGCGCCAGTGCCAGCTCCAGCGCCCGATGTTCCGGGTGTGCCAGCACAGAGAGCTCCGGCAACTGGCTGGGCAGCTGCTGCTTTAACCGGTGCACACGGGCAAACGAGGCTCTTAACTCCGCTTCATTCAGCTTGCCGGCTGCAACGGCTTGCTCCAACACATCCAGCAATGCATCCAACTGCCCAAGCTCTGCCGGGCTTTGAATTTTAAGCGGCATTAACGCGATATCGGCTCCGGCCGCAAAAGCCTGGATCACCGCTTGTTCCGGACTGAAAAAGTCGGTGATGCCTTTCATATCCAGCGCATCGGTTACCACCACTCCCTGATAACCCAGTTCGTTGCGCAATAAATTGGTCAGAATGTCCCGGGACAAGGTCGCAGGTTTGATAAAAGTGTGGCCATCCCGGCCCTCTAAGGTACTGCTATCGAGCGCCGGAAACTGAATGTGGGCGGTCATGATCATGGCCGGTGGAGCCTGGTCGATAATGTGGGCAAAAGGTGCCAGTTCAACGGCATCAATGCGCTCGCGGCTGTGACGCACCACCGGCAACCCAAGGTGACTATCGACTTCGGTATCGCCGTGGCCGGGAAAATGTTTCAGCGCCGCCAACAGCCCCTGCTGCTGCATACCGGCCACTTTGGCAGCGCCTAGTTCAGCCACCCGGCTGGGATCATCGCCATAGGATCGCACATTGATCACCGGGTTGGCCGGGTTGTTGTTGACATCCACCGTCGGGGCAAAATTCAGATTAAAGCCCAGCGCCAGCAACTCTTTGGCCTGCACCTGACCTACCTGAGTTGCATAACGCACACCATGCCTGGTGTAGGTCGCCCCTATGGCCATATTGCCACTAAAGGTGGTCGCCTGATGCCTGGGTAAGCGAGCCACCCGGCCCCCTTCCTGATCCACGGCAATAAAGAGCGGCAACCGATGTTGGCTTTGCCGGGCCGCCTGCTGCAGTTGCTGGTTCAGCCGCTGGATTTGACCAATCTCCTGCACATTCTCGGCAAAATGAATGACCCCGCCCAACTCGGTGTCGCGGATCAGCTGTGCCAGCTCTGCTGGCAGCTCTGTCATCGGCGTACGACAGTGGTTTGCGGCCACCGGCTCAGCGCAGTAGTAGCGCAGGTCCAGCATGATTTTTTGTGCCAATACAGTACGCAGTGGTACTGACTCCAGCTGATGTGCCATCGCCTGCATCCCCACCATCAAAACCCCCAGTCCAAGCCAGCAACGCATTCGCAACTCCTATCCTCTCCAACCACTTCACTACAGCATAGAGCCAAACTACCCAGCGGCTTATTCCCTACCAGGGGGTTCGCACCTTTTTACCGCCATGCTATAAAGAGAGTCACTTTTGTTTGCCTGGATAATACCATGCTTTTGCTGCGTTTCTCCTGCTTGCTGCTGTTGCTTGCTGGCTGTCAACCCGTCACAGAGCTCACGCCTCCCTCCACCGCGCTCACTCAAGAAGCAAGCTTCCTGCTCGGTGCCGAACAAAGCGGGCTTTATCTGCCGCTGCTGCGCGATAAGAAAGTAGGGCTTTTGGTCAATCAAACCTCGCGTCTTGGCGAGCAGCACCTGGTGGATGCTTTGCTCGCCGAGGACATCGCCATTCAAACGATTTTTGCACCGGAGCACGGCTTTCGCGGCGATCACGATGCAGGCGCCAAGGTGGATCACAGCGTGGATGAGCGCACCGGCTTACCCATTGCCTCGATGTATGGCAGCAACCGCAGGCCCTCTGCCGAGCTGATGCGCGCTTTGGATGTGGTCATTTTTGATATCCAGGATGTTGGGGTGCGCTACTACACCTACATCAGCTCCATGCACTACCTGATGGAGGTTGCTGCCGCCGAAGGCACCAAAGTGCTGATTTTGGACCGCCCCAACCCCAATGGCCGTTTTGTAGACGGTCCTGTGCTTGATCTGGCTTTCCAATCCTTCGTCGGCATGCACCCGATCCCACTGCTGCATGGCATGACGGTTGGTGAGCTGGCATTGATGATCCAGGGCGAAGGCTGGATCCCCAATGCCGAAGCCCTGCAGCTGACCGTGATCCCCATGCAGCAGTACCAACGCGATATGCACTATTCCTTGCCGGTTCGTCCCAGTCCGAACTTACCCAATGATCAGTCCATCGCACTCTATGCCTCGCTGGGCTTTTTTGAAGCCACCCCAATGAGTGTTGGTCGCGGCACCCCCTTCCCTTTTCAGGTGCTGGGGTTTGACAAGTTCGGCCTGACCGATGATCTAAACGCAGCGTTTTCCTTTACCCCCGTCTCCACCCCAGGCGCGGCTTTAACGCCCCCACTGCAGGATAAGACCGCCTATGGCCAGGACTTACGCCAGGTACCGGCGGGCGGGCTGGATCTGAGCTACCTGCTTACATGGCAACAACGTTTTGCCGAACAAGGCCTACCACTGTTTAATTCACCTGGTTTTATGGACCGGCTGGCTGGCACCGATCAATTGCGCCTGCAACTGCAAGCCGGTGCCTCGGAAGCGGAAATCCGTGCCAGCTGGCAACCAGGGCTTGAGGCCTTTATGCAACAACGCCAGC
>JAFIFR010000053.1 GCA_020831935.1 Alkalimonas sp.
TTGCCGGCAGCCATTGGGCTGATGGCATAGACACCGGAATGAATTTTACAGCCCGCCGGAATGCCTAAGGCGGTGACCTGCTCAGGTAAGACCGCGCAGATATTGCGGGCGGTGCCATCGCCACCTGCGAACAACAGCAGGTCAATGCCGGACTCTACCAGGGCTTTAGCGGCCGCTTCGGTGTCTTCTGCGGTGGTCGGCTCGCTGCGCGGCTGATAACAGATCTGATGAACAAAGCCAAGTGCTGCAACCAACTGCTGCCCCATGCTGCCCGCCACCGTTTTGATCACCAGCTTGTCTTTGAGTGGCAACAATGGCTGCAAGGCCGTTTCACTGCGTTGATTGGCCAGAGGCTCAGCCCCCAACGCCAAAGCTTGCTCGGCCACGCCATCGCTGCCTTTTAAGCCAACACTGCCTCCCAGGCCTGCCAGCGGATTGACAATAAACCCCAAACGAAACATGGCTGATGCGCCCTCCTACCTTGATGGCGCGCATTGTACCTGCTTAGCTGCGCTTTTCCCAGCTTGAGTGCAGCGGCAAAGTGCCCTAAAGTAGCTACAGTTTTTTTCATGATGACGCCCTATGCAGCCAGCAGATAACAGCCTTGAACTTCAGCAGGCCTTTAGCCGCCAACAAGGCGCAGCCAGGGCAACCCCCTACCCCAGTTACCAGCAACGCCAGCAGGATTTAGACCGACTGGAACAGGCACTCAAAGCCGAGCTGCATCAACTGACAACGGCGCTGTCGGCTGATTTTGGCAAACGAAGCGCTGAAGAAAGCCTGCGAATTGAGTTGCTGCCGGCGCTGCAAAACCTGGCCTATCAGCGCAAACAACTCAAAGGCTGGATGAAGCCCCAAAGGCGCCATACCAGTTGGCTGTTTCAACCGGCCCGTAACCGGGTGCATTACCAGCCCAAGGGCGTGGTCGGCATTTTGGTGCCTTGGAATTACCCGGTTTTTCTCGCCATCAGCCCGCTGGTGGCAGCATTAGCAGCCGGCAATAAAGTGATGCTGAAACTGTCGGAAGACACCCCGGCAACAAATCGCTGTCTGCGCCAACTGCTGAACAAGGCATTTCCGGCCGAACAAGTGGCCGTGTTTGATGGCGATGCTGCTCAAGCGGCCGCCTTTGCCGCTTTGCCTTTTGATCACCTGCTCTTTACCGGCTCCACTGCCGTTGGCAGCAAGGTGATGCAGGCCGCTGCTGCCAACCTCACTCCGGTAACGCTGGAGCTTGGCGGCAAGTCGCCGGCCATCGTAGCAAAGGACGCCAAACTGACCGTCAGTGCAGAGCGGCTGGTGTTTGGTAAGTGTGCCAATGCCGGCCAAACCTGTGTCGCGCCAGACTACCTGTGGGTGGCAGAGCCGGTGCTGGAGCCACTGTTGGCTGAGCTGCAAGCAGCCTTTCGCCGACTTTACCCAGCCGAGCGGCTGGAACACGACTACAGCTGGCTTTGTACCGAGCGTCAGCGCCAGCGAATGCGCAGCTTGCTGCAACAAGCCGAGCAAGCCGGGGCGACCATTATCAGCTGCGGTGAAGCGTCCTGGCAGCACTATCTAGCAGAGCAGGACGACGATCAAACGCTGAACCAACAGCAGCAAAGAAACCCGCGGCTATTGCCACTGCAGTTGGTGCTGAACCTGCCGGAGTCGCACCCACTGCTGCAGGAGGAGATTTTTGGTCCCATCCTGCCCATCCGCAGTTACCAGCAGGTAGAGCATGTGTTTGCCTGGTTGCAACAGCAACCTCGCCCACTGGCGCTTTACCTGTTCAGCCAGGATGCCAAACTGCAGCAGCAGGTCCTGTTGCACAGCCACTCCGGTGGCGTCGGCTTAAATGATTGTCTGATGCAGGTGGCGCAGGATGACCTGCCCTTTGGTGGTATCGGCGCATCTGGCATGGGGGCTTACCATGGCAAAGAGGGGTTTCTGACCTTCAGTCATGCCAAAGCCGTCCACGCTAAAGGGTGGTGGCATCCGGGCAAACTGATTTACCCGCCTTATACCAATCAGTGGCTCAATAAAGCTTTACGTTGGTTGCTGCGCTAATTTGCTATTTAGCAGCGGCTGCACTTTACTAACAATAAGAACCTCGCACGGCCTAACTGAAGGAACCGTTATGCGCAAACCATTGATTGCCATTTGCTTAAGTTGTGCTGCTTTTTCTGTCCAGGCCAACTGGAGCCTGGAACTAGCAGTCACCAACAATTACCTGTTCAATGGTGTCAGTCAAACCGATAAAAAGCCGGCGTTTCAACCTGGCTTAGTCTGGGAAGCGGGCAACGGCTTTTATGCAGGCTTTTGGGGCTCGAATGTGGATTTTGGCGAAGGCACCAAAGTTGAAGCCGACGGCTACCTGGGGTATTTCCATCAGTTCCGGGACTTTGGCCTGGATGTTGGTTTAGCGCAATACACCTATCATGGCCGCAGTCACAGCTCAGAGCTCAACTTCAGGGAGCTCTACCTGACCTTGCACCGGCACCATTACGAGTTATCCTTCTGGTACAGCGATGACTACTTTGGTTTTGGTGGCGGCCATCTGGTGGTCAAGCTGGCCCGCAGCTTTGCTTTAAGCCCTGGCTGGACCTTGCAAGCCGGGCTGGATCGTTCCCACTCCTTGGACAAAGCAAGCTACGATTGGGAAGGCAAGTCGGGTTTCTTTCATGCCGAATTGGTGCTGAGCACCGATCTGGCCGGCTTTATTATCAGCGCCGGCCTGCACACCACCACCTTGAAAGAGCGCTGGGGCGATGATGCGCTGGTATTAACGGTCAGTCGCACTTTCTGAAACAGGCGGGTGCACCTGAGCTGGCAAGCAAAGCGCCAGCATCATGGCAAGCAGTGCTGTGGCCGCTGCCACCACAAAGGTCTGCGTCGCTCCCAAGCCATCCTGCCATAAAATGCCAGCCGCATAGGCGCCAACGGCACCGCCACCCCCGAAGATAAACCCGGCATAGAGCGCCTGGCCACGGCTGCGCAGCGCCTTGGGAAAATAGTGCTGCACAAACTGCATGGCGCAACTGTGGGCAATGGCAAAGCTACCGGCATGCAGCAGCATACTGATGGCCAGCCAGAGCGGAGAGTGGGCCAGAAAAGCCAGCATCAACCAGCGCACCGCGGTGAAGCCGTAACAGCAACCCAGCACCAACCGGTAACTGCGCCGTTTTAACAGGCTGCCCATCCAGAAAAAAGCCACGATTTCAGCCAATACCGCCAAGCTGATAAAAAGCCCGGTTTCAATGCCGCTGTATCCCAAATCCCGGGCATACAGGGTAAAAAAAGCATAAAAAGGCGCAAAGCTCATTTGCAGGATAAAAGCGGCCCCCATAAAGCACCAGAGCACCGGTTGGCACAGCAAGGGGCCAAACCCCTGGCTGCGCTCTTCAGGTTGGCTGGCAATGGCGATGTTGGGCAGTAAAAACAAGCTGCCAATCAACAGCAGCATCAAAAGCGCAGCTCCATACGGCAAGGACTCCGTGCCCAGGCTCTGCAGCAAAACCCCACCGGCCATCACCAGCACGATGTAGCCAAGGCTGCCACTGCTGCGGATCCGACTGTAACGGCTGGTGTTGTCGTTTAAAAAATGAAAGGTGGTTACTTCCAGCTGGGGCAAAATCGCCGTCCAGAAGAAGCTGAAACTGGCAAAGCCCAGCAACAAGAGCCAGAAGCCCTGATCAAAGAAGCTAAAGGTCCAGCCCAGCAAAGCCAGCACGGCTCCCAGCCGCATTATGCGTAACGGCTGGCCCTGACGCTCGGCTACCAGGGCCCACAAACTGGGGCCGACGATGCGAGTCGCGGTGACCAGCGCCAGCAAAACGCCGATGTCGTAAGAGCTGAGCCCTCGCCCATCCAGGAAGAGACCCAGGTACGGAATGAAGATCCCCAGCACTCCGTAATAGGCGAAATAGGCCAGTACCAAAGCTGGCACCGCCGATGGTGCTTTTAGAACGATCATTCGTCCTGCAGACGGGCGATATCCGGCGTGGTGCAAACCACATCAGCATTCTGAGCCCGATGGCGCAGCAGATGATCCATCAGCACAATTGCCAGCATGGCTTCTGCAATGGGCACCGCGCGTATGCCGACACAGGGATCGTGCCGGCCTTTGGTCAGCATGTCGACTGGCTCGCCCTGCAGATTGATGCTTTTGCCCGGAATGCTGATACTGGACGTGGGCTTGAGCGCAATACTGACCCGAATGTCCTGACCGCTGCTGATCCCGCCCAGAACGCCACCGGCGTGGTTGGCACTGAACCCTTCTGGTGTCAGCTCATCACGATGGGTCGAGCCCTGTTGTTCGACTACGGCAAAACCATCGCCAATTTCGACCGCTTTGACGGCATTAATGCTCATCATGGCATGGGCGATATCGGCATCCAGTCGATCGAATACCGGCTCGCCCAAACCAACCGGTACCTTGCTGGCGACCACATTGACCCGGGCACCGACTGAATCGCCTGCCTTTTTCAACTCACGCATGAAGCTATCCAGCGCCTCAAGCTTGGATGGATCCGGGCAAAAGAACGGATTTTGATCCACTTGATCCCACTGCACCTGCTCCACGGCCACCGGACCAAGCTGCGCCAGGTAGCCTCGAATTTCAACACCAAACTTTTCCCGCAGGTATTTCTTGGCAATGGCGCCTGCGGCCACCCGGATTGCTGTCTCCCGTGCCGATGAGCGGCCGCCCCCCCGATAATCGCGAATACCAAATTTATGCCAATAGGTGTAGTCGGCATGCCCCGGACGAAACACCTCTTTGATTTTGGAGTAGTCCTGCGAGCGCTGATCGGTATTCTCAATCAACAGACCGATGGAGCAGCCGGTACTGATGCCTTCAAACACACCGGATAAAATTTTCACCTCATCCGCTTCGCGTCGCGCTGTGGTGTAGCGTGAGGTCCCCGGCTTTCGACGGTCTAACTCCAGCTGTAATTCTTCAGCCGTGATCGTAAGGCCCGGCGGACAGCCATCGACGATGCCGCCAATAGCGGGTCCATGACTTTCACCAAAAGTGGTGACCCGAAATAATTGCCCGATGCTGTTGCCCGCCATTTACCATTCCTCCAGTTGCTGCTGACAGCGCAGCAATTCTGCTTTATTAATCGAAAATACCCCAATACCACCCTGCTCAAAAGTCAACCAGTTCAAGCCAACATCAGGCAGTTGCTGCTGCAAGGCCACCATGCTGTTGCCAACCTCACAGATCAGCACCCCGTCATCGGTTAAATGCCGGGCCGCCTCGGCTAGGATACGACGTGTCAGCGCCAGCCCATCCGCGCCAGATGCCAGCCCGAGCTCCGGCTCGTGCAAAAACTCCGATGGCAAATCAGCCATGTCTTCTGCATCGACATAGGGCGGGTTGGTGACAATCAAATCGTACTGTTGGCCCGCCAGGCCATCGAACCCATCCGACAACAATGGAAAGACCCGGTGCTCAAGCCGGTGCTGCGCAATATTGTATTCAGCCACCGCCAGTGCATCCGGACTGATGTCCGCAGCATCCACCTCGGCTTCGGCAAATTGATAGGCGCAAGCAATGGCAATGCAGCCAGAGCCGGTACACAAGTCCAGGATCCGGCCAGGCTCACGCCCTTTGAGTTGCTGCTGAAAGCTTTGCCCAATCAGCTCCGCTATCGGAGAGCGTGGGACCAGAACCCGCTCATCCACGTAAAATGGCAAGCCGGCAAAGTAGGCTTGCTGCGTCAGGTAGGCGGCAGGGATGCGCTGCTCGATGCGTTGCTGCAACAAGGCCAGAAACTCCTCGCGCTCGCGCACCGTCAACCGGGCCGGAAACAAGCGTTCATCGGTCATGGGCGGCAGCGCCAGCACTGCAGACATCAGACTGGCAGCTTCATCCCAGGGGTTATCGGTACCATGACCCAGATACACCTCGCCCTGGTTCATTTTACTGACAGCAAAGCGCAGCCAGTCTTGTATCGTATGCAGTTGCTCCAGGGCATCTTGTGCCAGCTCCGGGCTGAAAAAAGGCTGTTCAGCAGGCTGATTGGGGTCTGTGATCATAGTTATCCAGATTTAGCAGCGGCAGGCAACGCGACTGATTTGTGTTGCCCGACTCGTTTGATTACACTTGCACCATGCCGAAAAAAACCGAAATAAGCCCGGAAGACAGCCAGTTGTTTCGCGACATCGTCGCCGATGCATCGCCGATGGTGCAGGACAAAAAGTGGCATCATTCTACTCCGGTTGCAGCAAAAACTAAAGCAAAAGCCCGGCCAGAAACCGAGCAGCAAGCGCTGTTCTATTTTTCCGACCAATACGAAGGCTATGTCTGCAATGAAGGGGCGCAGAGCTTTGTGGCGGATGGTGAGGATCCGCTGCTGGCCAGAGCATTAAAACGAGGCCAAATCCAACCACAGGTCACGCTGGATCTGCATGGCATGACGCAACAGCAAGCCAAGCTGGAATTGGCCGCCCTGCTGCACTGGTGTCAGCAGCAACAGCTGCACTGCGCCTGCATTGTGCATGGCAAAGGATTGGGCATTCTGGCCCGTAAAGTGCCCAACTGGCTGATCCAACACCCCAATGTACGGGCCTTTCACAGTGCTCCGCGCAGCTGGGGACGCGATGGCGCCTTGCTGGTGTTGTTGCGGCTGCCGAAAGGGGCTGTGGCCGATAAAGATAGCAATCCGCTATCAGACTAAACCGACAGCAAATTCAACTCAGACGGCGACATGGATTCCAGCAAGTCCCCCCTGTTGCCAGGCTGGTACTGCAAACAAGCCATGCCAGCAGTGCTAAAGACCGGACATTGACCGGCATGGCTAAAGCCTTGCACCAAAAAACTGACCAGCGGCATGTGGGATACCAACAAAATACGCTGCTCAGGAGCAGTCGACCAAAGCGCATCCAGATAGAGTTGCACCTGCAATGGGTCGCCATCGGGAACCAGATCGCTGAGCAGACCGAGCTGACAACTGGCTGGTTGCTTCATCACCATCAACTCTGCCGTTTGGCGAGCCCGGGTGTAAGGGCTGCACAGCACCCGATCAAAAGCTGGGTAGTGCTGCTGCAGCCAGCTGGCCATTTGAGTCACCTCAGACCGGCCTTTGGCAGTGAGCTGCCGCATGGCATCGGTGCTTTGCAAAGCTTCAGCTTCACCATGACGCATGATTACTAAGTTGACCATTCACTGCTACCTACTGCTACTTTGTCAGGTCCTGGCTACACCAGGCGAAAAATTGTGCGCTATGATAATGAAAGTTTCGTGCGGCTGTAACTGTTATTAAGGCATAAAGTTACGCTATGCTATTCCTTAAAGGTATGAAAAAACACCGATAAGCCAGTTGTATCCACAACCCAGCAGGCCGACCATTGAAAAAAATTGAAATAAAGCAAAGCCCTAACGATCCGAAGCAGTACCATTACCTGACTCTGGAGAATGGCCTGACGGTGCTGCTGGTCCAGCAAGCGGATGCAGAAAAAAGTGCCGCCGCCCTCTGTGTGCGGGCTGGGCACTTTGATGATCCGCACGACAGGCAGGGGCTGGCACACTTTACCGAACACATGCTGTTTCTCGGCAGCCAGCATTACCCGGTTGCCGGAAGCTTTGGTAACTTTGCCAGCCACCATGGTGGCAGCAGCAACGCCTGGACCGGCACCGAGTACAGCACCTACTTTTTCGATTGCGACACTAACCACTTTGCCGAGGGGTTGCATCGCTTTGCCGATATGTTCAGCCATCCCTTGTTTGCCGACGGTTACATCGACAAAGAACGCCAGGCGATTGAAGCCGAATTTACCCTGAAGTTAAAAGACGACGGCCGGCGCATTTATCAGGTGCATAAAGAAACCGTCAACCCAGCACACCCCTTTGCCAAGTTTTCGGTTGGCAACCTGCAGACCCTGGCCGATAGCCCTGAACAAAGTCTGCGCGAAGCCTTGCTGGCATTTTATCAGCGCTTTTATGTCGCCAACCAAATGACCTTGGTGCTGGTCAGTCCTGCAGCCGTCGAACAACAGCAGCAGTGGGTTGAGCAGCATTTCTCAGAGTTAACATCTGGGGATCCCAAACGGGACTGGTTGCAGCAACCGCTTTATTTACCCGAACAGCTGGGGCTGGATCTGCTGATTGAGCCGCACAAGGAAATGCACAAATTGGTGGTCACCTTCGCGTTACCTTGCATTCAGCATTGGTACCCGTTCAAACTGATCAGTTTTATTGCCCATTTACTGGGTGACGAAGGCCCCGGCTCATTGTACACAGCGTTAAAAAATAACGGCTGGATCAATCAACTGAGCGCCGGAGGTGGGGTGGATGGCAGCAACTTTAAAGACTTTAGCATCTCTTGTGAACTGACCTTGCTGGGCATGAGCGTCATTGATGACATTACCGCAGTAATATTTAATTACCTGGCCATGCTGCAGGCGGCCCCTTTTCCAGAAACCTTGTATCAGGAGCGTCAGCAGCTGCTGCACTGGTCTTTTTTGTATCAAGAGCCCAGCACCCCGGAACAAACCGCCACCGAGCTGGCCGTTAATATGCAGCACTACCCAACCGAAGATGTGGTCTTTGGCGATTACCGGATGGAGACGCCCCCTGAATCACTCTACCGTCAGGTGCTGAGTTACTTCCGCCCTGACAACATGCGACGAATGCTGATTGCGCCCGGGCTAAAGACCAGCCAGCAAGCACGTTGGTATGACACCCCCTACCAAATACAGCCGTTGCCAGCAGGGCTGCAACAGAGGCTCTATCAAGCCAGGGCTACCTCAGACCTGCAACTCCCAACGCCCAACCGCTACCTGGTGTCTGAGCTCAGCCTGTTGCCACCAAACGCAACGCAACCATTGCCAATCCGCCTTCATCAAAGCGATGCCCTAACCCTCTGGTTTAAAGCCGATGCAGATTTTCATACCCCAAAAGGCCATATTTATCTGCAACTGAGCCTGCCGCATAGCACTGAAAGCTGCTGGCACCTGGCCGCCACCCGCCTATGGGTAGAACTGCTCAACGACGAGATCCAGCAAGTTTTTTACCCGGCAACCACCGCCGGGCTCGGTTACAGCGCGCACGTGCAAAAGCAGGGGATCAGTCTGCACAGCTATGGGCTCAACCACAACCAAATTCAGCTGCTGATGGATGTGCTCAATCACATCCGTCATTTTCAAATTCAACCAGAGCGCTTTACCGAATTGAAGCAGCAATTAATGCGCCACTGGCGCGACAGCCATAAAAACAAGCCCGTGGCCAGTCTCTTTAGCCAACTCTCTGCCGTGATGCACCCACACAACCCAGGCGTCGATCAGCTGCTGCATCAGCTGTCGACCATGACAGCAGAAAGCTTCGGGCATTTTAACCAACAATTGCTACAGCAGCTCCATGTCGAAGCTTTTATGACCGGCAATTGGCAACAGCAGGATGCCATTCAGTTGCAACAGCAGTTGCAGGGCTGGCTGGCAAACGTTGAGACCTGTCCGGTGACGAAAGACCCCGAACGGTCCATTCAAGGGCAAGGCCCTGTCTGGCTGACCGTTCCAGTCGAGCACCCCGATCATGCTCTGGTGATTTACTTACCGGCTCAAGACAAATCGCCCAGGCACATGGCTCTTTTTATGCTCGCCAATCACCTGTTGGCACCCCGTTACTTTCATCAGCTTCGCACAGAGCAGCAGTTGGGCTACCTGGTGGGAACAGGCTATGTGCCAGTGAACACCCTGCCAGGTCTGGCCTTTTACATTCAATCCCCTCACAGCGACTGCCAGCAACTGTATCAGGCAACCTTAGCGTTTTACCGGGACTTTCTGGCTTCTTTGGAAGCCTTGTCGCCACTCGAGTTTGCCGAGTTAAAGCAGGGACTATTGCAACAATTAAATGAAAACGATACCAGCTTAAGCAGCAGAGCCAAGCGACTTTGGTTGGCCATTGGTCAGCAGGATGAAACCTTTAATTTGACCGAGCGTATCCGCACCGCATTGGAAACACTCAGCCTGGAGCGCTTTATCCACTTTTTCTACCAGCTGTTGTCACCGGATTACGATGCGCTATTTCTGGCGACCGATAGCCAGCCTAATCACAGTCATCTGCGTTTTCTATCGGCAGCTGAGTTTATTTCAGAACTGGAAACTAACTGATACGATTTGTTTTTGACAGCTCGGCGCAACTTCTATAAGTTAGCAGTACCTCAACCGTAGCCAACTGAACGAATGCGCGCTGGCATTAGCACAACAATAACAACAAGCTGCCCGCTTATCCTGCTGCTACCTGCCCCTGCCCTTGCAGTGAACTGGGAAGGGGTTCAGCCTTATTTGCTAAGCATCGTACTGCTGCTGTCCTTTGGCGCCCTGCTGCTTGCTCATCTTAGTATTGTGAAAATGCGCCGCTACCAGCGTCGACTTGAACACAGTGAGGAACGACTCCGACTGTCGCTATGGGGCAGTGGCGATGAGCTTTGGGACTGGAACATTGAAGAAGGAACCTTGTACCGCTCAAGCTCCTGGCAGACACCGGTAGAACTGGCTCCCAATACTCAGGACATCCCACCCAACCGCCAGCAAATCCACCCTCAGGATCTGGATCGTGTCAGTGACGCGTTGAGCGAGCACCTTGCCGGCCAGACCCCTTATTTTGAAGCCACCTACCGTATCCAATCCAGTACCAATGAATGGATCTGGGTGTTGGACCGCGGCAAAGTAGTGAGCTTCAACGGGCAACAACAAGCCACCCGAATGACAGGAACTCTGAAGAACATTCATCACATCAAGCTGGCAGAAGAGCGGCTGCAGCTCTTTGCGCAGTGCCTGGAAAATATCTCCGATGCGGTGGTCATTTGCGATAACAACTTCCTCATTCTTGAGGTGAACCCTGCTTTTAGTCGCATCACCTGCAAAAGCCGGGCGGAAGTTTTGCATCTGCCCTTCGAGCTTTCTCTTTACCCGAGCCGCTTCCTGCGCGATATCCGGCAACAGCTTGCCACAACAGGTACCTGGGCCGGCGAAGTGGAAGAGCAACGCAGCGATGGTCAAACCTACTATGCGGAATTAAATTTTAATATTGTCCGGGATGAGCGCGGTGAGATCCAACAGTATGTTGCGGTATTCTCCGACATTACCGAGCGAAAGAATCGCGAAAAAGAGCTGAGCCGACTGGCCAACAGCGATACCTTGACCGGCTTGCCCAACAGAGCCCTGTTTCTCAGTCAGCTCAGCCAGTTAGTGAAGCAGCAAAAGCGCCACTCATTGCTGATGTTTGATTTGGATAACTTCAAAAAAATCAATGATTCATTGGGCCATCAGTTGGGTGATGGCTTATTAATTAAACTGACCGAACGTTTAAGTCTGCTTCCCCGCAGCAAAGGCCAATTGTACCGTTTAGGTGGTGATGAGTTTGCTATTTTACTGGAAAATACCAACGATATTCACACCATTACCAGCCTGGCTAAAGAGCTTATCAAGCAAATCAACCTGCCCTTTTTTATCCATCAACATGAGCTGGTGATCAGCTGCAGCATTGGCATTGTGCTCTACCCGGAAGATGGCCAGGATCCGCAAAGCTTACTGCGCAACGCCGATACCGCCATGTACCATGCTAAAAATGAAGGCGGCAATCGCTACCTGTTTTTTAATGACAGCATGAACAAGCAAGCCGTCAAACGATTGCAAATCGAAAACCTGATCCGTCACGGCTTAAAAGAAGACTTCTTCACGGTCTACTACCAACCTAAAATGGACATCCATTCCGGTAAACTGCTCGGCATGGAAGCTCTGGTGCGCTTTATCACCCCCAAGCGCGGCATCATCAGCCCGGCCACCTTTATTCCGGTGGCAGAGGAAACCGGCCAAATCGTTGAGATTGGTGCCGTGGTGCTGCGCAAAGCCTGCCAGCAGGTGAAGGCCTGGATAGATCAAGAGTTGTTTCATGGCCGGGTGGCTGTCAACCTCTCCGCCAAGCAATTTATGCTGCCTTTTTTGTGCGAGCAAATCGATGATGTATTGCAGCAAACCGAGCTGCCCTCTTACCATCTGGAGCTTGAAATTACCGAGGGGACTGTGATGCAGTCACCCACCATGGCGATTGATACCATGAAGAAGCTGCGGGCGCGCGGCATTCACCTGGCCATGGATGACTTTGGAACAGGCTATTCCTCGTTGGCGTATTTAAAGCAGTTTCCTCTAAACACCCTGAAAATTGATAAGGCGTTTGTGGATGATATGGGCACAGCCCGGGGCAGGAATATGGTCGATACCATCGTCACCATAGCTCACAATTTAAGCTTGACCGTGGTGGCTGAAGGGGTGGAGGTGAAACAACAGTTGGATATGCTGAAGCAGCTTCGCTGCGAAGTCATTCAAGGGTATTATTACAGCAAGCCACTATCCGCAGACGATTTTACCCAGTTTTTAAGGCAACAAAAAAGACAGGATACCAGCTCAAAGGTTAGAGCCCTGACAGCCGCCAGCAGCGTAAACTAATGGCCTGGCTGCTCGCACAGCCAGGCTAAACAGTAGAACAACCTCAGTCGCTATCTGCCTCTACGTAGCTAAAATCATCACTGCTATCGGCGATGCGCTTTTTACCGAACACGGTATGAAACTTACGTTTTTCCTGCACCCGTTGTTTGTACTTCAACCAGGTTTTCTCCACCGCCGAAGCAGCTTCAGCCTCACCTTTGCAGACAAGTACAAAGTGATGCTCTTCATCGGTTTGAGGAGTACGACTGCCCTGCTCCAGCTCTTGCAAGGCAATACCGTGCTTTTCCAGCAAATTGCCCTCAGCCAGAGTAAAACGTCCGGAGCGGGTAAACCCTTTCGGGAAATTCCGATCATCGAAAAAGCGACGTGTAGCGACAAAACTTTGCTGCATCACTTTTTTCCTCTTTTGCTCATCATGACAACGCGTTAATGGGAGTTGCATCTTGTACAAAGCAAGTCGCGATTGGGATCACAATCCGCTTGCCCTGCGCAACTGTGCGGAGTATGGTGAACAAAATCGCCCTCGTAAAACAAAAGTTTTTTATCGTGAAGATAAAAATTTCTAAGGGAACACGGTGGATACTGAGTTACTCAAAACTTTTTTAGAAGTGCAGCGTACCCGACACTTTGGCAAAGCAGCTGAAAACCTCTTTTTGACTCAGTCTGCTGTTAGTTTTCGCATCCGCCAGCTTGAGCAGCACTTGGGCGTGACCCTGTTTAGCCGCCACCGCAACAATATTCAGCTCACCACGGCAGGAGAGCGTTTGCTGCCGCATGCTGAAAGCATGATACTGACCTTGCAGCGAGCCCGCCAGGATGTTGCCGTGCCAGCCGACCACCAGCAACTAGTGATCGCTGCCACCGCGACCTTGTGGGATAGCTACCTGATGCCTGCCTTTCTGAGTATGCAGCAACAGCTGCCCAACATCAGCTGGCGTGCTGAGAGTCTGGAGCGGGAGTCCATTATTCGAGGGCTTTCCGAACGGCAGCTAGACCTGGCCATTTTGTTCGATCCCCCCAACAGCGATGACTTGTTGGTTACCCACCTAACCGAGCTGCAGTTAGTTCCGGTTATCCACGCCGATAGCCCGGCAACCAAAGAAGCCCTGCAAGCCAATTATATCCTGATGGACTGGGGAACCGCTTTTCAGATGAAACAAGCAGGCATTGTGCATGAAGATACCCGGGTCACAGTGCGGACCAACCACGCTGGTATTGCATTGGCATCGGTGCTGCAACAACGCGGAGCAGCTTACTTGCCAAAAAGCATGATTCAGGGGCACCTGGAGTCAGGAAGATTACGGCAAATCGATACCATGCCAGTGTTGCGACGAAGTTTATCCGTCGCTTACCTCAGGCAGGCTGAAGAAAATGAAGGGGTACAGCTGGTTTTAACCCAATTGCAGCAGCTTATGGCCTAAACAGACGGCTGCTTTGGCCTCTTGCTTTTAACAACACCAAACGTTTATGGCTGGTAAAAAGTGGCAGCAACAAAGGACCTAACGCAAGCGCAGCCATCGCCCAACGCCAGGCAGACATACCAGCCCGCAACGCTGCAATGTAAATGGAAATCGCAGTACAGATAAAAACAACAGGCAACAACAACAACGTAAGGCTCCTACCGGTCTGAATGGCTTTATTTTACCAAAGGAGTCACGGTCGTGTTGTTAAAAACGCGACAATTTACCGTAGCTCTTGTTCACAGTTGTCAGATTCAAGCCGTTGATAGACCCAGGCGATCTTGCCACTTGCCAGCACCACCTCAAATCGGCAGTAACGCACGCCCAGACGTTCGTAGCGGTCAACGCGCTGCATTTGTGTTGCTGTGAGTGTTATCAGGTAGCCAGCAACAACGCCATCAACTTGAGGGACTATGGTTAAACCACTTTTCTGAAACCCCTCAAGCTGTGCGGGCACAGCTTCAATCTGAGCCCCCACTATCAACCGCCGAATCAGTGGTTGTTTCAAGGTTCCATAAACAAAAACCTGGTAATGACTTTGTTGATAGCCCAGAGATAACGGCGACTCAAATTGCCACCAACTCATTAGCTGCCATAACAAAAGCAGCATAGCGATTGCTGATGCAGCAACAAAGAGCCTGGTTTTAAGTAATGGTGGTTTAATCATACCAAAGCATAAAAGAGGCAGTGTCTGTCTGAACGGAGCGTTCGTGCCCTCCACTCAGTTCAGGCACGAACGCCAAAGTAAAGACTCAACACACTTTAGGACGGGTAAAAGGTTTTCCCCTCTGCCGCCATCTGTTGCAGCAATTCGCAAGGCGCAAAACGACTGCCAAACTGTGCTTCGTAGCCCTGCAGTATCTCAACCAGTTTGGCTGCACCCAGGCTATCCATGTAGCGGAAAGGTCCGCCCAAGAATGGCGGGAAGCCAATACCGAAGAT
>JAFIFR010000054.1 GCA_020831935.1 Alkalimonas sp.
AGCCCGGATATTGAGCTCCGATAAGGTTGGATGCGACAACAGTTGACTCTGCCCGGAACCATCGATGTACGCCAGGCCATTGCGACTGCCAACCCAAAGCCCTTGTTGTTGATCTTCAGCCAACACCTGAGCGCTTTGCCAGAAATGCGCCTCATGCTTCGGGTAGTTGTCAAAGGCGGAAAAGCGCAGGGTCTTGGCATCAAAGTGACTGATGCCTCCAGGCACAGCCGTTACCCAAAGTTCACCGTTTTGCCGCAACAACAAGGACTGAACAAAGCTTCCCCTGAGTTGCTCACTCTGTTCGCTAAAGCGCACAAAGCGATAGCCATCATACCGGTACAGACCGCTGCTGGTGCCAACCCACAAAAAGCCTTGCTGATCCTGCACGATTGCAGTGATGATCTGCTCAGCAAGTTGATGTTGATTGCTGACCTGAAAGAATAAAGCAGGGGTAGGAGGATAAGTTGGCCTGTGCGCATCCGCCCATAGCGAAGCAGCCAGCAAGCCGCTGGATAACAGCAGCAAACAAATGCGCAAACCTTTCAAGGCTAGGGCGGTAGGCATGGAGTGCTCAGGCCTTAATAATGCGGATACTCAAACTAACAATAGGCGATTAAGTTATTGAAATCAATACAGCTACTCAAATAAACCCGGTCGCTGATTGAGCAGCTGACGCACCCTCGGCAGCACATCGGTTGCCAGCAAGCCGCGGCATCCAAAGTCTTTAGCCAGCTGATCAGCCGCACTGGCATGCAGCCAGGCTGCCAACGCACAGGCATCGGTCGCTGCCAGGCCCTGAGCCCATAAGGCTGCAATGATGCCACAGAGTAAATCTCCCATGCCGGCACTGGCCATGCCTGGGTTACCAGCCGTTAGCAGTTGCACCTCTTGGGCATCGGCCAGCAAACTGCCATTGCCTTTTAACAGCACTCTTGTCTGAAAGCGTTGCTGCAAGGCTTTGACGGCTTTGATGCGATCCTGCTGCACTTGCTGGCTGCTGCAGGCCAACAAACGGGCCGCCTCCCCAGGGTGCGGCGTTAAAATGCACTGCTCAGGCAATCGCTCTGGCTGTTGCTGAGCCAGCAAGGACAGCGCATCGGCATCGAGCACAAGGGCCTTTTGTTGCGCCAGCACCTGGCTCAGCAAGTGCTGGCCCCAGGGTGCCTGACCAAGGCCGGGACCGGCAATGATCACATCGGCCTGCTGCAGCAGTGGTTCGATAGTGTCCCGGGGGCCGACAGCCTTGACCATGCATTCGGGACGTCGGGCAATGATGGCGCTAACATGGGCTTGTCGGGTCAGGATGCTGACCAGGCCGGCACCACAGCGCAGCGCTGCTTCGGCGCTGAGGAGCGGTGCGCCACCCATGCCATGATCACCACCGACCACCAGCACGTGGCCGGCCATGCCCTTATGACAGTTTTTTTGGCGCTTCGGTACTTGCTGCAGCAAGGCTTCGCCATTCACCGGCTTTGCCAAAGCCGGTTGCAGCGGATAAAGCTCTGGCGGAATCGCCAGTGTATCCAGCAAGCGCTCGCCAGCGTAGTCGGGGCCATCGGCGGTCCAAAGGCCTGGTTTGTGAGTGATAAAGCTTAAGGTCGCATTGGCTTTGACGGCCATGCCCAGCACCTGACCGGTATCGGCACAAAGGCCGGAGGGCAGGTCCACAGCCAGCACCGGGCAGGCATGCCGATTGATTTGGGCAATGGCCGTGGCAAGCTCGCCCTGAACCGGGCGGCTCAGGCCGATCCCCAGCAAGGCATCTATCACCAGATCGGTTGCACAAGGCGTTGAAAGCTCGGTAAAACACAAACCGGCTTGTCGGGCCATGGACTGAGCAAGTGCTACCGTCTGGCTGAGCGCAGTCTTTTGACCAACGACTTTGATGCTGACCTGAAAGCCTTCGGCGCTGGCATAAGCTCCAAGCAGGTAGCCATCACCGCCATTGTTGCCGACGCCAGCGTAGATCAGCAGGCGCTTGCGACTGGGCCAGCGCTGTTTAATCAGTGCCAACAGCGCCTGAGCTGCACGCTGCATCAACACCAACTCTCCTTGCGCCAGTCGGGAAATGGCGGCTTGCTCTATCGCTCGGGTAGAGGCTTTGCTGTAAAAGTGCTGCTGTACTTCCTTTGCCCGGTCCATCACGGATGCAGCCTAGCGCTTGCGCACCCAGTTGCCATCCAGCTTGATGAAGTGTCCGGCTGGGGTGCGCTCAATCGCTCTTTGGCCTGCCCGTGCTTCCACATCGGCCACCGCAATGTTGTTATCGCGGGCGATACGGCTGTACTCAGCACGACGGGCATCGTTGATTAACTCAACAATCTGCCGGGCTTCAGCACTGTCTTGCACCACCCCCAGATAGCCATTGACTTGCTCACCAATCAAGCCTTGCTCTTTGGCAGGGCCCAAAGCATTCATCGCTTGTTGCAGATTCATCGCCAGTACCGGCAAGGCCAGTAGCAGCAAGAAGGTTGCCAGCAGAGTTTTGACAGAAGTCGCTGTTTTCATGGGGAGCTCCTTAAAATAGACCACTGGAATCGCTGAACAATTGATCCAGTTCGCGATCGACCCGGATCAGAATTTCATGTTCAATCTTAACATTCAGATTAATGGTGATCGGCTCGGATGGCGCAGCCACCTGAACGGTTGGGGTACAACCGCTCAGCCAGACTGCAAGAGCCGACATGGCTAGTGCTTTTACATGCATGGTTTTCTCCTATGGCCGGCGCGGCTGTTGCAGCCGCTGCTGGACCCGTTGTTGTATAACTTCGTTCAGTTGGTTGGTGAGCTGTAAACTGGTAATCAGCGCCGGAATATTTTCTTCCAGCGTGATGTTCAAGTGCACCGGGCGGCCACCTTCCATCGCCGGGTTCCGACCTTCCAGCCGCAGCGCCAACACCAGCTGACCATCGGTGCTGTAACTGACATCGCTGCTCAGCACTGTGTAGTGAAAGTCATCCAGCGCTGTGAACATGGTTTTCATGGCTGGATTACTGGCAGCCATGCTTTGCGCCTGAGGCGAGCGATAACTCAGGCTGCCACCAGGCTCCTTTGCCTGCAGGCGCCCTTGTGCGACTTCGAAACCCTGGGGGGAAATAATCAAGGGGATCTCGCCATTGATCAGGCCATGGCCCATTAAGTCCGTTGTTGGGTGCTGTGTCAGCAGTTGTTGCAAATCCAATTGCTCAAGCTGCAGTGGCAGCAGCCAGCGCTCTTCACGCAGATCCAGCGTCATTGCCGGCAGCTTGACCGCACCATTGAACAATCCGAGCGTCTTGTGCTCCAACTGGACCATTCCGGTTGTTGGCGCATCAAGCGATGCCTGGTAGCTGGCTGCCAGGTGCAAAGGACCGGCGCGGACACCTTGTTCCAGCTCTTTTACGGTCAAGTCCGGACTGCGGATGGAAATCGTATCATCCTTGAGATGGAGTTCGAGCTGGCTGGTCAGGTTGCGAAAGAGGGTGGTGTCGTAAAAACCGGAAAGATCAAGCAACTGGGTTTCACTGCTGAGCGCAATGCCATCATTATTGAAGCCATAGTCCAGTTTACCCTGATGCCGGATGCGTCCGCGTTGCAGCGTCAGCAATTCTGGCCAGTCCGTCAAACTGCTGGCCAATGGATTGCCGGCCAACACAAATACATCCGCCAGCTGCCATGCCAGGCTGAACTGTTCGGTGCTGCTGCTGAGCTGGGTACTGAACTCAAGGCCTGATGAGGCGGTCAGCAGTCCTGTTGCCTCCACCAAATCTGCCGCTGAAGATGCACTTTGCAGCTTGCCTTGCCACCGCCAGTTCAAGGGTTTGATGACTGGATGCAGCAATTGCTTGAGCTGGAGGTCTGCCTGGCTTTGCAGCTGCCAGCTGCTGGTGTCTGACTCGTTGGATTGCCAGGACACTTGTCCATTCGACAGTGCGAGCTCGAGCGTCTCAATGGTCAACTCAAGCTCCGGATTGTGCAGCCTGGCAACCGACAATTGCAGCGGCTCAAGTGTGTGCCAATGCTGTTGGCTCAGGCTCAGTTGGCCCGTTAGCTCAGTGCTTAACTGCAACTGCTGCAAAGACCAG
This sequence comes from Alkalimonas sp., assembly GCA_020831935.1. GTDB lineage: Bacteria > Pseudomonadota > Gammaproteobacteria > Enterobacterales > Alteromonadaceae > Alkalimonas. The sequence goes on from JAFIFR010000054.1 coordinate 4,065, forward strand.
TCCTGATAGTGAAGTTCAGGCAGCGCCAGTTGCAGCTGCAACTGTTTGATGCTGAGCTGTTGTGCCGGCGCATTGAGCTCCAGCGAGGCAAGCAGCTGCTGCTGATCGGCGGAGAGCAAACGGAGCTGCAATGGCAGGGCGGTCAGATCCAAGGCTTCCGTTTGCTGACTGCTTAAACTCCAGTACCAGCTTTGCGGCTGGACTCCGAGCTCTGTCAAGCCCTGCGGCAATTGCAGTTCGCTCAGACGTCCACCTGCAGCCAGCCGGAAAGGCGATGCCTGGCCATCGGTAAAATGTGCATGAGCCTGAACTTCCGCCGTGATCAGCCCAAACTCAGGCATGTAAAAGGGACTGGGGCTGCTTAGCTGCAGTTCGATGTCACCGTTCAGCTGCGGCCAAACGGATTCGTCCAGCCTGGCTGGCACCTGCAACTGCCATTTACTCTGGGCTCGAATGCTTTGTTGAAACTGCTGCAACCAGCTCTCTGGCAGCTGCTGTTGCCACAACGCCAGCTCAGCCTGCACCCAGCCAGGCGGGGGCAGCAGTTCTAGTTGCGTCGCACCTTGCCAAAAGAGGGTTTGAGTCTGCTGCTCCTCGACCAGCGCGCTGTTGAACTGCATTGTTAGCAGCTCTGAGACATCCAGCATGACCGATAACTGCGGCCAGTTCTGATCGACCTGGTACTCAAGTGCCAGGCTAAGGCCATGCCCCGGGTGTTGCAAGGAGCTGAATTGCAGCTGGGCGCCCAGAGTTTCAGTCCGTTGCAGCGCGACAGAGCCTTGATAGCGGCAGCGGCTTTGCGCACAAGGCAGATCAAGCTGCAGCTGCTTAATGGTAGTGGTCGCCGGAAGCCACTCTGGCCAGTGCCAGCGCTCAGGCAGCAGCTTGCTGCTGGTGCTATCGGGCTTGGTGCTGCTGTCGGGGCCAACTGGGAAAGCGGATAAATGCAGGTTGGCGTTATGCAGGCCAAGCTGTTGCAGTTGAGGGCGGAACCCTTGCCAATGCCATTGAAGGCTCAGTTGTTCAAGTTCAACCCGAAGGGTTTGCTGCTCAAGCGGGTAGCTAAAGTGCAGGTGAGCCAATTGCAATTGGCGCAGGCCCCAACCAGCTATCTGGTAGTCCAGCTGCTGGATGGGCAGTTGACGCAGTTGCTGCTGCAGCCACAGAAAAGCGACCAGCAACAGGCAAACCACCAGGGTGAGCAACAGACTAAAAATACGGACAAAGCGACGCATAAAAGCCCAGCCATCAACACTTTAACACAGCATAAACACTTTGAACTGAACAGGCAATGAATTGCTACCTTCAGGGCTGTTGCCAACCGGCAAGGGCCCTGAGGTGCTCAAAAGGAAAACCGTTAATTGGCGGCAGGTACCAACTGCATGATAACTGCATTGTTCTGAAAGAGTTGCAGCGCATGGCCATTGACCTCGGCGCGGTCTGCGTTTTGTAAGCTCTGGGTGAAACTTTGCTCGAGCTGGCTGCTCTCTTCACAGAATTTACGGGTCATCGCCAGATTGCTGATCTCAAGCGTATTGGCGCGTTGGCGATAGCTGCCATGGAAGTTGTTGCAGCCGGCAAAGCCGTAGAGGGTGTTGTTGTCGCGAAACAGCACCCGGACATTCAATTGCTGCGGCACGTACTGCTCAGCAATTTTTTCTGCCCGCCATACCAGCCCATGCACTGCAGCCGGGGCATGACGTTGCGGACAGGCGGCTCCGGGCCAAAACTGTTCGAACTGATCAATGAACAAGGTGTTGCTGTCCTGGCCGTTACCAAGCCGGCCAGTCAGGGTGGCGATGACTGCCTGACCACTTAATTGCGGATCTTGCCGGTAATTGCGCAGCATTGGCATGTGATGTTGAGTCATGGCCACCTGAAAGCGCTCACCCGAATCGCACAGGGTAAAAGTGGCACTGTCGCCATTGACCTGATAGAGGCCCAGCATTGGACGGCGGGTGTCGATGCTTTGCAATCGTTCGGTCCGATCCAGATGGTAGTTCAGGCTGGAAACGATGGGTTTGCCAGCCATGTCCAGCATGGTGAGTCGGCGATTGCTAACAAACTGAAAGGTCGGCAGGGTGTGTTGCTGGTTCATCAGGTGCAGGGTGCGTTGCTCCAGCAGCCAGGTGCCTTTCACCAATAAAATGTTGTTGCGCTCCAGATACTCTTGTCGGATCTCAAAGCGGCCATCGCGGTACAGGTTCAAATGAAAGGCAATGCCCGGGCAATCGGCACAAGGCAGGGTGCCAATAAAGCTCATGTCTTGATCGATAAAAATCATTTCAAAGTCGGTGGCAAGGGCTTGTGTGACCTCGGAGTCAGGCAGCTCCTCTACCGTGCTGACCTCTATCGGTACCACTGTTGCTGGCAGCAGCGGTTCGGAAGAGCGCTCAGGATAGCTGCTGCACGCAACCATCATCACACTCGCCAGCATAGCAAAGGCAAAACGCATGTTCATGTAAACTCCAATCCAGAGCGATGGCAATAAAAAGCTTGAATAGTATACCTTGTTGGCGCTCATCCAGAAACAGATCCAAGCCAGAAACAGCACCAAGCCTGTAAAAGACTGGTTCTAATCAGCCGCCAAATGACGGACAACGGTGGCCGCTGTTTGTTCCGGCTGCTCTTGCATAAAACAGTGACCACCGCTGACTTGCTCCAGCGCAACCCTTGGGTTGATCTTTTGCCATTTCATCAGAGCCTTGGCAACAAAAGGGTAGCTGCGGTCACCATAAAGAACCCGGGTTGGCGCACAGGGCTTGGCCAGCTGCTGCCAAAGGTCGCGAGGGAAAGAGCCAAAGATTTCAGCTTCCCGAATCGGCTGGCATTTCAGGCTTACGCCATGCTCGGATGGTTTGAGGGCATGGTCAATGTAGGCGGCCAGCGCCTCCGGGTGCCAGTTGTTGAAAAAGGCACGTTGCTGCAGGTAGTGACGAGCACTTTCTTTATCTGGCCAATGTTGGCGGCGTTTTAAAGCTGCCCGGGCATAAGGGTTGCGCTTATACAGTCGCACCATGCTCAGGGCTTTCATGCTGGCTAACATGCTCGGGGTGAACAACACCGGATCGAGCAAGAGTACTTGCTGAAAAAGTCCGGGATCAGCCGCGTTGTTCAGCGCTGTTAACACCCCGCCAAAGCTATGGCCTAGGCCAATATGGGGCACATTGGGATACAGATGCCGGTGTGCCAGCCAGGCCTGCCTGGCCAGTTCCGCGCTTTCGTTCCAGCCAATAAAGGCACCACCATGATCGCTGTCACCATGGCCCTGAGCATCAGATAAGAACAAGTCGTAGTCGTTGGCCAGTTGCTGCAGCATGGGTTGGTACGTCCGGCTGCAAAATCCATTGCCGTGCAGCACATGCAACACCGGCTTGCCCCTGGGGGCACTGTGGTACCCCCGCAGGGTAAAGCCGTAGTGACTATGAAAAGACCAGGGCAGAAGTTCCACTAAGGTTGTCCCAGTTTTAATGCAGATGGCGGCAAGATGCCAGCTTTTCTATCTTGCCGCAAGTCGGGATCAGACTTTTTCCTTGTTGGCGGTCTGCTCTGCCAGTCGTTTGGCTGCCACTTCGGATAACTGGCTTTGTTCGTGTTCCAGCGCTTCTATCTGGGCACGGTCAGCATCGGTTAGTTCATCCTTGGCCAGGATTTCATCAATTTTTTCTTGCAGGGCTGCGTATTTCTCCCGGTCAAAACCCACTTTTGCATCCGTCATCGCCTGCATCATCTGGCTGAGATAATCGACCTTTGCGCTCACCTCATCCGCGATCCGGCCATCCGGGCGGTAGGTGAGTGTCAAGGCATCGTCTTGACGGTTTGGCGTGCTCAGGGTGACCCGGTCCGGCTCTGGGATCGGCGTTGGTGCTAAGTCCGGCACCGGTTGTGGCTGAATATCGGGCTTACTGCCTTTGGGCACTTCTTTTACCGGCAATGGTTGCAGCTCAGCTTTGCCTTGATGAATGCGTTGCCTAAGACTTGGATCGAGCTCGGCTGAGCCCTTCAGGTTGTTCAGCATAAACGCCTCCTTGGATGGTTTTCCACCAGCCGTGCGGTGGCTGATGCATTGTGAACCAAAGGTTACGCAAAAATTACGCCACTTTCATGCTGCTCAATTTAACGGGGGACAGCTGGCGCGGTTGACCTCTTCCAAGCAGAAACCCGGCAGGATCTTGCCATTACAGGCGGGTAATTTTGCCGTCGGCTCGATACAACCACAAGCCAGCACTGATAAACAGCAGGGTCAAGCTGCCAAGCGCCAGCAGCTGGGGCAGAATGTCGCTGAGTTGTGCCCCCAATTGGTTGATGCCAACAAAACCATGAATGCCGGCCGTCGAAGGCAGCAACCATCGCAGGTAGGTTAAAACGGTCGGCAGGGATTCGGCTGGCCAGCTGTAGCCGGAGACAAACAACATTGGCACCGAGGTAATCAGCAGCAGTTGCAAACCACGCTCCCGTTTGTCGAAGGCGCGCGCCAGCATCAGGGCAAAAGCCGCAATGCACAGCGAAAACAGCAGACCAAAAAGCAGCAAATGCAGCAAAGGGCCTGCTTGTGCGTAGTGCTGAAGCTGCAAAGCCACCAGGAAAAAGTACAGCGTATTGAGCAGGCCAATGCAGCCAAAGGTGAGCAGCATCCCCAAATAAGCCTTGTGTCCCCGTGGCTGCTGGCTGAGCTCATTCTGACGCCCCAGCACCAGGGTAACCCCTATCAGCAGGGTTTGCTGAATAATCAGCACCATCACAGCGGGTACGATGGCATGGCCGTAGCCATCTTGTGGATTGAACCAGTGACGTTGTTGCACGCGCAGCGGTTGCACAGTATCCATCGCTTGTGCCTCGCTAAGGCCCAGGCTTTGCAGCTTGTGCAGGCTGATGGCAGCCCCCATGGTTAAGGCGGCTTCGTTGGCGCTCATCAATGCTTTGCTGCCCGCCAGCAAGTAGCCGCCATGGCTGGCAATTTGGACTTCGGCTGGTCGTCCGGCCAGAATATTGGCATGAAAATCGGAAGGGATAATGATCAGCGCCATCACATCGCCATGCCAGAGGGCCGCTTGAATTTCGGCCGACTCATTGCTGATCTGTTCAATCGACAGATTAGGCGAGGCAAGCAGCAATCGGCGCAGGTTGCGCGATGAGGCGCTGTGATCCTGGTCGATTAAAATAACCGGCACCGACTCGACTTGTTCGTAGTGATAGGGCAGCGGATAGAAAAAGGAATACAAGATGCCGGCGACAAAGAGCAGCAAGATTGCGCCTTTGTCGGCCAGGATCAGGCGCCAGGTATGCAGACTGTGTTGCCAGATGCTCATTAGCGTGCTCCCCAAGACGCAGGGTTAAATGCCGAGCGCTTTAGCAGCAGATACCCGGGCAGGCTGGTGCACAGCAGCATGGCTGCAAGCACCGACCAGGACGCGCCAACAGCGGAAAGCGGAGCTGCCGCCAGCCATTGCTGGTTGTAGATTTTCAGCCAATGGGTCAAAGGCAGAATACTGGCCCAGTACTGGGCGAAATCCGGCATCGCTACCAGTGGAAACGCCTGGCCTGAATAAGCAAAAGCCGGGGCACTGTAAAACCCGGCCAGGCTGAGTGCCATGCGGAAATTCCGGGTAAGAGCAATCAGCAGCAAGGCCACGGCCATAGCCGCGGCAATCATCAGCAGCAGACTGAACCAAATAAGCAGCGCAGAGCCGGTATAGCTGGCTGGAATGTACTGGTGGAAAAACCAGACATAGCCGCCTGCATAAGCGGCCAGCAACACAAAATAAGGCAGCAGCTTGCTGCTTAACGCCAACAGCACCGAACCACCGGCCGCTGCACGCCAGGCCATGGCGGTCCCGTCACGCAGCTCACGGCCAATAGCGGAGACCGTGACCACCATCGCCAGTATTTGAAACAATGCCGGGATCAGGGTGGCGGCCAGAAACACTTCGTAGCTTGGCCCTTCGTTAAACAAGGGGGTCGCCAATACCTGCACCGGTAGCAGTGTACTCAGGCTGGCTTCGGCCGAAAGGCCCTGGCGCTCAAGCCGGTCCAGGCCGATGGCCACGCCGGCGGTCATCAGTGCCTGGCGGATCCCCCGTTGCAGGGTGGAGGCGTAGGTGGTGTACTGACTGTTCAAATTCAGCACCAATTCGCTGCTCTGCCCCTGAAAAATGCGCTGCTCCAATCCCTGCGGCAGCACCAGCACCGCATAGACCTGTCGTTGGCGCAGCGCATCGGCTGCCGCTTTGCTGTCCTGCAGCTGCAGCGCGACCTCCACGCCTGGGCCGGCATCGACCAGTCGGATTAGTTGGCGGGAAAGGGCACTTTGATCCTGATCCAGCACCGCCATAGGCAATCGCTCGGGCTGACCGGCAGAGAAAATCCAGCTCACCAGCAAACACAGTAAGGGCAGCAGCCAGACTGCCAGCAGTTGATCGCCTTTGTCCTGCGTTAAATGCTGCAGTTCACGGCGGCTGCTGTGCCAAAAAGCCGGCATTAGTCCTCCAGCGCCAGGATCACCGTCATACCGGCTCTGAGATCAGGCTCTGGTGCCGTCGGCCGGGCTTCGAGCTGGAAGGTTTTCAGATCGTAACCGGGGGTTCCCCGCACCTGCTTCCAGTTGGCAAAAGAAGGCAAAGCATTCAGCCGACTGACAGTAAATTCCAGTGAGCGGTTCAAGGCGGGCACCCAGGCCTCGAAAGACCGACCAGGAACCAGCGCATTCAGTTTGTCTTCACGAATGCTGAATACTACCCAGCTGTCGCTTGGGTCCACCAGGGTGATAATGGGGTAACCAGCAGGGGCCAATTCGCCCTGCTGAATGACGATGCTGGCGACTTCGCCGGCCACCGGAGCTTTCAGCTGTGTTTCCTGCCGGTAGGCTTCGACTTCTGCCACGGCAGCGGCTGCCCGGCGGTTTTGTGCCTGCACCGCCCGCAGTTGCTCCTCTCTGGCTCCGGCAGCCGCCATGCTGTGACGGGCTTCGGCCGCTTTGGCTTGATCCCGGCTGGCTTGCCATTTGGCCGTGGCTTCATCCAGTTGTTGCTGCGACACCAGACCTTCTTGTTGCAAATTACGCAACCGGTTCAGGGTAGTCTGATAGAGGTTTTGTTGCACCATGGCCCGTTGCCAGTCGAGTCTGGCCATTTCGACTTCTTCTTTACGCAGGCCTGCTTCGGCTTCGTCCTGCAGGGCCTGCGCCGCCGCCTCGGCTGCCTCAGCCTGAGCCAGTTTTGCATTCAGCTCCGGGCTATCCAGCTCCAGCAGCAACTGACCGGCGCTGACCTGATCACCTTCGCGCACATGCAACCGTTGCACCCGAGCCGGAATTTTACTGGCCAGCCGCACTTCGCGCACTTCCACATCGCCATGCAGCAGCTCCGGCTGATGCTCAGGCCAAAGCCACCAAAAGAGTCCAACCACCAGCAGCAGTGCGGATAACGGGATCAGTATTTTTTTCAGGGACATGGGACTTCCTTAATCATCTAAGCAGGGCTGCTGTTGCTGCAGTGTGGGCAGCCAGCGGCCAAGCAGCTCTGGCTGGCCTGTCAGTTGGGCCAATTGCGCCAGGGCGCTGGCATGTAAAAAGGCGGCCTGCAAGGCCTGGACTTCGGCAGCCGCTTGTTTTAACCGCGCATCGGTCACATCCAGTGAAGTGGCCATGCCTTCGGCGAACGCATGTTGCTGCAACCTGGCATGCTCCCGCGCCAGTTGCAGATCCTGTTGCAGCAGCTCAAAGTGTTGCTGCTGCTGTTGCACCAAGCGGTAGCTGCTTTCAACTGCCAACTGTATGTCTGCGCTGGCTTGCTGCTCAGTATACTGCAGTTGCTGCTGCCGGTTTACCACCGCAGTGGCACTGGCGCTGCGGTTAATCGGGGTGGTGAAGTGGTAGCGCATACCCAGGCCGACACTCCAGTCGGGCTCGGTTAATGGCGTTGCCGAGCGGTTCAAGTCATAACTGGCGACCAAAAAGACCTCAGGCAGCCGCTTGCCTTGCTCAATACGCAGTTGCTGTGTCAGTTGACTGGCCTTGGCGCTAAGCTGAGAAAACACCGGGTTGTGCTGCTTCGCCAACTGCAGATACCAATCGGCCGGGTGTTCTAACTGCACTGGGGCCGGTAGCGGTGTACTCAAGCACTGCAAAGACGGTGCTTGCAGTAAATTCGCCAACGCGGCCCGCACATCGGTTGCCTGGTGCTCTGCTTCTATCAGGCTTCGTCTGGCATCGGCGTGAGCGACCTCTGCCTGCATGCGTTGCAGGGCGGTAACCAGGCCCTCTTGCTCGAAACGTTTGGCTTTATGCACATGCAGTTCCAAAGTGCTTAGGGCTTGTTGCCGCACCTGAACCACCTGGCGGGTCATCTGAGCGGAAAAATACAAATCGAATAAACGCTTGGTAAGCTTTTGCTGCTGCAGTCGTTGCTCCGCTTCGGCTTCACCCACCCGGTCAGCAATCTGTTGCTGGGCTGCCTGAGTTCGGCCGCCGGTGTACAGTGGCCACAGCAGATTGAGCTGTGAGCGAATGCCGCTACGAAAGACATCCAGCTCGGCCGGTTGATTGATCACCGGGATGTCAAAACGCACGTCTTTTTCATAGGCGATGCCGGCAATGGTGACACTGAGCTGTGGCAGGTTCAGACTGCTGAGCGCCTGCTGCTGTGCCTGCCAGGCATCGACATCGGCTTGTTGTGCCAGCCATTGCCAGTTGCTGGCCAGCTGCTGCTCCGCCTCGGCAAAACTCAGGCTGCTGCTGTGCCCGTCGATTGGGCTGACAAGAGTTGCCAGCATTGCCAACACTGAGGCAGTTCGGGCTTTGAAGGAGTTCGAACAGCGCATGAGGATCCCTTTAGAGTAAATGCTCTATTTTATTCTAGGCAATTTATCGCCCGGTTGCAACGACTACGATTGGAGCCCTTAGCGGGTACCAAACAGCTTATCGCCGGCATCGCCAAGGCCTGGCAGTATGTAACCTTGCTCATTCAGGCCCTGATCGATAGCGGCAGTAAAAAGCTCAATGTCCGGATGTGCCTGCCGCAGCGCAGCAATGCCTTCAGGCGCAGCCACCAACACCAGTGCCTTGATTTGATGGCAGCCCTGTTGTTTTAACAGATCGATGGTCGCTATCATGGAACCGCCGGTCGCCAACATGGGATCCACCACGATGGCCAGCCGTTGTTCAATATCGGGCGCCAGTTTATGAAAGTAGGGTACCGGCTTGAGGCTGTCTTCGTCCCGGTAAATGCCAACCACGCTGATGCGGGCACTGGGCAGGTGTTCCAGCACGCCATCCAGCATGCCGAGGCCTGCTCGTAATATGGGTACTACGGTGACTTTTTTGCCATGGATTTGTTGAATACCTATGCGACCGCACCAGCCTTCGATGTCCGTGGCTTCCAGTGGTAAATCAGTGGTTGCTTCGTAGGTCAGCAGGCTGCCAATCTCTTTGGCCAGTTCGCGAAAGGCTTTGGTGCTGATGTCTGCGGCGCGCAGCAAGCCCATTTTGTGTTGAATGAGAGGGTGTTTTACCTCGACCAGCTTCATAGTATCCCCTTGGTAGACAAGTTTCAGCTTAGCACAGCATTTGCTCAGTGCAGTGGGCAACCCGCTGCGAATGGCACCATTGCTTTAGCCTCACCTTTACGTTAGTTTAACCAATCTTTGGAAAGATAGAAGAGAACCTTGTTATGTTGAAGAAATCCTTGGTGTTCGCTGCTTTGTTGTGTTGTGCTCCTCTAAAGGCTGAGCCTGTGTATCAGCTGTTGGAGGTGATGGGAGGACAAGAGCAGATCGCGCAAATGCAAGAGCAAATGGTGCAGATGATGGCTGGCTCCAATCCGGTATTGGCGCAGTACGAAGCGGTGCTGGCGGATTGGACCCGCACCTACATGACCTGGGAACAGATGCGCGAGCCGATGGCGGCTTTGTACAACAAGCACTTTAGCAAGGACGAAATTGAGCAGCTGATTGAGTTTTACCAAAGCCCGGTTGGTGCGAAAAGTGTCCATCTAATGCCACAACTCTTTGCCGAAGGTGCCCAAATTGGCATGGAGTTGGCGGAGCGACATCAGCCGGAATTACTGCGGATGTTGCAGGAAGCGGGCCTGGACCTTGGTAACTGATTGTTGCCTGGTGCTTCAAGGTGAAAAGGCACTCTTGGGTGCCTTTGTTGTTTAGAGCTCCCGGCCAAGGTAGGGCTCCCAGTCTTTCAATACCGGAGCCAGCCCCAGTTGTTGCAAGCGCTGCTGGTAGACTTCTGGGCTGCGACTATCGTCGATGCTAAATTGCTCCAGTGCTTCGGGATCCACCGCATAACCGCCAGGGCGGGTGCTCGAGCCGGCGCTGCTGCTGGTGATGGCGATGGGCACCAGCTGATCGCGCAGTTCAGCCCGCTCGCGGGTGGATAAACTGATCTCCAGGCTGGGCGACAGCAACCGAAAGGCGCAGACCAGCTGCACCAGGTGCTTGTCGCTCAGCGGGTGGGGCACCTCGATGCCACCGCTGCATGGCCGGATCCTGGGAACCGACAGTGAATAGCGGCTTTGCCAGTACCGCTGCTGCAGGTACAGCAGGTGCATCGCCAAAAAAGTTGCATCGGTGCGCCAGTCGGCCAGGCCAAACAGCACGCCAATGCCAATTTTATCGATGCCGGCTTTGCCCAGTCGATCCGGGCAAT
>JAFIFR010000342.1 GCA_020831935.1 Alkalimonas sp.
GCGGGGCTTTTATTTTCGAGGAAGAAACCAAACGCTAGCCTTGAACAACCAGCATTGATGTTGCGCATTTTTAAACCCAGATTTACAATGCACATAAATTAATGACAAGGAGTTCGTTATGGCTGAAATTTTATTAAACACCCGTCCGCAACATACCCATACTTTATTCACCAACCCAGCATTTGCCGATAAAGACTGGCAACAGCAGTTTTATCGAAGCAACCGCAGCATTGTGGCAGATATTCTGCAACCTTATCAGCCCTATAGGCTGAATGGCGAGCAAGCGGATACTCACAATCTGTATCAGCAAATGTGTACCATTCCACAGCAACAACGCGAAATTATCAGCCACACCGTAGAAAGCATAGGGCCTGAAAATACCCTGGCGTTGGCTGCTATGTACGATGAACAGCTCTATCCGTACCTGGAGTCCAACGGAGCCACACTCAACGGCGCCATGGCAGGTGCCTTGGCCAGCAGTCGTGGCAACCTGATGCATAACATGCAGGCTTACGAAAGAACTTTACTGGCGATACTGGATGGCAGGGCAAATGGTGCCAGCCGGGTCGAGCTGGTAAGGCTAGAACAGCGGGCCCGGATCGAGCACGCACGCCTAACCCAAACCTTCGAGTACCAGCTGCAACGGCATAGTGCCAGCTTCCAATCACCACGCGCCCGCAGCGCTTTGCGCAGCGCAGGTCGCGGCATCAATATAGCCCGCTCCAGCCGCATTAACAGCCGCACCGTGGCTAAGCTTGAAATCAGCAAATCCAGCGACGTAAGAGCACTACGCCATATGGCGGCCCGAGCCCGTTACCTTGGTAATGGCCTGATTGCGGTTGATGCCGGTTTTAGGGTGCACAACGTCGCGGATGCAAGGCGTAATGGCCAGGATCATTATCGCCTTGCTGCGCAAGAGATGACCGGGTTTGGTGCAGGTACAGCTGCAGGTATCGTTGGCGCAAAAACAGGCTTTGCCGCAGGTGTTGTAGTGGCAACTAAAGTTGGTGCCGCACTAAGCTGGTCACCGGCTGGCTGGGTGATTCTGGCCGCTGCTGGTGTCGCAGCTTTAGGCGCTGGTTTTGTTGCTGCTCACTCTATGGATAAATTTGGTAAGGGAATTGCTGGTGCAGCCTATGATATCAGCCAAAACCGAGGAATAAGAGGCAGAAGATAATGTCTGAAGAGCTAGCCTACACGGATTTTGAACTGCTGTATTTAGTGATTGGCGCTGTTGTTTTGCTTAATGCGGCCATCTCATGGCTGGTTTTCTCCCACTTAAGTATGAGACCTCTTGAGCAAAAGCTACGTGATTTAAACAGTGACAATATTAGTGATTGGGATGGCCCTGGCTGGCGTACTGCAACTTACGCTATAAAGTTGGTGCTACCGCCTCATATTTGGGGTGCTCACACTATGTTTTTAAACCCATTTCAGTTGCATGAAATTGCCACATCTGCAGATAAAAAACGTGCTCTTTGGTTCTGGTTATCTTGGTTAATTGCCATAGCAATGGCATTTGGTTTTTCACTATTCTTTGTATAACTTCTGGCGAGGCTTGAAATCAGCAAATCCAGCGACGTAAGAGCACTACGCCATATGGCGGCCCGAGCCCGTTACCTTGGTAATGGCCTGATTGCGGTTGATGCCGGTTTTAGGGTGCACAACGTCGCGGATGCAAGGCGTAATGGCCAGGATCATTATCGCCTTGCTGCGCAAGAGATGACCGGGTTTGG
>JAFIFR010000055.1 GCA_020831935.1 Alkalimonas sp.
TCGCCACGCCAAGCGCAACAATGCCAAGCCCAAGCGCCAGCATCCAGGGATCGTTTGGCATTTGCCGTAAAATCACCGCCTGAAAGAACACCACCACCACCACGATGGGCAGCAGGTTTTTCCCTGCGTGCAGGATTTGATGCAGAAAATCCGAGAAAAATCGCACAACTCTCCTTAAACGCTTTGCTGGCCGGGTGCAGTACCCAAGCTTATTCTGTTGATTTCGCTTGCTTTAGTCTTGGCTATTCTAGCCAATATCGCAACGAATATATTGATCCAGATAAAAAAAACTTCTACAAATGGTGGTATGCTTTACCCATAGCACACCAATGGAGCAGACTGATGGCAATTCAATTCAAACTGATACTGGTATTTGTCGATGAAGGTAAAACCGATGCCGTACTGGATGCGGCCCGCGCGGCTGGCGCAACCGGTGCCACCATCATCAATGCCCGCGGCCAGGGGCTGGAAAAATCCATTGGCATTTTCGGCCTTGAGCTGCTGCATCCGCGCACAGTGTTGTTGATACTGGTAGAAGCGCGCCGGGCCGATGAAGTGCTGGAAACGATTACCAAAGTCGGTAAGCTGGATGAAAAACTCGATACCGGCATCGCCCTGATGCTGGATGTCGACAAAGCACTTGGGCTCACAGAGCATATTAAGCACCTGGAAAAAGCCGTGCCGTTGGATCCTGCCTAATCCACAGCAAGTCGGTGCGTCAGGAGCAGGCTTGCCTGCTCCAGAGCCTCCATGCTACCAAAAAGTACCAGGACATCATTTTCCTGCAACACCAGATCCAATGAAGGCTGTGCTATCCGGTTATGAGCTCTTACCAGCTCGGTTAGCTGGATGCCAAATTGCGCTAAATCGAGCGTCTGCAAAGGTTGGCCAATGGCAGGAGAGCCTTCAGCCAATAACACAGCTTTCAGCTGCTCCTGTTGTGTCTTTAGCAAGTCAGCCGAGCCACGAAATTGCTGACGCAGCAATTGGTAACGATTTAAACGCTGCTCCTGCACCAACTGATTGACCCGACGAGCTGGCACATTCAGCATCAGCAAGACGTGCGAAGTAAGCATCATTCCTGCCTCTATGGTTTCAGGGATGACTTCGGTGGCACCGGCTTGCCGAAGCTCTGCAACATGGGTCTCATCACGGGTACGGACGATAACTGGCAAGTCAGGATAAAGTTTACGGGCATGGCGCAAGGTTATAAGTGCGGCAGATAAGTCTTCATGGCTGATAACCAGCAAACGCGCTTGGGAAAGTCCTGCCGCCATTAGAGTATCCGCATCGGTCGAATCGGCGTAAAATACCGGTACATCTGCCAGCCGTGCATTCTTAACCCTGGCAGCATCCAGATCGAGGCCAATGTAAGGCACCTGTTCTTTTTGTAAAAACTGGGCAACCCCTTGTCCTATCCGGCCAAAGCCAGCAATCACTACGTGCTGTTGCAGTCCATGCTGCTCAATATCATCGAATGGCTCGGAGCTTACCGCTGCTTGTCCAACCCAGCGACCGACCAGAAAACGGCTGAGCTGCAAATTGTAGCGGATCAGAAAAACTGCCAGCATCATCGACAACAACACCGAGGTTAAAATAATCTGGCTGCTACGACTGTCCAGAGTGCCGCCTTCAAGCGCCAACGCCAATAACGCAAAACCAAATTCGCCACCCACCGCCAAAATCAACCCGGTACGAAAAGCAGTTTCCAGCGCCACACCACTGGCAAGCACCAGCGCAGTGACCAAAACAATCTTAATCAGCAGCAACAGCAAGGCTCCTGCCAGCGCGATATGCCCTATTTGCGGCAACAACATCGGGTCGAGCAACATGCCGATGCTGACAAAGAAAATACCCAGCAATACATCGCGAAACGGCCGGATCGCGGCTTCTACCTGAAGTTTGAATTCGGTCTCGCCCATCACCATACCAGCCAGAAAAGCTCCGAATGCCATCGATAAGCCGAGACTTTGTGTCAGCCAGGCGGCAGCCAAACAGACCAATAATACCGTCAGGGTAAAAAGCTCTGCTGAGTCGCTGCTGGAAACCCGGTGAAATAAGTGCCGTAGCAGGTAGCGTCCCACCAGCACCACCAAAGCGGTTGCCAGTACCGCTTTAAACAATGCCATCCCTAAGCTGCTTGCAATATCCTGCGCCATGGCAACCCCCAGAACTGGGATCACAATGATAAATGGCACCGCAGTAATGTCCTGAAAAACCGACAGGCTAATGCCAAGGCGGCCATGGCGGCTTTGATCCTCGCCCTGCTCCAACAGCTGCTTGCTAATAATGGTGGTGGACGACTGCGCAAAGACAGCACCAATAACAAAGGCAACCACTGGCGAAACCCCAATCGCCCACAGCAATAAGGCAACCAGCAAAGTGGTTAAGCCAACCTGGGCCGTGCCTAGCCCCAGAATGGTATGACGCAACTGATAAATTTGTTGCCAGGAAAAGCGCAAGCCGATGGTAAAGAGTAAAAAGACAATACCAAACTCAGCGATTTTATGGATATAACCTTCGCTGATAACGGGCCCGGCAGTATGTGCCCCAAGCAGCACCCCTACCAATAAATAAGCAATGCTGGCCGGAATATGTGCGCGCTGAAACAGCATCACCATAAACACCATAAAACCAAGCAAAAACAACAATTGGATCAGAGTGCCATCCAGCAGCATAGGTGCAATTACCAAAAGTCGGAAGTAGCTTATGCTACCACAAGTTAAACAAGCGATGTTTTAACTTTAACCACGGGAATCAGAACGAAAAAAGCAGCTATCGTGGTAACAGTAACCTATTTTTGCAGCATAGCTTTCAGTAAATCGATGCGCTTGTGGATGCGTTGACTTTCACGGCCAATCAGCATCATAGTACTGGCTATAAATGCGACTAGGAGCCCGGCTCCGGGTTGATCATAAAAATCAGGTGCCAACCAAACCAACATCCCTATCCAAACCGCAGCCAGAAGAAAATCACTCCAGGCTCTCCAGGCTTTGGGGCGCAGTGCTTCAAACTCTTTATTCAGCTCTGCTAATTTGTCCTGTTGATACAGGCTTTCAAGCTCTGCGGCCTTTTGCTGTGCAACCAATTGCTTCTCGTCTGAATTGGTGTTGTGCATAAAGCAACTCTCCTTTGTGATAACGGCCCCGATCAGTGAGCCTTAATCTGAAGCCCACAGTCCTGATAAACATTCATAGAAAAAGTTAGTAAAACCGCAAAAAGCTTATCCATCTGCACAGTACAAAGCCCTAATCTAAGTGTCGAAAGCGAACCAGCGGTGTCAGCTGGCCAGCCCAGCTGTGGTGTGTACCCTCCCCCTGCGCTTCTAAGTACTCAAGCAAACAGTCGAGAAAAACCCGGACCCGGGCGGGCAAATAATCACGGTTGGGGTAAATGGCAAAAACGCCATTGTCTGGCTCCGGTGGCCGGTAGTAAGGGTACAGCGACACCAAAGCCCCGCTTTGCAGCCCCTCTTTTGCCAGGAAGTGTGGCAACTGCGCAAAACCCGCGCCATCGGCACACAGCTGGGCCATGGCTTCGCCATCATCGGTGATATGCCTTGGCTGTAAAACATGCTGTTGATAGTTGCCATCGGCATCTGGCAGCATAATCGGTTGCAACTGCTGGGTTTGTTTGATGCGAAAGCCGATCCAGCCATGCTGGCTAAACTCATCGGCACAAGCCGGGATGCCATGCGCAGCCAAATAGCTGGGAGAAGCACAGACCAGAAAATCCATCGGGCTTAAGCGTCTGGCAACCAGGCGACTGTCTTTGATGTAGCCGGTACGCAGGGCGATATCGATGTCGTTTTCTATCAGATCAACATGCAGATCATTGAGTTGCAAATCCAGCTGTATCGCCGGATACCGCTGACAAAAGGCCTGCAGCATCGTGCGCAGATAGAGATGGCCGTAGCAGACCGCGCAGGTGATCCGAAGCACCCCGCCAGGCCTGTCATTCTGTTGCTGCAGCTCGCGCTCGCAGGAGCTTAGCTCCTGCATCATGCGGCGCGCCGTCGACGCATAACGCCGGCCAGCCTCGGTAATGCTTAAACGCCGGGTCGAGCGCTGGAACAGTGTCAATGCCAATTGCGCCTCGAGCCGGCCAATGGCCTTGCTGACCGTGGAAGGATCCGTGCCACAGCTTTTGGCCGCAGCGGCGAAACTTCCGCCATCACAAGTCGCTAAAAAAATCTCCAACAAACGCAGTTTGTCCATCATCGTTCACTGCATGCGGCCCTACAATCAGCCAAACATACCATCAAATTCATGAAATGTATTCACGACTAAATGGTTGCTACAGCTAATTTTCTTTTTGGCGACCGGCCATAGACTAGCAAGCCAACATCAAGCATCAGCCCAGAGAGGACAAAATGTTGCACATTTCGGCATGTTCCACAGCCTTGGCAACCGCCAGCAATCGGCAACACCTTCGCCATTGGCTAGTCGCCCTGCTGCTCGCCTTCATCACCATGAGTGGCTTGTCTTACATCAACTTTCTCCCGGCTCAGGTCAGTTCGCTGGCCGCTGGCCTTGGTTTTAGTGAGGTGCAGGCAGGTCAAATCGTCGCACTGAATGGCTACGGTGCTTTGTCTGGCACCAGCCTGGCGATTTTTTTAGTACGTCACATCCGCTTTCGCCCGGTACTGATGGTCTCTTTATTGCTGTTGGCAAGCATGGATATTGCCACCCTCTGGCTGAATGACTTCTGGCTGCTGCTCAGCTGGCGTTTCCTTGCAGGGCTTGCCGGTGGCCTCGCCCTTGGCTTCGGGGTGGCCCTGCTAGCACGACACCCTTTTCCCGATCGGGCCTTTGGCGCTTTATTGTTTGTGCAGTTCAGTGTTGGCTCCCTGGTGATTTACTTCCTACCAACACTGGAAGCCAAGATCAGTGCCCATGCCGTGTTTTATCTGATGGCCAGCTTTGCAGTGCTCAGCCTACTGTTTGTGCACTTACTGCCAACTTCCCAGCTAACAGCCGTACCCGAGCAATGGCCTGACGCTCCCGCCAATTCTCAGCGTAGTGGCAATGCCATCGCTGTGCTGTTGCTACTGGCGGCCATGCTGGCGTACCAAATCGCCGCCAGTGCCATCTGGGCCTACGCGGCGTTAATCGGCACGGCCGCTGGTATGCCCCATGAAAGCGTCAGCACCACCCTCGCAGTGACCGGGATGCTGGGTCTGCTGGGTGCTCTGTTACCCATGATGCTGGGTAATCGCTATGGCCGTCTGCCATGGCTGCTAGCAGGCTGCGTGTTCTCCATCGGTGCTGCCATCCTGCTCACTTTGTCTGGGCATGGTCCATCCTATCCCCTGGCGCTCGGCCTGTTGTTCTTTTCCTGGCCAGCAGTGCAATCCTTCTTGTTAGCGGCAACGGCTGTTTTGGATGAGACTGGCCGGTTGGCTACCCTGGCGGCGGTGGTGTCTTCTGTAGGCCTGGCAACGGGGCCTTTGCTGGCATCGGCATTGATCGCTGATGGCCATTTCGGCTTAATGCTGCAAGTTGGCGCCTGCCTCTTTGCCATATCCCTGCTGTTGCTGTACAGACCCATTCTTTCATCTGAGCAGGCCAGAGCTATACCGCAGCAAGAGCCTTTACTCTAAAATCAGGAAGCTTAACTTATGATCCGTTATCTACTGAACAAAATGCTGCTAACGCTAAAAAAGCGCTACCGCTACGACGTGCGCTATCAGCAGGACATTCTGCAGGCTGATCTGCTGGCCTTTCTAAAATTCATCGGCTTTCAAACCATGTCGACTCACTCGGGATCGGTTCCGCTTGATGCACTCTTCGCCGCCAGAATAAGCGCCCTACTCTTTGAAGACTGTGGACCCTGCAGCCAATTGGCGGTGGATTTGGCGCTCGAAGCCGGGGTGGCTCCTGCCACAATTCAGGCCATTGTGCAGCGCGATTTAGCCGCTCTGCCAACGGAAGTGGCCCTGGTGGTGAACTTTACGGGGCTGGTGTTAACTCGCAAGCCGGAGGCTGATGCGCTGCGTGAAGACATCCTGGCACTGTGGGGACAACAAGGGCTTATTGCCCTTGCTTTTGCGATCAGCAGTTATCGGGTGTATCCAGCACTCAAATACAGTTTGGGCTACGGCAAAGCCTGCAGCAAGGTTGTTGTCAACCAACAAGCCTTCACGCCGAGATCTGACTGAGCAGCGGTAACAGCGTGTTATCACCCAAAAAACCTGGCGAAACTTAACAGAAGGCTGGTAACCAGAGCACCAATACTCTTCCGCTTCAGTGTAGTTAACAGCTCATCAATGATTAACGTATCGTCCTTGAAAAGTCTGGACCGCCAAATGAACAATGACTGCACCGACAGCTGATATTGCTCACCGTTTAGCAGCACAGTCTGTTTTATCGATGGCAAAAGCCACAGGTGCCTGGACAGGACTGGCGCATCATCACAACGCAAAATTAACTTTCGTTTATAGCGATCATACCGCGCAACAAGCCTGATCTGGCCAACAATGTGCCTCTCTTCATAGTAGCGTTTAAACATCCATCCGCTCACAACTTGTAGGCCAATACAGCATCACTTTGCATAGCCTGTGGGCAACTAAAAGTTCTACGGTTGATTCAGCTTGACGATTTTAAACAACCAGGCTGGTTGTTCCTGACAATCGACTTTTTCTATTTTGTCCCAGGCATTGGCGGTTTTGAAGGCGGTAGTGGAACCTGCCAAAAAACCTGTGCCCCTTAAGAACACACTGACAACATCAATATCGATATCCACCGGGAGATCAGCTGCCTTTACCTGTTGCAAAAAAATAATAGCGTCCCCTTTACGGCGAACCGCTTCTATTTTACTTTCAATGATAGCCTTTTCAAAGGTTGGTTTAAAATCAAATAAAGAAAGATGACCCAAGGCATCGTAGAGGGCAATAAAGGTATAAGGTGGCGCTTCTTCTACAGAGCCATAATACTGGATCCTATCCAGTTTACGCTGATCGACACTGGCGCAGCCCAGATTCAAAAACACAACCATCAAACACAAACTGACTGATTTCACCAACATTGAATAACAACACCCTTTGCTAAGACCTTGGCATTTCTCAAGTGAAGCGAGTTTAGCTTGCATGCAAAATGTAAAGCAAGGGATATATTATTGTATTACCATCTCAACAAACGAAGCATTCATGGCTTGTTTTAAAACAACTGATGGCAAACACGGGCTAACAGCTGCTTGAAAGAAAAAAACCCGACGGATGCCGGGCTATTCGAAGGAGTCTGGTTGTATCAATCCACTTTGCAAGGCGTCAGTTGCCAGACCCGCTCGACATAATCCTGAATCGAGCGATCCGAGGTGAACTTACCGACACAGGCGGTGTTCATGATGGCTTTTTTCGCCCAGCCAGCTTTGTCGCGGTACCAGCTATCAATTTGCTGTTGCGCCGCCTGGTAGCCTTCAAAGTCTGCCAATACCAAATACGGATCGCCACCTTCCAGCAAGCTGTGCTTGATGGCTGCCAGCTCGCCCGGTTTGCCCGGTGTGAAGTAATCGGTTTCCAGCCAGTCCAACACGGCTTTGATCTCCGGGTTGTGGTGGTAGTAATCCCGGCTGTGGTAACCACTTTGGCGCAGAGCTTTGACTTCATCGACCGTTAAGCCAAAGATGGCGATGTTGTCCTCGCCCACTTCTTCGGCAATCTCGATGTTGGCCCCATCCAAAGTCCCCACCGTGATGGCACCGTTTAACGCCAGCTTCATGTTGCCGGTACCGGACGCCTCTTTACCGGCGGTGGAGATTTGCTCTGATACATCCGCTGCCGGAATCATTTTCTCGGCCAGTGTGACCCGGTAATTCGGCATAAAGACCACTTTGATGCGATCTTTCACCCGCTTGTCGTGGTTGATTTTCTCGGCCACTTTGTTGATGGCATAGATGATCTCTTTCGCCAGCTTGTAACCCGGTGCTGCCTTGGCGCCAAAAATAAACACCCGAGGCACCATGTCGTAATCCGGGTTTTGCAGGATACGGCGGTACAACGCCAGAATATGCAGCAAGTTCAGATGCTGGCGCTTGTACTCGTGCAGCCGTTTGATCTGAATGTCAAAGATGGCACCCGGGTCGACCGCTACACCGGTCAGATCCTGAATCACCTTGGCCAGATCCGCTTTGTTTTGCTGCTTGATGGCCATAAAGTCATCCTGCACCTTAGGATCATCGGCATAGGCCGCCAGTTTGGACAATTGTTTCAAATCGGTTGGCCAGTCGCTGCCAATCAAGCGATCCAACATCGATGACAGCCTTGGATTGCAAGCCTTTAACCAGCGCCGAGGCGTGACGCCATTGGTGACATTGGTAAATTTCTCCGGCCACAGTGCCACCATTTCCGGGAACAAGTCGGACTGCACCAGTTTGGAATGCACTTCGGCCACGCCATTGACCCGGAACGAGCCCACCACCGACAAATGCCCCATCCGCACCATCGGCTCATGGCCTTCTTCGATAATGGAGAGTTTGCGCTTTTTGTCGTTGTCGCCCGGCCAGCGTACATCCACTTGCTCCAGCAAGAAACGGCGGTTGATTTCGTAAATGATTTCCAGATGGCGCGGCAGTACTTTTTCAAACATCCGCACCGACCAACTCTCCAGCGCCTCGGGCAGCAAGGTATGGTTGGTGTAAGCAAACACCTGCTGACAAATGCCCCAGGCTTCATCCCACTGCATATCGGCGCGGTCCACCAGAATGCGCATCAGCTCCGGGATCGCGACCGCTGGATGGGTATCGTTCAGTTGAATGACGACTTGCTGTGGAAATTTGCTCCAGTCATCGCCATGGGCGCGTTTGTAGCGGCGAATAATGTCTTTTAACGAGCAGGAGCAGAAGAAATACTGCTGGATCAACCGCAGCTCTTTACCCGCTTCGGTTTCATCGTTCGGGTACAACACCTTGGAAATGGTTTCCGCTTCGATGTTCTCGCGCGAAGCATCGACGTAACCGCCAGAGTTAAACACATCCCAGTTAAAGAAATCACTGGCGCGGCTTTCCCATAAACGCAGCACATTGACCGAACTGCCATGATAGCCCACCACCGGAATATCCCAGGGCACCCCTTTGATGATGCGCCCCGGGTGCCAGACTTTTTTCATCCGGCCTTGCAAATCGTAGACGGTTTCGACATAGCCATAGACCGAGATTTCCTGCACCGACTCGGGCCGGCAAATCTCCCACGGGTTGCCGTACTCGCGCCAGCTGTCCGGTCGCTCAATTTGGCGGCCAGCCTGAAACTCTTGCTGAAACAAACCGTGCTCGTAGTGGATACCATAGCCAACCGCCGGCAGGTTCATGGTCGCCAGTGAGTCGATAAAACAAGCGGCAAGACGGCCAAGACCACCGTTGCCCAGCGCCATGTCTTCTTCCTGGTCTTCCAACTCGGCGATGTCATGCCCCAGCTCCGCCAGTGCTTGCTTGGCCGACTGATACAAGCCCAGGTTGTGCAGGTTGTTGCTGAACAAGCGGCCCATCAGGTACTCAAGGCTAAAGTAATGCACTGCTCGGGTGTCTTGCTGGTAATGTTCACGCTGGGTAGTCCGCAGGCCGTCGAACACCGACTCGTTGACGGCGGCACAGGTGGCCCGCCACCAGGCTTGAGGGCTGGCTTTGTTGATGTCCGTACCCAGGGTTGCGTGCAGATGACGAATAATGCGTTCTTTCAACTGCTCGGCGTTCAGACTCGCTGATGCCGGCGTGGATGATGAGGAGATCTTTGTTTTAGTCATTGCCAATCCTGTTGGTTAGTAGCTCACCGGTCTGCCCTGGCCACAAGACGCTTGGGGGCATGCTAAAGCTTAGCTGCTGGCAAGGCCCAGACAAGTGAAAGATTTCTTGCTATTAAATGTAAAAAGATTACAAAAAACAAGGCAGGAATACGTTTGCATAGGCATTGACAGCAAAATATCGTAACAATATTACAGCTTGATGGCCGCGATCAGGGGTTGATCGCGGCAAAAACGGCATCGACAAAGCTTTTGGCGTCCTGTTCCAACAAAGCCAGGTGCTCGCCATCGACAAAACTTTCCAGGTAAATCTTGTAGGTGTTTTCAGTCCCCGAGGGTCTGGCAGCAAACCAGCCATTTTGCGTCACCACTTTCACCCCGCCAATACCGGCCTGGTTGCCCGGTGCTTTGGTCATCACGCCTAAGATAGCATCCCCTGCCAACTCGGTTTGCGCCACACTGCTGGCATCCAGCTGTTTCAGCGCTTGCTTTTGCGCAGGTGTTGCAGCAGCATCTAGCCGGCGGTACAAAGGACTGCCCAGCTCTTTGGTCAGAGCCTGATAATGCTGATAGGGATCGACCCCGGTTTTGGCCAGGATTTCCGCAGCCAGCAGTCCCAGAATAAAACCGTCTTTATCGGTGCTCCAGGCACTGCCGTCAAAACGTAAAAAACTGGCACCGGCACTTTCTTCGCCACCAAAAGCCACAGAGCCGTCGGCCAGACCATCCACAAACCATTTAAAGCCAACGGGGACTTCGTAGAGGGTACGACCGCGAGCCGCCACGACCCGGTCAATTAACGCACTGGATACCAGGGTTTTGCCAATCTTAAGCTCCGCAGGCCAGTCTGGACGGTTGCTCAGCAGGTAGTTGATGGCCACCGCCAGATAATGATTCGGATTCATCAGGCCACCACTGCGGGTGACAATGCCGTGACGGTCAAAATCCGGATCGTTGCCAATGGCGATGTCGTACTGATCTTTCAGTTGAATCAAATGACTCATCGCATAGGCCGATGAGCAGTCCATCCGAATCACGCCGTCTTTATCCAGTGGCATAAAACCAAAGGCCGGGTCGACTTTCTCATTCACCACGGTTAAGTCCAGCCCATAGTGCCTGGCAATTACCGGCCAATAACCAATGCCAGAGCCGCCCATGGGATCAACCGCAAGCCGGATGCCCGCTTTCGCGATGGCAGCCATATCCACTACCTGCTGCAATTCTTCCACGTAGGGTTGCACGTAATCGTAGGGCTCGCACAAGGCGGAAGCCAGCGCCTGGTCGAGGGGTATCCGTTTTACACCGTCTAAGCCCGAAGCCAATAACTCATTGGCACGTTGCTGAATGGCATCGGTCACATCAGTATCGGCTGGCCCACCGTGCGGCGGATTGTACTTAATGCCGCCATCCTGCGGTGGATTGTGTGAAGGCGTGATCACCAGGCCATCGGCCTTTTCGGCATGCACCTTGTTGTGGTTGATAATGGCATGGGAAATCACCGGCGTTGGTGTAAAACCATGCCCTTGCTGGATACGCACCCGTACCCCATTGGCCACCAACACCTGCACCACCGAAGCAAAAGCAGGCTCGGACAAGGCATGGGTGTCCTTGCCAATCAACAAAGGACCATGGATGCCGGCTTGCTGCCGGTACTCCGCGACAGCCTGACTGATGGCCAACAAATGGTGTTCATTGAAGGCATGCGCCAATGCACTGCCACGATGCCCGGAGGTGCCAAAACTCACCAAATGTTGCGGATTGCTCACATCGGGCTTGCGTTCGTAATAACAGCTGATCAGCTGACAAACATCGATAAGCTGATCCTTTGCAGCTACCTGACCAGCATTGGGGTGCACTGACATACAAAGTCCTTAAAGTAGATCGCGAATTTGTTCCGCCTGTTGCTCGTTGTAACCAAGTTTAAGCGCCGCTTCAGTGAGCATCATTTTTTTGCGGGTGGTATTGGAATTGCTAATCACCCAGAAGTCTGTTTCCGGAATGGCTTTTGGGTTGGTACTGCTGCCGGTTTGCAGCAGCTCGGCCTCATTGCGGCCAAAGTATTGACGGTCACGCCCCTTGATCTCCAGCACCTTAGCAAAGTCAGCCGGATGGGCTTTAGCCAGCGCCGATAAGATCAGCAAAAAGCGGCCGACAATGCTGGATTCTGCTTGCAGATCCTGTCGACTGATTCTATCCAGCACAGAGGCAGCAGTGCCCGAGTGACTGGTTTTATTGTTGGCTTTGGCAGGTGCGGGTTCAGCAGCAACGCTCTCCTGCGGGCTCTCTACCGCGGGCACCGACGCATCGGCGGCTCCCAGTAACAAACGACGCAGGATCTGGGAGGCACTTTCACCAATTTGCTGGGTTTGACTGGCAATGTACTGGTACAACTCTTCATCAATTTCAATGGTTTTCATGCATATGGCCTGTTGCGGGAACATCAAAAGGTAGATTCTGTTGCATTATATAAAGCCCCCTCACCAGTTACCAGCCTGTATCGACTGCTTGCTCGTTTCTGCTACCATATACCACATTTGCATCAAGCCCAATGCTTTGGGTTTAAAAGTCACAGGATTGTCATGAAACTCTACAGTGAAGAACGCGGCTCGGGTCCCTATCTGGTGTTGCTGCACGGACTTTTTGGCAGTCAGGACAACCTGGCAGGCATTGCCAGAGCAGCCCAGGACCACTTCAAGGTACTCAGTCTGGACTTGCCCAACCATGGCCGCTCCCCTCACAGCGATGCCATGAACTACCCGCAGATGGCTCAGGCTGTCCTTGCCAGTCTGCCCGAGGATGCCAACAACGTTTACTTGCTGGGCCACTCCATGGGCGGAAAAGTTGCGATGCAACTGGCGTTAAGCGCCCCAGAGCGCGTCAAAGCGCTGCTGGTCGCCGATATTGCACCGGTTGAATACAACGACCGACACAGCGCTATTATCGAGGCCATGCAGCAGCTCAACCTGAGCAATCTAAGCTCACGGCAACAAGCCGATCAGCATTTGGCTAAGACCATTGCCGAGCCAGGAGTGCGGCAGTTTTTACTGAAGAATCTGGTAAAGAATGCAGAGGGGTTTCATTGGCGCTGCGATCTTGCCACCATCGCCCGTTGCTACCCACAGGTTTTGGCCGCACCAGCAGGCCCGGCCTATCCGGGACCAGTACTTTTTATCAAAGGCGCCAACTCCGATTACATCCTGCCGGAGCATCAGGCCGCCACCCAAGCATTATTTCCCAAAGCCCAGGCCAAAATTATTCATGGCACCGGCCATTGGCTGCACGCAGAAAAGCCAGCGGCATTTAATAAGATTGTGCTGGATTTTTTGCAGGCTCAAACCGACTGCTAGCGCTTTTTTTCAGCAGATCGCTTGTGATAAAACAAGAAATTCATGCCGATTTTGTGCTATAGTGCCGCCGTTTTTTTCTGGCAGTGTGCATACAATGGGCTACGATATTGAGCAGTACGAATCTCTGGCACTCTGGATTGGCCTCGCCGTCTTGTTTTTCTTTATCGGCATGGCCATTCAGGATGTGTTGAAACGCGGTAAGGTGCCGTTGTTTGGCCGTATTTTTGTCTGGATAGTGCTCTTTACCGGCTGCGCAGGCTTTATCGCCAAAGGCATTATTCAGTTTATTTACGAAACGCAAGGTTTGGGTTGATGGCGAAAAGCAGTACCGACCGCACCACCCCGGATTTATTTGCCCAGGAAAAGCGCCCCGGCCGCCCCAGAACCAACCCGCTGCCCCGCGAGGAGCAGCTGAAGTTTAATAAGCGCAATCAGGTGAAACGGGATCGGGAAAAGGGATTAAAGCGTATTGAGTTTAAAGTGCCGGCAGAGCTGTATCAGCAGCTGACACGGGCCGCTGAGCAAGCGGAACTGACCCGGAGCGCTTACCTGGAGCAGGTTTTAACCACGATTTTAATTAAGTAAAAGGCATGCATTTATGGCAACTGTAGGTATTTTTTTCGGCAGTGATACCGGCAACACCGAGCACATCGCCAAAATGATTCAGAAAGAACTGGGCAAACATCTGGTCGAGGTGCGGGATATTGCCAAAAGCAGCAAAGAAGACATCGCCAACTTCGACTTACTGCTGCTGGGGATCCCAACCTGGTACTATGGCGAAGCCCAGTGCGATTGGGATGATTTCTTCCCGGAGCTTGAAGCCATCGATTTCAACGACAAACTGGTCGCTATTTTTGGCTGCGGCGATCAGGAAGACTATGCCGAGTATTTTTTGGACGCCATGGGTACCCTGCGCGATATCATTGAGCCCAAAGGCGCCATTCTCGTCGGCCACTGGCCAACCGAAGGCTATGATTTCGTCGCCTCCAAGGCGCTGGCTGATGACAACCACTTCATTGGTTTGGGCATTGATGAAGACCGTCAGCCAGAGCTGACCGAGCAGCGGGTAAAAGCCTGGTGCAAGCAGGTTTATGAAGAAATGTGCCTAAAAGAGCTGGAAGGCCTCTAATCATCACAGCAAGGGCATGCCATTTATGCCCTTGCTGCCTCTCCCTGACAGCTAACCGCGCACAGCCCGCTTTTTTCGTACATACACAGTGCGGTTTACTTCACACACGATGTTGCCTTGCTGGTCTTTGATGTGGACCAAAAACTCCGGGAAGTGCTTGTCGCCCTCCTCGGTTGCCGCTTTAATTGCAGCCAACACCGAATCCGACAACCAAAATTCCGCCGTTAAAGGCCCTCGCCCCGGCGCAATAAAATCAATATCGGCTTTTTTATCCCAGACGTAGTAGTCAGCCCCCAGTGCCCCCATAATCATCAGTGGGTAAATAGGATCGGTCATCGAAAA
>JAFIFR010000296.1 GCA_020831935.1 Alkalimonas sp.
TTGAATGTTGAATGTTGAATGTTGAATGTTGAATGTTGAATGTTGAATGTTGAATTTTGCTTTTGAGGTTTTATGTTGATTCGGTTGTTGGATGTTATTTTTGCCCTTTTGGGGTTGGTTTTTGGGTTACCTGTGCTGGTTATTCTTACGGTTATTGGTTTTTTTGATACGGGTTCGCCTATCTTTCGCCAGCAGCGGGTTGGCCGTAACAAAAAGCCCTTTACCCTGGTCAAGTTTCGCACGATGAAACCAGATACCGCCCATGTTGCCAGCCATCTGGCCAGTAGCAGTGCTATTACGCCTTTTGGTAGTTTTTTGCGCAAAAGCAAGCTGGATGAATTGCCACAACTTTGGAATGTGCTGTGGGGGGATATGAGCCTGGTAGGTCCGCGCCCTTGTTTGTTTAACCAGGAAGAGTTGATTACAGAGCGTGAAAAGCGCGGCGTGTTACAAGCACGTCCCGGTATTACTGGCCTGGCGCAGGTCAATGAAATTGATATGTCTACCCCTGAGCTATTGGCCGAAACCGATGCCAAAATGCTGCAAAATCTCACTTTAGCGAACTATTTTAAGTATATCGTTATGACCGTTGCTGGTAAGGGCAGTGGCGACAGAATTAAGAGGTAATCAAGGATGAAACGCCAATATTTCGGTACCGATGGTGTCCGTGGCAAAGTCGGTACTTTTCCTATGACCGCCGATTTTGCCATGAAACTGGGGTGGGCTGCCGGTAAGGTGCTGGGCGCTGCTGGTACTAAAGAAGTACTAATTGGTAAAGATACCCGTGCCAGTGGTTATATGCTCGAGTCGGCTTTAGAAGCTGGTTTATCCGCCGCAGGAGTCAATATAGCATTAGCCGGTCCTTTGCCTACACCGGCCGTTGCTTACTTAACCTCCACCTTTCGCGCCGACGCCGGGGTAGTTATTAGTGCCTCACATAATCCTTATTACGACAATGGGATTAAGTTTTTCTCCAACAGTGGTACTAAGCTGACTGATCAACAGGAAGCGGAGATTGAAATCTTATTGGAGCATGCGCTGCACCATGGCATCGATTATGTGAGCAGTGACAAGTTGGGTAAGGCCCGCCGTGTTGACGATGCCTCTGGCCGTTACATTGAATTTTGTAAAGGCAGCTTCCCGAATAGCCTTAGCCTGGCAGGTTTAAAGCTGGTGGTTGATTGTGCTAATGGTGCAGCTTACAAAGTAGCACCTGCGGTATACCGCGAATTGGGGGGCGAGGTTATCGCCATTCACGATACCCCCAATGGTATCAACATCAATGCCAACTGCGGTGCCACTCACTTAGATAGTTTAGCTACTGCTGTGGTGCAACATCAGGCGGATCTTGGTATTGCGCTGGATGGTGATGCCGATCGTATTATGCTGGTTGATCATCAGGGCGTCGTGGTCGATGGTGATGAAATTTTGTTTATGCTGGCAAGCACTGCTAAGCGCCAAGGGGTTTTGCAGGGCGGCGTGGTAGGCACGCAAATGGCGAATCTTGGTTTGGAGCTGGCGTTAAAGGCTTTGGATATTCCTTTTGTTCGCGCCAAGGTTGGTGATCGCTATGTGCTGGAGCAGTTAAAAGCGCACAACTGGCAGATTGGTGGTGAAAACTCTGGTCATATTTTGCTGTTGGATAAAGTGAGTACTGGTGATGCTATTGTTGCATCCTTGCAGGTAATGGCAGCCATGCTGCAAAGCGGCAAATCGCTGGCAGAGTTTAAGCAGGGTATGCAAAAGCTACCCCAGGTATTAATTAATGTGCGGGTTGAAGGTGACGCTGCCACCATTTTAGCCTCCGAGCCTGTAAAACAGGCAGTGCTTAACGCCGAGCAACAATTAGGCACTACCGGCCGCGTATTACTGCGCAAATCCGGTACTGAGCCTCTCATCCGGGTCATGGTGGAGGCAGCCGATGCCAGACTATGCCGCGAGATGGCGGAGATGATAGCTGGGGTTTGTGAGTGTTGAGTGTTGAGTTTTGGGTGTTAGTGGGAATTCTTTTCTTTTTTTGCAGCTCTGCCTTGTTGATCTATAGTGTATCTACAATATCTCTTTTGGGGGTACATGTATGCCGGTGACTACAGTAACCAGTCGTGAGTTTAATCATGATGCTGCGGCTGCAAAGCGTGCCGCAAAGGCGGGGCCTGTGCATATTACCAACCGGGGTGAGTTGGAGGCGGTACTTTTATCTGCCGAGGACTATCACAAACTAACCGCTAAAGTCGAACGTATTACTGATCTTTTGGTGTATCCCGCTGCCGCTGATATTGAGTTTGACCTTGCCAGGGTTGTCCAGAGCTCATCAAACTTCTAACAAACATAGTAAAAACCAGCCAAGCCAACTCAAAACTAGTTGACCAAGCAGGCTGTAACTAATTGCCTTCGGACTCGTTACTAGATTGCAAAGCAAGCGGCTACTTCGACTTGCTTAAGCTTTGCGTATAGAATGTTGGAAAGGGATTGACATTCAGAGGTGATCAAAATGTACGCAGTTGAGTTTGAAACAGATATTCAGGGTGGCATTATCCGCATTCCGGAAGAATACCGGAGATTGCAAAACAAGCATGCAAAGGTTGTTATTCTTATTCAAGAGAACCCTGTTGATGTGGAGCTTCAGGCTATTTCAAATCACTCTGCTGGCACGGTTGAAGAGTGGAGGGATGCTCAAGAGGATGAGGTATGGAATTGAGGCAAGGAGAACTGGTACTTTGTAAGTTTTATTTCTCTGACTTGCAAGAAAGCAAGTTAAGGCCTGTCGTCGTCTTTAAGGACAACTTGCCGTTTGATGACTTTATTGGTATTCCCGTCAGTAGCAAAATTGGTGTACTGCATGAAGATGAATCTTTGATTGAGCAAGCCGACTTTTTGGTAGGGACTTTGCCAAAGAGCTCTAAAGTTATGGTTAGAAAAACTTTTGTGATTTCAAAGCAGGTCGTTATCAAATCTTATGGTGAGTTAAGTCAAAAACGATTTCAGCAACTACAGTTGGACTTCTGTCACTACTTTGGTTGTGATTGTTTACCTAAAACATCTGGGTAGGGTTTTTAGTTTTTGTTGGTGAATTTTCGGTTGCTGGCGTTTAATTTTTGATCTATAAATGATGCTTTTTTTGGCTGGGATGAGGCATTGGATGCTGGTTGAGTCAGGTAAGGTGCTAGGCTTTTTTGAATGTTGAATTTTGAATGTTGAATTGTGAATGTTGAATTGTGGGTTAGGAGCTGGCTTGGCTGCTTTTAACTATTTTTGTGAGAATTTTGATTAGCGTTTCGCTTTGCATAAGCAAACTTACAACATGCGGTTTTGAGTTATCCAGATAGCCGGCTTCACAAAGAAGTTCCAGCCAGTATTTCGTTTCTCTCGCTTCTTTACTGGCTATACTCATTTTGGCGATAAAATCCGCTTTCGACTGACCAGACTGGGCTTCATTGACGTTTGCACCAATAGAGGTGCCAGAGCGCAGCAGTTGTGGTGCTTCAGCGAGCAGCCCTGCTATTGATTTTCCGTTAGCTACAGTCAAGGCGTTGATTGTGACCCACGTCCATATCGACCATGTTGGTCGTATTCCCTATCTGCTTGCTGCAGGTTTTCGTGGCCCTATCTACTGCACCAAAGCGTCTGCCGTTTTACTGCCGCTGGTACTGGAGGATGCCCTAAAAGTCGGCGTAACCCGTGAACCGGAATTAATTCGCACCTTTTTGCAGCTGTTACAGCAACAATTAGTACCTGTTGATTACAAGGCGTGGCTTGATTTACCTGCAGTCGCTGGGGGGCAGGCCCAGCTACGTTTTCAAGTGGCTGGCCATATTCTGGGCTCGGCTTATGTCGAAATCCGCCATCGCACGCCGCCAGTTAAGCGCTGGTTTACAACGGTGTTTTCCGGCGATTTGGGGGCACCCTATACCCCCTTGCTACCAGCACCAAAGCCGCCTGCAGGTGCTGATGTGGTGGTGATTGAAAGCACCTATGGCGATAAAAACCATGAAAACCGCAAAGAGCGCAGCCAACGGCTGCAAAGTGTCCTGCTGCATGCGTTGCAGGATAATGGCACCGTGATCTTTCCGGCTTTTAGTATCGGCCGCACACAAGAGCTGTTGTATGAGTTAGAGGGCTTAATTCATCGGCTCAAAGGCCAGCCCATTCATCAGCATTTGCGCTGGGATGAACTAAAAGTGATTGTGGACTCGCCGCTGGCCGCGCGCTTTACCGCAGCCTATCGCCAGCTCAAAGACTATTGGGACCAGGAAGCCAAAGCCCGGCTGCACCAAGGCAGGCACCCGCTAAGTTTTGAGCAACTGATCACGGTAGATACGGTAGCGGAGCACAGGCTGTTGGTACAGCGCCTGGCTGAAACCAAAATGCCCGCCATCGTGATTGCGGCCAGTGGTATGTGCCAGGGCGGTCGGGTGGTGAATTACTTGAAACAGATGCTACCGGATCCTGTGCACCAGGTGGTTTTTGTTGGCTATCAGGCGCGTGGCACTTTAGGAGCACGTTTGCAGCGCCTTAGCAAACAGGACGATGCTGCAGTGATAATGGATGGGGAGCGTATTGAGGTACGGGCAGAGATATTATCGCTGAGTGGCTACTCGGCCCATGCCGGCCAGCAAGATTTGTTGAATTTTGTTACCAGAATGCGGCGCAGGCCAACACAAGTGCGCATTGTGCATGGCGATAACCCTGCCAAGCAAGCCTTGCAGCAAGCATTTTCAGCGCGGGGTATCCATGCTATCATCCCGCGCTAAATAACACTGTCAATGAATTAAGTTATTCAAAGGATGACTATGTTGGGTTTACATATTGCGGTAGCGGGCACCGGTTATGTCGGGCTGTCCAATGCCATGCTACTGGCGCAGCACAACAAGGTGACTGCCGTTGATATCGTGGCAGAAAAAGTGGCCTTGCTAAATGCTAAAACCTCACCGATAGAAGATAAGGACATCAGTGCATTCTTGGCACGTGATGACTTGCAGTTTCAGGCAACGCTGGATAAACAGCAGGCCTATGCCAAGGCCGATTTTGTGATTATTGCGACCCCTACCGATTACGACCCGCAAACCAACTACTTTAATACCCAAAGTGTCGAGGCGGTGATCAAAGATGTCTTGGCGATTAATCCCAATGCGGTGATGGTGATTAAGTCCACCGTGCCGGTCGGTTACACCAGTGCAGCCTGTGAGCGCTTTCAGACCAACAATTTGCTTTTTTCACCCGAATTTTTGCGCGAAGGCAAGGCACTTCACGATAACCTTTACCCTTCGCGTATCATCGTCGGTGAACGCTCGGCCCGGGCCGAGCAGTTTGCCGCCCTGCTGCAGCAGGGGGCGGTGAAACAGGATGTACCGGTGCTCTTTACCGACAGCACGGAAGCCGAGGCGATTAAGCTTTTTTCCAATACCTATCTGGCGATGCGGGTGGCTTACTTTAATGAGCTGGATAGCTATGCCGAGAGCCATGGCCTGAATGCCCGCCAGATTATCGAAGGTGTCGGGCTAGATCCGCGCATTGGCAACCATTACAACAACCCAAGTTTTGGTTATGGTGGTTATTGCCTGCCCAAAGATACCAAACAATTGTTGGCCAATTACAGCGATGTACCAAACAATATGATTCAGGCCATTGTCGATGCCAACCGAACCCGCAAAGACTATATTGCCGACTCAATTATCAAGCGTGCTCCCAGGATCGTTGGTGTGTACCGCTTGGTGATGAAAGCCGGCTCTGATAATTTTCGTGCCTCTGCGATTCAAGGCATTATGAAGCGAATTAAAGCCAAAGGGATTGAAGTGGTAGTGTACGAGCCGGAGTTAAAGCAAAGCGAGTTCTACCACTCCCGGGTGATTCGTGATTTGGCTGAATTTAAGCAGGTGGCGGATGTGATTGTCGCCAACAGACGCAGTGAAGCTTTGGCTGATGTGGAAGAGAAAGTCTACACTCGCGATCTATTTGGCAATGACTAGTATAATGTTGAATGTTGAATGTTGAATGTTGAATGTTGAATGTTGAGTGTTGAGTGTTGAGTGTTGAGTGTTGAGTGTTGAGTCGGCAGGAATTGTGAAATGAAATTTTTAGTGACTGGTGGTGCCGGTTTTATTGGGTTTTATGTATGTCAGCGTTTATTGGCTAACGGTCACCAGGTGGTGGGGTTGGATAATCTGAATGATTATTACGATGTGCAATTAAAGCTGGATCGTTTGGCTCAGCTTGAAACTGCTGCGGATTTTCATTTCGAAAAGCTGGACCTGGCCGATCGTGATGGGGTTGCAGCTTTGTTCGCCCGTGAAAAGTTTAATCGGGTGATTCACTTAGGTGCTCAGGCAGGGGTGCGTTATTCCCTGGAAAACCCGATGGCTTATGCAGATAGTAACTTGATCGGTACCCTAACCATTTTAGAGGGCTGCCGGCACCACCAGGTAGAGCATTTGGTGTATGCTTCCTCCAGTTCGGTGTATGGCATGAACAGCAAGATGCCTTTTAGTACTCAGGACCGGGTGGACCACCCGGTGTCGCTGTATGCGGCGACTAAAAAATCCAATGAGTTAATGGCCCATACCTACAGTCACCTCTATGGCATTCCGACCACTGGCTTACGTTTTTTTACTGTCTATGGACCCTGGGGCCGGCCGGATATGGCCATGTTCTTGTTCACCAAAGCCATCGCTGAAGGCAAGCCGATCAAAGTGTTTAATCATGGGCAAATGCAGCGCGATTTTACCTACATAGACGATATTGTAGAGGGGATCCTGCGCATTCAGGATAAGCCGCCAGTTGCGAATAAGGATTGGCCTGGAACGGATGCCTCTTCCAGCAGTGCGCCATACAAAGTATTTAATATTGGCAATAACCAACCGGTCAAACTGATGACCTTTATCCAGGCCATTGAACAAGCGATGGGGGTAGAGGCTGTGAAAGAGTTTCTTCCCATGCAGGACGGCGATGTGCCGGCCACCTTTGCCGATATCGATGATTTGCAACAGGCGGTTGGGTTTAAACCGGCAACGCCTATTGAACTTGGGGTCCAGCGGTTTGTCGATTGGTACCGAAGCTATTATCAGTGTTGAATGTTGAATGTTGAATGATGAATGGACAGTGATGCGTGTGGTATTTCACTCAACACTTAACACTTAAAACTCAACACTATTAAGAGAGGGATCTATGAAAAATAATACGGTTCGTAAAGCGGTGATTCCTGTGGCAGGGCTTGGTACCCGGATGCTACCGGCAACCAAGGCCATTCCAAAAGAAATGCTGCCGGTGGTGGATAAACCCCTGATCCAATATGTGGTGCAGGAGTGCATTGCTGCTGGTATCAAAGAGATTGTGCTGGTAACGCATTCCTCCAAAAACTCGATTGAAAACCACTTTGACAAAAGCTTTGAGCTCGAATCCATGTTGGAAAAGCGGGTGAAACGTCAGCTGTTGGATGAAGTGCAGGCGATTTGTCCGAAAGATGTGACCATTATGCATGTGCGTCAGGGCGAAGCCAAGGGCTTAGGCCATGCCGTGCTCTGTGCCCGGCCTTTGGTCGGCGATGCGCCTTTTGCCGTGGTCTTGCCGGATGTACTGATTGATGGCTACGACAGCGATTTAAAGCGCGATAATCTGGCACAAATGGCTGAGCTGTTTGCAGAAACCGGCATCAGCCAGGTGATGGTAGAGCCAGTGCCGATGGAGACAGTAAGCAGCTATGGGGTGGCGGATGTCGAAGGCCACCAACTGCAGCCAGCTGAGTCGGTGAAAATGACCGCCATTGTGGAAAAACCTGCGCAGGATGAAGCGCCATCCAATTTGGCGGTAGTAGGGCGTTATGTGTTCACCCCGGCGATTTGGGACGCGCTGGAGTTTACTCCGCTTGGCGCTGGTGATGAAGTGCAGCTGACCGATGCCATTGCCTTGCTGATGAAAGAGCAGTCGGTGCATGCCTATCATATTAAAGGGCGCAGCCATGATTGTGGCAATAAGCTGGGCTATATGAAAGCCTTTGTCGAGTTTGGTATGCGCGACCCTAAGCTGGGCAAGGACTTTACCGAGCTCTTGCGGGGTTTAATCACCAGATAATGCTGGGCGACGCCAGGGCAGCCGGTTTCTGGCTAAATTGGCGTAAAACGCACTTTACGCATATACTGTCCAGGTTTATTTTTCGAGGATGTCTATTTTGTTAAGCTGGATTTTAAGCCTGCCGCGCTCGGTGAAACGGGTGTTTTCTGTCTGTGCCGATACGGTGTTTTTACTGGGTTCTTTTACCGGCGCCTTTTTTTTGACGCAAAATGGCACTCAGACGCAAATTTCCGACATTGCACTGGCATTCAGTATTTCCCTGCCGATTACCTTGTTTATTTTTACAAAACTGGGCTTGTACCGTGCTGTTATCCGCTACATCGGCCAGCATGCTCTTGGCGCTGTGTTGGCAGGCATTGTTGGTAACGCTCTGATTATCAGTGTGCTTTTTGCCATGCTGCAGGTGGAAGACAAAGGCAACCTGATTTTTGTTTACGCCTTGTTGGCATTGTTAAGCTCTGGCGGTAGCCGTTTGTTGGTGCGGATGTTTCTGGACCAACGCAACAATGCCCGCAAAGAACGGGTGCTGATTTATGGCGCTGGCTCGGCTGGCCGTCAGTTGGCCATGTCGCTGATCAATGGCGAGCAGTTCCATCCGGTGCTTTTTGTCGATGACGACTCGACCTTGCAACGTTCTACCATCATTGGTATTCCGGTCGGAAACCCGGCCAATATTGCCAGTTTGATTAAGGCTTACAGTGTCAACCGGGTGCTGCTGGCGATTCCGTCGGTTGGGCGCTCACGTCGGCGTGAAGTGTTGGATCAGCTGGAGTCGTTGCCTATTCCGGTGCAGTCCATTCCAGCGGTCAATGAGTTGGTTGATGGCAGCATGCGCATTGATGAGTTGCAGGATGTGCGGGTAGAGGACTTGCTGGGCCGTGATCCGGTCGAACCCAAGCTCAAATTGATGCATGCGCATATCCGGGGCAAGGTGGTGATGGTCACCGGGGCCGGTGGCTCTATCGGCTCCGAGCTGTGCCGCCAGATTATCCAGTACGAGCCAAAGGCACTGATCCTGTTTGAACTGTCGGAGTTTGGTTTGTACAGCATCGAGCAGGAACTGGCCAGCTTAAAGCAGAAAAATGACTACGATGTCGAGCTAAAAGCCATTATCGGTTCGGTGCAACAGCGCGACCGGGTAGCAAGCGTGATGCGCTGTTTTGGCGTGCAAACTGTCTACCATGCTGCCGCCTACAAGCATGTGCCTTTGGTTGAGTTTAATATTGTTGAAGGGGTGCGCAACAATGTGTTTGGTACCTGGCACACGGCAGAAGCGGCCATTGCCGCCGGGGTAGAAAATTTTGTTTTGATTTCTACCGACAAAGCCGTGCGCCCCACCAATGTGATGGGGGCGTCCAAGCGTTTGGCTGAGTTGGTATTGCAGGCGTTATCGACCCGGCAAAAAAACACCCGCTTTTGCATGGTACGCTTTGGCAATGTATTAGGCTCGTCGGGCTCGGTCGTGCCGCTGTTTCGCGAGCAAATCCGTAAAGGTGGCCCCGTTACTGTCACCCACAAAGACATTATCCGTTATTTTATGACCATTCCAGAAGCAGCGCAGCTGGTGATCCAAGCCGGCGCCATGGGCAATGGCGGCGATGTTTTTGTGCTGGATATGGGGGAGCCGGTGCGTATTTCTGAGCTTGCAAAGCGTATGATCCACTTGATGGGGTTGGAAATAAAAGATGTTTCCCACCCTCATGGTGATATAGAAATTCGTTACACTGGCTTGCGTCCCGGCGAGAAACTGTACGAAGAATTGCTGATTGGTGACAATGTCCGCAATACCGATCATCCGCGCATTATGTCGGCGCTGGAGGTCTGCATGACCTGGCCAGCCATTGAAGCTTTGCTGCAGGAGCTGGAACGTTATTGCAACGACTTTGCCGTGCACGAGATTGTGAACTTGATGAAAAGAGCGCCAACCGAGTTTAACTACAAAGATGCCTGCTGTGATCTGGTGTACAGCGAGCCGGTGAATGAAACCGATTCAGCTGCTGTGCATCTGGTGGCTGCTATGCATTCACAATCGGCATAACGCAGGGTATAAATTCTATATTTTTATCCACTTTAGCGATAAATTAACACTTGAGTTTAGCCAGTGAATAGGATAATCTCTGCCAATGAAATCCAATGATTGAGGGATCTAACATGAAGAAAGTTTTTGTAAGCACGGCCGCTGCGGTTTTGGCATTGACCATGGGCTCTGCAGTAGCTCAGGACCAGGCGGGCGGTTCTTCGTCTGGTGCTTTTGGTGAGGTTAAAGCCACTACTATTGCTGCGGGTGTTGTCGGTGTTGCGGTTGCAGCTGCGGTGATTTCTAACAGCCGTGGTACTACCATTGATATCATCGACCCACCACTGGAGTGTGGCCGGGGCGAAATCGAAGTGGATGGTGAGTGTGTGCCGGACCCAGGTACCGGTACAGTTACAGCTACAGCTACAGCTACAGCTACAGCTACAGCTACAGCAACCAGTACTGTTACTGTGACCAGCACTAACTAAGTTAATTTGTTGCTGCATAAAAACCGCCTAATGGCGGTTTTTTTCTGATTTCTTCTTTACTGCGATGGTGTTTATGTTTTTTTTCCGGTGCCTTGCTTCGCTTTATTTATTGTTTTGGTTGGCTGCTTGCAGTGGTACTCCTGGCATTTTGTATTCCGATATAAAAACAGCTTTCAATGTCCCTAAGGATGTTGAGTTGTCTTTTGAGCAGGTTAAAGACTCTCCCTACGACATCTTGTATCTACGCATTAACGATCAGGCCAGGATCAGTATGGTGCTGGCCTTTCTGGAACATGGCCAGCATAAATGGGTTTCTGCCGATTCTGCGTTGTTGATTGTGGAGCAGGGCCGGGTGGTTCGTACCCAGGACTTCCCGGCAGAGCTGCTTTATACCACCAATACCGCACAGGATCCGCTGCGCCTGGGCCCCGACCAACTGGTGTCTGCAGCCCCCTGGTTACGCCTTACCGATTGGCGCAGTGGCAGTGGCTATGCTGTGCAGTCGTATTTTACCGAACAAGAGCCAGAACTGCTTGAGGTACTGCAACGTCAGCGCCAGGTTCGGGTATTTACCGAGCATGTAGCTTTCGATAAGCAGAATACTTCCTTTACAAACACCTTTTGGTTTGATGCTGCCAGTGGCTTGCTGCTCAAAAGCCGGCAACAGCTGTTTCCCGGTGGAACTATTCTGGAATTAACGCATCTTAGTCCGCTGGTACGGTACATCACAACAGAGGAAACGCTGTAATGGCCAGGATGCTTACACAGGGGATGCAGCTTTTTTGTCTGTTCATTTTGCTGATTTGTGGTGCTGTGCAAGCTCAGAGCAACAGCAAGGTTGAGGTACGGCTGCCGCAAAAGACGCTGCATTTTGAAACCAACCCTCGTTTGCTGGATGTGCTGCGTTATACCGAACATGATCACACCACCTATTGGCCGGCGGCTACACTTTACCGTGACAGCAGCGACCTGCAGCAGCGCCATCAGCAATTTCTTGCCGATTTGGCGGAGCTTCGTGCTTATTATCTGGCGCGGGAGCAACAGAGCAAAGCGAATGCCATTCATTTATTGCTGCTGCAAGTCAGGCAGTGGCAGTTGGCGGAGCGAATTGAGTTAGTCATTGACATCGATCGGGCTCGCACCAAAATTCAGTACAACCCAATGCTTGACGACGGTATTTATCAGTTGCAACTGAGTAGCAGGCCTCGTTTTGTGTTTCCTGTTGGGCTTTACCGGGAAACCGCCCCTTTACTGCACCGCCGGGCCGGTACTGTGCAGGATTATCTGGTTTCCTCTTACCGCCTGGCGCTTGCCGATAGAAGCCGGCTGCTGGTGATCCAGCCGGATGGCAGTATGCATACTGTGGGTGTGGCGTATTGGAATCGCGAAGCATTTGAACCAAAGCCCGGTGCGCAACTGCTGGTGCCATTCGCAGAGCGTGCCTTACCAAGGCGTTTCCGGCATTTGAATCAGACATTGGTGGAGCTGGCTGTTCACAGGGTAGTTATTGAATGAGATCTTTATTTTGTACTTTGCTGATACTGGTGCCGACTTCTTCAGTCTTCGCTGCAGAAGGGCCATTTCAGCCCAACGAGTTTTTCCTTTCCGAGGCCACTCATGGTGGGGTGGGGCTAATTCAAACACCTACCGCACGGATGAAGCCGGAAGGGAGTTTTCGGCTTAGTTACGCTGATAACGAAGAGTACCGCTTTTGGGCCGCCAGCTTGCAGTTGTTTCCCTGGATGGAATCGACCGTTCGTTATACCGATGTACGTACCCGCTTGTACAGTCCGTTCCCGGGCTTTAGCGGCGATCAAACGCTCAAAGATAAGGGCATCGATGTTAAGTTCCGCTTGCTGCAAGAGGACTACTGGTGGCCGGAACTCAGTGTTGGTTTCCGTGATTTTGCTGGCACTGGTTTTTTTGAAAGCGAGTTTGTAGCTGCCAGCAAGCGTGTGGGTCCTTTCGATCTGCATCTGGGGATGGGCTGGGGCTATTTAGGCAGGGCCGGTAATAGCCGCAATCCATTTTGTGATCTGCGGGACTCGTTCTGCCAGCGACCTGGCGGCTTTTCCGGTTTGGGGGGTAAAATCGATTATCAGCGCTTTTTTAAAGGGCCGGCTTCGTTGTATGGTGGCATTGAGTACCAAACCCCATGGCAGCCACTGCGTTTTAAGCTGGAGTACGAAGGCAATGATTACAGTCGGGACCGCGCCGGCGAGCTGCAGCAAGATAGCCGTTGGAATGTGGCAGCTGTCTATCGCTGGCATAACTTTGACCTGAACCTGAACTACCAACGTGGGAATACGCTTGGCTTTGGTGTCAGTTACCTGATGAATTTCCACCAGTTGCAGCAAGGCAAAATCGATGTGCCGCCCCGCGATTTGATGCTGCATAGCCCACCGGAAGGTGAGTTGCTGCAGCATCGGTTGTTTGCTTTGTTGCGCGAAGCTGGTTTTATTACCACCAGAATGAGTGTCGACGGCGACCAGATTACTCTGGTAGGGGTGCAGTTAAAATACCGGGACTACGATGAGGCGATAGAGCGTATCGCCAGGGTGCTGGCAACAGAGTTACCGGCGCATATCAGTACGTATCGTATTATTGAGCAGTCCGACTCGCTGGCCGTGCTGGAGACGGTGGTGGATGCATCCGAGTTTAAAGCTGCAGCCCGACACGAGAGTCTTTATGCCCATATCCCATCGACCTATGTACGGGCACCGGCCCGGTTACGGTCGGAGCAAGACTGGGATTTTGCCGCTCAAACCAGAGGTCTTGGCTGGGGCATGGAAGCTTTTTGGTTGCAAATGTTTGGCAGCCCGGAGGCTTTTTACATGTATCAGGGCGGTGTGATGCCAGCCGTTGCTTACCAATTGAATTCGAACTGGTCTTTGCATGCAGTGGGTAAGCTTACGCTGTTGGAGAACTTTGATAAGTTTAATTTTACGGTAGACGCGCAGGATACACCTTTGCCGCGGGTGCGAACCTATGTACGTGAGTATGTAACCCGCAGCCGCTTTACCATGGAAGCTTTATTTGGCAGTTACCGGCAGCAATTATCGCCCAATGTGTATGCGATTGGCTATGGTGGCTATCTGGAGTCGATGTTTGCCGGCGTCGGTGGTGAGGTGTTGTATCGCCCGGTCGATAGTTTTTGGGCGATTGGCCTGGATCTGAACTATGTGCAACAGCGCTCCTATGAAAATGACTTTGATTTGTTCGACTACAAAGTGATGACCGGCCATTTGAATGTTTATCTGGAACCATCCTTTTTGCCGGACAGCCGTTTAACCTTCAATGTTGGCCGTTATCTCGCCGGTGATCATGGTGTTACCATTGACTTTGCCAAACGTTTTGACAGCGGTATTGTGATTGGTGCTTTTGCTGCGCTCACCAATGTATCTGCCGAAGACTATGGTGAGGGTAGCTTTACCAAAGGCTTTTATTTGAATATACCATTCGATTTGATGTCATTGCGGCCATCGCGAGGAGCCGGTTCGATCCCATGGAGCCCGATAGCGCGTGATGGTGGCCAGGCTTTACATCGGCCCATGAAGCTGATTGATAGTACTGAGCGTCGCTCACGCTTTGGCGGTTAATCCGCGTGAACTGGCGTGGCGTGCAACAGCTGCCGGTCAGTCGACCGGTAGCTGTTGATAAATCCGTTGCCACATCTGCTGGTTTTGTTGCAGCAGCCTGTCTTTGTGCGCAGCCAGTTGTGCGGCGGTTTCGGATTGGGTACTGAACAGTTGCTCGATGCTTTGACAGAGTTTATCTGCAGTCAGCTGCTCAATGCAATAATCGG
>JAFIFR010000056.1 GCA_020831935.1 Alkalimonas sp.
GAAAAGCCTTTAATGGGCATTTTTTTCTATTTTTGCACTTTTTGCTGCTTTTTTTTGCAGGATCTCCGGCTGAAAACGGCTGACAGGCTCTTGCAACGCCAGCTCCAGTACCTCATCAATCCATTTGACGGCTTTAATTTCCAGGTCGGCTTTGACATTTTCCGGAATTTCTTTCAGATCGCGCAGGTTATCGTGCGGGATCACTACCCGCTTAATGCCTCCACGATGAGCGGCCAACAGCTTTTCTTTTAAACCACCTATCGGCAAGACTTCACCACGCAGCGTAATTTCGCCGGTCATAGCAACATCCGCCCGCACCGGATTACCGGTTAAGCTGGAGACCAGAGCCGTTACCATGCCAATACCGGCACTTGGCCCATCCTTCGGCGTTGCGCCTTCCGGCACATGCACATGGATATCCCGTGTTTCGTAAAAGTCATCGTTTATGCGCAGCAGCTCAGCGCGGCTGCGCACCACGGTCATCGCCGCCTGAATGGACTCTTTCATCACATCGCCAAGCGAGCCGGTAAAGGTTAGCTTGCCTTTACCAACGACAGCTGCAGCTTCGATGGTCAGCAAGTCGCCACCAACCTCGGTCCAGGCAAGGCCAGTTACCTGACCGATGCGGTTGTTGTCTTCGGCCTTGCCGTAGTCGTGGCGCTGCACGCCCAGGTAACTTTCCAGGTTGGCTTGTTCAATGACGACCGTTTTTGTGTCTTTGTTTAGCAAAATTTCTTTGACCGCCTTACGGCAGAGTTTGGAAATTTCCCGCTCCAGACTCCGCACCCCGGCTTCACGGGTGTAATAACGGATAATGCCGATGATGGCATCGTCTTTAATCTCAATTTCGTGTGGCTTTAAGCCATTGCGGCCAATCTGCTTGCTGATCAAATGCTGTTTAGCAATGTTCAGCTTTTCATCTTCGGTATAGCCTGACAAGCGAATCACTTCCATCCGGTCCAATAAAGGGGCCGGGATATTCAGGCTGTTCGAAGTGGCGACAAACATCACATCGGATAGATCGTAATCAACCTCCAGATAGTGATCGCTGAAGCTGGTGTTTTGCTCCGGATCCAGCACTTCCAGTAAGGCTGCTGCCGGATCGCCGCGAAAATCCGATGCCATCTTGTCGATCTCATCGAGCAGGAACAGTGGGTTACGAACCCCGACTTTGGCCATTTTCTGAATGATTTTGCCTGGCATCGAGCCAATGTAAGTACGCCGATGGCCACGAATTTCGGCTTCATCGCGCACGCCACCAAGTGCCATTCGCACGTATTTACGACCGGTGGCTTTGGCGATGGACTGGCCCAGTGAGGTCTTACCCACCCCAGGAGGCCCCACCAGGCACAAAATAGGACCTTTAAGTTTATTGACCCGCTGCTGCACCGCCAAATACTCGATGATGCGCTCTTTAACTTTTTCCAAGCCATAATGATCGGCATTCAGGATTTGCTCAGCCCCTGCCAGGTTTTTCTTCACCTTGCT
The DNA here is from genome assembly GCA_020831935.1 of Alkalimonas sp. Taxonomy (GTDB): domain Bacteria; phylum Pseudomonadota; class Gammaproteobacteria; order Enterobacterales; family Alteromonadaceae; genus Alkalimonas. The sequence goes on from JAFIFR010000056.1 coordinate 1,489, forward strand.
GCGGGTTTTCCAGGGCACATTGCTGAGCCAATCGATGTAGCTGCGCACCACGGTGGCTTCGGCTGACATCGGCGACATCATTTTCAACTTTTGCAGCTCGGCCTTGGCTTTATCGGCTGCTTCAGCCGGCATTTTGGCCTGCTCAATCTTGTTGCTCAGGGTTTCGAATTCGTCCGGCGCATCTTCGAGCTCACCCAACTCTTTCTGAATGGCCTTCATCTGCTCATTCAGATAGTACTCACGCTGGCTTTTCTCCATTTGCTTTTTGACGCGGCTGCGAATACGACGCTCCACTTGCAGAATGTCAATCTCGCTTTCCATCATCGCCATTAAGTACTCAAGACGCTCGGTCACATCGCTGATTTCCAGCACTTTTTGCTTGTCTTCGACTTTAAGTGGCATGTGTGCTGCCATGGTATCGGCCAGGCGGGCTGCGTCTTCGATGCCACTGAGGGCTGTTAATACCTCGGGCGGGATCTTTTTATTCAGCTTGATGTAGCCTTCAAACTGATTGATGGCTGAGCGCAGAAAAACTTCTTGCTCACGGCTGTCTACTTCGGCCGAGGCAATCATCTCAATATCAGCAGCAAAACTTTGCTCGGTCTCGGTAAACTCCAGCAGGCGAGCGCGCTGACTACCTTCTACCAAGACTTTGACGGTACCATCCGGTAGTTTTAGCAGCTGCAAAATGGTGGCAACGGTACCAATTTCGTACAGATCTTCTGCTTTCGGATCGTCCTGACTGGCATCTTTTTGTGCCACCAGAAAAATTTGCTTGTCGTTGTCCATGGCGGCATCCAGGCACTTGATGGATTTCGCCCGACCGACAAACAAGGGGATCACCATATGCGGATAGACCACCACATCACGCAGGGCCAACACCGGCATATGACGACGTTCAATCTGTTGTTCAGTCATTCTTCACTCTCGAGTAAGTTGCTTGCAGACGCAATCGGGTATGTCAGTTATATAAGGGCACTGGGACAGAACTTCAATTGCTTGCAGTCGATTTCCTGCATCAACCAGGCTGAAGCTGGCAAAAATTCGGGCAGCGGACTGCTGCCCGATGAAGACTTAATGCGATTCAGCCACTGCTGGATCTTTACGTTGGTAAATCAGAATGGGATCGGACTCGCCGCGGATTACGGTATCGTCAATCACCACTTTGCTGACATCTTCCATCGATGGCAGTTCGTACATGGTATCCAGCAAGACGCCTTCAACAATGGAACGCAGGCCACGAGCACCGGTTTTCCGCTCCATGGCTTTTTGCGCAATGGCATTCAACGCATCGTCACGAAACTCCAGCTCAACCCCTTCCATATCGAATAAGGAAGCGAATTGCTTCACCAGGGCGTTTTTCGGCTGACTTAAAATCTGCACCAGAGCGTCCTTGTCCAACTCGGTGAGTGTCGCCACCACCGGCAGACGACCAATGAATTCGGGGATCAGACCGTACTTGACTAAATCCTCGGGTTCAACCTCTTTAAAGGTCTCGGTGATGCTGCGACTGCTTTCTTTGCTTTTCACTTCAGCGCCAAAACCAATGCCGGCACCTTTGGCCGAGCGTTGCTCAATCACTTTGTCCAGTCCTGCAAAAGCACCGCCACAAATAAAGAGGATCTTGGAGGTATCGACCTGCAGGAACTCCTGTTGCGGGTGCTTGCGGCCCCCTTGAGGTGGCACGGAAGCAATGGTGCCTTCGATCAATTTCAACAAGGCTTGCTGCACCCCTTCACCCGATACATCCCGGGTAATGGACGGGTTATCGGATTTGCGTGAAATTTTGTCAATTTCATCAATGTAGACAATACCACGCTGGGCTTTCTCGACATCGTAATCGCATTTTTGCAGCAATTTCTGAATGATGTTTTCCACATCCTCACCGACATAACCGGCTTCGGTTAAGGTGGTGGCATCGGCCATGGTAAAAGGCACATCCAGCAAACGCGCCAGGGTTTCTGCCAACAAGGTTTTTCCGCTGCCGGTTGGACCAATCAACAAGATATTGCTTTTGCCCAACTCAACATCCGGTTTGCTGCCGGCATTGCGCAGCCGCTTGTAGTGATTGTACACAGCAACGGCCAATACTTTTTTCGCATGCTCCTGGCCGATAACATAGTCGTCCAAATGGCTGCGAATTTCATGCGGTGTCGGCAATTTGTCGGCTTCACGCTTCGGCGAGATATCTTTGATCTCTTCCCGGATAATGTCGTTGCATAAGTCAACGCACTCGTCACAGATATAGACCTGTGGCCCAGCGATCAGCTTGCGCACTTCATGTTGTGACTTGCCACAAAAGGAGCAGTACAACAATTTACCGCCTTTGTCACCGTCAGTGCGGTTATCAGCCATGTAACTTCCTCTTCCACTTCGCCCGCAATAGTAGATTGCGCGCTTTACCTCTTACTACCATAGCAAAAAATTGCCGTTATTTCGCCTCTCGCTGCGTCAAAATTGCATCGATCAGACCGTATTCCTTTGCCGCTTCGGCGGTCAGGAAGTTATCCCGCTCGGTATCCTGACACACTTTTTCGTATTTTTGACCGGTATGTTCGGCCATTAAACGGTTTAACCGTTCCTTTATACTTAAGATCTCACGGGCATGGATCTCAATATCGGTAGCCTGCCCCTGAAAACCGCCCAATGGCTGATGAATCATCACCCGCGCATTCGGCAGGCAATACCGCTTGCCCTTGGCGCCGCCAGACAATAAAAAAGCCCCCATGCTGGCAGCCTGGCCCATACAAACGGTTGCAACATCCGGTTTGATAAATTGCATGGTGTCGTAAATCGACATGCCCGCAGTCACCACACCACCCGGTGAATTGATGTAGATGTAGATGTCTTTTTCCGGGTTTTCGGATTCTAAAAACAACAACTGCGCGCAAATCAGGTTGGCCATATGGTCTTCAACCGGGCCGGTCAGAAAAATAACGCGCTCTTTCAGCAAGCGGGAGTAGATATCAAAAGAACGCTCACCTTTGGCGGTTTGCTCAATCACGATGGGAACTAAGGCGTTGACTAAATCCTGATGCGAAGTGCTTTGAAACGACATAGATAGCTTCCTGATGCGAGGCGACGAGGCGCCGGAAAATAAAATGGCCCGAACAAAACTGTCCGAGCCATTAAAACTGCGTTACCAACAGAAGTCAATCTTCGTTGGTAAACAGGCTTAGTTGGCAGCCTGCGGTGGGTTCATGATCTCATCAAACTTGGCCGGAGCTTCGGTTACAGCAGCTTTGCTCAGCACCAGCTCAATGGCCTGGTCTTCCAGGGCGACATTGCGCATGCTTTGCAGCAGCTCCTGGTTGCTGTTGTAGTACTGCACCACTTCTTGCGGATCTTCATAAGCAGAAGCCACATCGGCAATCAGTTCCTGCACACGGTTGTCATCCACTTTCAGCTCGTTGGTCTTGATGATTTCGCCCAGCAACAAACCGACCTTAACACGGTCTTTGGCTTGCTCTTCAAACAAAGAAGCTGGCAGCTCAGGCAGTTGCTTCGGATCCAGGTTCTGGCCAAAACGCTGCATGGCTTGCTTACGCAGTACATCGACTTCGCCGGCAATCAGCGACTTCGGTACTTCGACTTCGTTGTTGGCCAACAAACCTTTGATCACTTGGTCTTTGACTTTGCCACGAACCGTTTGCTTCAGCTCACGCTCCATATTTTTGCGCACTTCAGCTTTCAGGGCATCGACGGTGGCTTCCGTCAGACCAAACAAGGCTGCGAACTCGTCGTTCAGTTCTGGCAGTACCTGCTTTTCAACTTTTTTCACCGTTACAGCAAACTGAGCGGCTTTGCCTTTTAAGTTTTCTGCGTGGTAATCCTCTGGGAAAGTCACGTCCAGGGTGGTTTCTTCACCGGCTTTTTTGCCAATCAAGCCATCTTCAAAGCCTGGAATCATTCGGCCCTGGCCCAGCTCCAGTGTGAAGTCAGTGGCTTTGCCACCTTCAAAGGCTTCACCATCGACGCTGCCAACAAAATCAATAATGACACGGTCATTCTTGGTTGCTTTGCCTTTTTTCTCGGCCCAGCTAGCGTGCTGCTTACGCAGAGTGTCCAGCATTTTATCCAGATCAGCATCGGTGATTTCCACCACGGGCTTGCTGATTTCGATTTTATCCAGGGCCTGAACTTCAACCTCAGGGTAAACTTCGAAGGTTGCAGCAAAGGTCAGATCTTTGCCGGCTTCCAGCGCTTCAGGGGCAAAAGCTGGCGCGCCAGCTGGGGTAATTTTTTGCTCAACAATGGCTTCGTAAAAGCTGCGCTGCATTTGCTCCGACGCAACTTCCTGCAATACCGCCTGGCCGTAACGCTTTTGAATAATGGAGACAGGTGCTTTGCCTGGACGGAAACCATCGATGCGCTGGCGCTTGGCCAGATCACGCAGACGGTTTTTAACTTCCGACTGGATAGCATCCGCCGGAACAGTAATGGTTAAACGGCGCTCTAAACCCTGAGTGGTTTCTACAGAAACTTGCATCTTGTTACCTCAAAATCAAATTCAGGCGCTTGCAGTCACGCCGAAAAAATCGAGTCTGATTCTCGCCTGAGCCGCAGCTCGACAGACTTGTAGTTGAATAGGACGCGGCATTATAGCGAGCGAAAAACAGCAAGTCGAGTCCCTTGCCCGAGTTTCGTTATCTGCAGCTGGACTTGCCCTGTCCGGGCGACAAAAAAGCCGCCCGCAGGCGGCTTCCCGAGGAAAGGGTTGTTAGCGAGTCTGGCCCTGACCAGCAACCACAAAGCGCTCTGTGGTCAATGCTTCTAAGCCCATCGGGCCATACGCATGCAACTTGCTGGTGGATATGCCAATTTCCGCGCCCAAGCCAAGCTCGCCACCGTCGGAAAAACGCGATGAGGCATTGTGCATCACCACAGCAGCGTCCACCTGATTAATAAAGGTGTCAGCACTGGCCTGATCCTGGGTGCAAATCACTTCGGTATGGTAGCTGCCAAACTGATCAATGTGCGCCATGGCGGCATCCAGGTCATCCACCACCCGAATGGCAATTTCCGGCGCCAGATATTCCTGACCAAAATCAGCGGCGGCGATGGGCTCTGCACCGTCAAAGTGGCTGATGCTGCGCTCACAGGCGTGTACTTTGACCTGATGAGCACGGAAGGCTTCTGCCACCATGGGCAAGAAATCTGCAGCCTGATGCTGATTCACCAGCAAGCACTCCAGCGCGTTGCACACACCCGGGCGTTGGACTTTGCCGTTTAGCAACAGCTCCAATGCCATGTTGAGATCGGCACTTTGATCGACATACAGATGGCACACCCCTTTAAAGTGCTGGATTACTGGTACCCGGCTGTTGTCGGTTACAAAACGGATCAGGCCTTCGCCACCGCGCGGGATCACCAGGTCGATGAACTGATCCTGCTGGATCAGGTCCAGCATCAGCTGACGATCCGGATCGGGTACTATGGTCACGACTTCCTGCGGCAACTGATGCTCTGCCAGCGCCTGATGCATTGCATGGGCGATGGCCAGGCTGGTTTGAATGGCTTCACGGCCACAGCGCAGGATCACGGCATTGCCCGATTTAAAGCACAAAGCACCGGCATCGGCGGTGACGTTGGGCCGGGCTTCATAAATCATGCAAATCACGCCCAAAGGAATACGGCGTTTTTCAATACGGATGCCGTTGGGGCGCTCTTCAATAAAGCGCTTGCTGCCAACCGGATCCGGCAGCTGAATAATTTGTTCGATGGCTTGTGCCATGCTTTCAATCCGCTCGGGCGTTAGGGTGAGGCGGTCCAGCATCGCGGCTGAAGTGTTGTTGGCCTTCGCGTGTTCCAGCTCGGCACTGTTGGCCGATAAAATAGCGGGTGTTGCAGAGCGAATGGCATTGGCCATGCTTTGCAAAACATAATTCTTTTGTTCCGTTGATAAATGCGCAACGGCTTTGGCTGCCTTGGCAGCCTGAGCGGCAAGTGTCGCCGCACTCAAGGTACTCATAATCTCTCCAATAATGTCATTTCATCACGGTGAATCACTTCGTAGGTGCTGCCTGGCAAGATTTCCCCCAGCTGCTCTGCGATTTCACTCGTCTGCTGACCTTTGATGCTAAATAGCTCACGGGCACTGTAACGGCTGACGCCTTTTGCAATGGACACTTTGCCTGTACCACAACGCACAATCACCGCGTCACCCGGCTCAAATTCGCCTTCCACATGGACAATGCCGCTGCACAGCAAGGAGGCGCCCTGATGACGCAGGGCTTTCATGCAACCATCGTCGACCCAGATCTCGCCTTTGGCCCGCAAGGTATGGCGCACCCAATGCTTCTTGCCGGACATCGGGTCTTTATGGCCGTGGAAAATGGTACCCGGATTAAAGCCATCCAGCAGCCGATGAAAAGTATCCTGCTGGTGCCCATCGACAATCAGGGTATCGACACCATGGGCGGTGGCTTTTTCTGCCGCCTGCACCTTGGTCCGCATACCACCGGTCCCGACGCTCGAGCTGGCACCACCGGCCAGGCTATAAATGCGCTCATCAATGGTCCGTACTTCCGGGATCAGCTGGGCTGATGGATCCTTATTGGGATCGGCGGTAAAAAGCCCGGTAATGTCCGAACAAATGATCAACGCATCCGCGTCAGCCACGGTGGCCACCATGGCGGCCAGGTTGTCGTTATCGCCAACCTTAATTTCCTCGGTTGCTATGGTGTCGTTTTCATTCACAATAGGCAAGACTTGGTGATCCAACAAACGCCGAAAGGTATTGCGTACATTGACATGCCGCACCCGATCACTGAGATCACCATGGGTCAGCAGCACCTGAGCACAAGGAAAGCTAAAACAATTGGACCAGAAGTTCATCATCTGGTTTTGGCCCACCGCCGCCATCGCACGCTTTAACGCAATAGGCACCCGATGATGATTGAAATTAAAATGATGACGGCCTGCAGCAACACTGCCTGATGATACCAGGATCACTTCAATGCCACGCTCGCGGCACTGACGGATAAAATCAGCAATGGGGCCTAAGTATTTTTCACTGCAACCTGCCTGGGGATCGGGTGCGATTAAAGCACTGCCGACTTTGAGCACTATCCTGCTCCAGGATGGGTTTAACATAGCTCCTCCGTTTTCAAAACCGCGGCTATGATAGCAAATTTTGTAACCCAGCACCACCGGCTTTCAAAAACCAGGCTTTGACAACGCCCCCTGCACCGCAAGAAATATTCATGAATAACAAATATTTATTCATGAATATTCGCTAAGTGATTATTTTTCAATCAATAAAACCATCCTGCATGGGTCTTTATTCTGTAATAAAATTACAAAAAATCTGCAGCCAACGCCTGCAGATTTTTCAGGTCATGACAAGGATAGGACGTCAGTCCAAGGTGAGCCGCTGGCGCTGCTCTGACAACCCCATCGACAGCACCAGCGGGTTGTGTTGCTGACGCGCGTTAAAGTCGGCTTTGCTGCCGAGCCCTTGCCAGTTAAGCCGGATCAGGCTCTGGGCCACGGCACCGCCCAGGCTGGCACCAGGACCAAGCAAGATAAGGGCATCGGGGGCAAATTCTTTGACCGCAACTTCAATCGCCAGGCTGAAGTCGTAACAGCCTTGCACCTGCCTTTCCAGTGTGTAGCGCTTTAATGCTTCAGCTTCCGTCGCATAGGGCTGCCAAATTCGGCCACAGCCGTCGATCAATGGCAGCCTTGGCCTGGCAAAGTTGCTGCCATCAATGCTGGCCATGGCATCGCTGGCCGCCTGAGCCATCAAAGGTGAATGAAAAGCAGCATGCCCTGGCAACTGCATCGGGAAGCGGTCATCCACCTTGGGTAAGCGACCAAGGGCCGCTTTGATGGCCTCTTCGGTACCGGCCAGCACCGCATAGCCACCAAAGCGGATGGATTCAAATAATTCCCCGGCATAGTCAGTCAGTAGCGCATGAACCAGGGCAATCTTTTCAGCATCCGGCTGCCAATCGCTGTTGACCAGCGGATAAATGCACTGACCGCCGGCTGCGCTGGCAGTCAGTCGGGCCATCTGACTAACGTACTGCATCGCGGCAGCCGGATGCCAGACACCGGCGCACCCCAGAGCGGTGTACCACCCCATGGAGTTGCCCGTGATGGCCACCACGTCAAATTCCTGTTGATTGATGCTGTGATAATCCAGCAAGCCAGCGCTAAAAATAAGACCGGCCGCATTTTCAGCCTGTTGATGCAGCCGGCTGCTGTAACTTGCCGCGCCATCCAGCTCGCTGATACTGGCCAGGCCAAGTTCATGCCGCACTGCATCAAGCTGCTGAATCAACGGCTGCTGGCTGGCGTGCAAGCGGCCAATGCTGCCCAGCTCCGCTTTGTTGTAACTGCCCCGCCCCGGGCAGACCACCACGGCTGTTTTTTTCATGCCCGACGCTCCTTAGCCACTGACGGCAACAGACTACGAACCCGCTCGATGATCTGCGCCTTAGCAGGCAACACCTGATAGGCGGCAGCGCCAAGTGGTATAAAGCTGTCATCCGCGGTTAAGCGTTCAATCTGGAAGTGCCCAGGCCTGGCTTCGTGCAGCAAGGTCACCAACTCTTCGCTGACCGAGCCACGGCGCCGGCACTCATCGACAATCAACAGCCGAGTGCATGGTCCAATAGCAGCAAGAATGGCATCCAGCTGCAAGGGGATCAGGCAGCGCAGATCCAACAGACGCAACGACAGGCCTTCAGCACGTAGCTCCAACTCGGCCTGGCGCGACAGGTAATAGCCATTGCCATAACTCAGAATACACAATTCTTCACCGCTGCCGTAAACCGCAGGCTCACCCAGGGCCGGCAAAGTTGTCGTGGGCTCAGGGTAGTGGCACAGCCAGAGCCCATCCCCGGGCTCTTGCAGATCCCGGGTCATGTACAGGGCTATCGGCTCTAAAAATACCACCAAGCGCTTTTGCTCGTGCGCCAGCTGCATTGCCTGACGCAACAACAAAGCCGCATCCTCACCGTTGGAGGGGCAAAGCAGAATCAATCCTGGTATGTCGCGGAACACGGCAAAGGAATTGTCGTTGTGAAAATGCCCACCAAAGCCTTTTTGGTAGGCAAGGCCAGCAATGCGGATTACCATGCCATTGTGGTACTGACCGTTGGAGAAAAACGGCAAGGTTGCGGCCTCACCACGGATCTGATCCTCGGCATTGTGAACATAGGCCAAAAACTGAATTTCCGGCATGGCGACAAAGCCCTGCTGCGCCAAGCCTATCGCCAGCCCCAGAATGCTTTGCTCATCCAGCAAGGTATTGATCACTCGGTTGTAGCCAAAGGCATGCACCAGATGCTGAGTGACATTGTAAACCCCGCCTTTTTTGGCAATGTCCTCGCCGCAAAGCACCAACTGTGGGTATTGCGCCATCAAATCGTGCAGTGTCCAGTTCAGTAATTTAGCCAGGTGCTGGGCTTTGCCTTGATTGTGTTTATCAAAAGCAAAGAGCTCCGCCCGGCTGGCGGCATCCGGTAAGGCTGGCAGTGGTAAAGCCGGCCGCTTTGGCGCAATCGATGCCATCACATCGGCCGACGACGTCAGTTTAGGCCGACGGCTGGCTTCTTCGGCAATGCGCTCAATGCGCGCATCCAGCGCCTCAATCCAGGCCACCAGTTCGCTGGCACTCATCCAGCCCTGCTCCAGCACAGCGGCTGTGCTGAACAGCAGTGGATCCAGCTCCAGTTCATCGGCGATGCGCTCTTTTTTACGGTAGGCTACTTCGGCATCCGAACCGGCATGGCCAAACAGTCGCACGGTCGCTAAGTGCAGTACCGCCGGCTTTCGGCTGCGTCGCACGTAATCGGCGGCCTGACAAGCCACCTTATAGCTGCCAGCCAGATCGCGGCCATCGGCATGAAAATAACGCAGGCCCGGCCGGTTGCTCAGGCTTTGCTGCACCCAACCGGTGGGTGTTGGTGTCGAAATCCCCAAACCATTGTCTTCGCAAACAAAGAGCATCGGTACCGGTACCTGTTGAAAGGCGGCCCAGCAAGCTGCATTCAAGGCTCCCTGCGCGGTGGAATGATTCAGCGACGCATCGCCAAAACTGCAGCAGGCAATGCTGTCTTCAGGCCAGCTGCCCTGATGCTGCATGCGTTTGGACAAGCCGATGGCAAAAGCCGCTCCAACCGCTTTTGGCAGGTGGGATGCGATGGTGCTGGTTTGTGGCGGAATGTTCAGCGCCAGGCTGCCCAGCACCTTGTGCCGGCCACCGGAGATGGGATCGTCCGACGAGGCAGCAAAGGACAATAGCATGTCGTACAACGGCGTCTGGCCATCAAGCTGCTTGCTGCGCTGCAGGAAAAAAGCACCGCTGCGATAATGCAAAAAAGCTGGATCCGTGGGCCTTAAGGCTGCGGCTACAGCGGCATTGGCTTCATGACCGCTGCTGCCAATGGTGTAAAAGCTTTGTCCTTTGGCTTGCATCAACCGGGAGCGCAAATCCAGCAACCGGCTTTGCAACTGACTTTCGAACAACTGAAACAACAAAGTCGCTGGCAAACCAGTACCACCACTGGCGGCTTGCGGCAATTGCTGCTGTAGAATCCGGGCATGGTACTGCTGAACCCAGGGATGCTGTGAACTGGCCATCGAAAATCCTCTTTGGCGGGGTTGCCGTCAGCGCTGTTAAGCAAAGGCCTGCAGGCCGGTTTGAGCACGGCCCAGGATCAGTGCATGCACATCGTGGGTCCCCTCGTAGGTATTGACCGCTTCCAGGTTCATCACATGACGAATGACATGGTATTCATCGGCAATGCCATTGCCACCGTGCATATCCCTGGCTTGGCGGGCGATGTCCAGCGCTTTGCCACAGGAATTGCGTTTAATCAGTGAAATGGTCTCCGGTGCCAGGCTGCCGTCATCCATCAGCCGGCCAGCCTGCAAACAGCCGAGCAGACCCAGGCTGATGTCGGTTTGCATATCGGCCAGTTTCTTTTGCACCAACTGCGTCGCTGCCAGTGGCCGGTTAAACTGTGTTCGGTCCAGGGTGTACTGACGGGCCGCATGCCAGCAGAACTCCGCGGCACCGAGTGCCCCCCAGGCAATGCCATAACGTGCTTTGTTCAGACAGCCAAAGGGGCCTTTTAGTCCGCTGACATTGGGCAACAAAGCGTCTTCTCCAACTTCGACCTGATCGAGCACGATTTCGCCGGTAATGGACGCACGAAGCGAAAACTTGCCTTCAATTTTCGGTGCACTCAGGCCTTTCAACCCTTTTTCGAGCACAAAACCACGGATGTCACCGTCCAGTTTGGCCCAGACCACAAAGACATCGGCGATCGGCGAGTTGGTGATCCACATCTTGCTGCCATTGAGCAGATAACCGCCAGCAATTTTTTTAGCGGTTGTACGCATGCTGGCCGGATCCGAGCCGGCATCGGGTTCAGTCAGGCCAAAACAGCCGACCCACTCACCAGTAGCCAATTTGGGCAGATATTTTTTGCGCTGCGCTTCAGTGCCATAAGCATGAATGGGATGCATCACCAGTGAGGATTGCACACTCATTGCGCTGCGATAGCCGCTGTCCACCCGCTCCACTTCACGAGCTATCAAGCCATAACAGACATGATTGACACCAGCGCAGCCATATTCTTCCGGTAAGGTAGCTCCCAACAGACCCAGCTCACCCAGCTCATTCATAATGGTGCGGTCGAAGTTCTCATGGCGATTGGCTTCTAAAATGCGAGGCATCAGGCGCTCCTGACAGTACTGATACGCACTGTCGCGGATCATCCGCTCTTCTTCGGTTAGCATCTGGGATAAATGGAAAGGGTCTTGCCAATCAAAAGGGGCTCTGCTCATGCTGGGGCTTCCTTAAAAAAACAGTTCAGTTGCTAGCCAGATTAGCCAGCCTTGATGTAAAGTTAAAATATATTATTTTGGTATCTAGTATAGTTTTTACCTATGGATATACGCCATTTGAAGTACTTTGTTGCTGTCTATGAGCAAGGCAGTGTCAGCGCGGCCTCGCGCCAATGCTTCGTTGCCCAGCCATCGCTCTCGGCCGCCATTCGTCAGTTGGAGCAGCAACTGAATGTCACTTTATTTTTGCGCCAACCCAAAGGGGTTACCCCGACCGAGGATGGTGAGCGTCTCTATGGCCATGCCTGCCGGTTGCTGGGACAGTTTCAGGCGCTGCAGCGCTCTTTTACCGCTCCGATCAATAAAATTCGTTTTCGATTGGGCTTAAGCCGGGCGCTGGGGGTGGAGCGAATGAGCGACTTGCTGCGTCAGTTCAGCCAGCAAGTGCCAGGTCTGGAGTTGCAACTGGTGGAGCCCGATGCCGCTTGCGATGCCCGTATTATTGCCCCGGAGCAGCTTAAAACTGGCGAGAAGTTTCAACCGATGTACCACGATCAATTTCAACTGGCAATGCCGGCCGGCCATCCGCTGGCTTTGCAGCAACGCATTCAACTGCAGGATTTTTCCGGCCTGGCACTGATTAAACGCACCCCCTGCGAAGCCTGGCAGAAGTTGTATCCCGAACTAGTGCGTCAAGGGATACAGCCGGATATCCGCGCCGATATTCATACCATTGAGTACGCCCTGGGCCTGGTGTCAGCTGGGGTGGCTTGCGCCCTGGTGCCGGATTTTGAGCAATTGCAACAACGCCAGGATCTGCTGCTTCGTCCTATTGCTATGACGGGGCTGGAACGTCGAATAGGTTTGGCCTACAGGCCAGTGCAAGCCAGTGGTTTGGCGCTGGAGACGTTATTACGGCTCTGCCAAAAGCTAGCGCTCCCCTAGCTGACCAAACGCTAAGTCAGGATCAGGCCTAAGGTGTAAGCGCCCGGGGTTACGGACATTTTTCCGGGACACGCTGTGAATCCATCCCTGGACGCTCTTGACACGCC
>JAFIFR010000343.1 GCA_020831935.1 Alkalimonas sp.
GATCGCTGCCAAGGGCGGCCAGGGTTTGCTCGGCCTGCTGAAAAATCTGCCGGGCTTGGCCAGCCATATCAGCACTGGTATCTTCCGGCACTTCCACAAAATGAGCAATACCATTAAATACCGTGGCATCAGACCAACGCTGGCTGGGGTTAAGACGTTGAATGGTCATCGGATACTCCAAGGTTCAAAAGCCGATTATCGCCAGCTTAAATGCGAAAAACAATTATTTTCAGCAAGGCAACAGGCTGGTGAACGCTTTACAGAACCCCGCTCTTTTTGTGATAAACTAGCCACATTACAGCAAGGATCAAGCCCCAGTGTCGATTGCGAAAACAGCCTCTGAAATCACCCTGCCCCCTCAGAGCAACGGCTGCCGTACCGTGTTCGAGTTTTTATGTCAGCGCTTTCCAAAAATTGGTCCCGTCGTTTGGCGTGAGCGCATTGCTGCTGGCAAGGTGCACTGGCATCAGGGTGAGCTTATCAGCGAGCAGACGCCGTTTTTACCCAGCCGGCGGGTCTGCTATTACCGCGAAGTCACCGCCGAGCCGGTGATCCCCTTTGCCCATCGTATCCTGTATCAGGATAACCATATCCTGATTGCCGACAAGCCGCACTTTTTGCCAGTGACACCGGGTGGCGATTACGTCAATGAATGCCTGCTGGCCCGCCTCAAACACGAGACTGGCCTGGCCGATCTGGTGCCGGTGCATCGGCTGGATCGCGACACCGCCGGCCTGGTGCTGTTTTCGTTAAACCCACTAAGCCGCCCCAGCTATTACCAGTTGTTTGTCACCGGCAGCATTCAGAAGCAGTATCAGGCGGTGGCTCGATTATCTCCACAATTGCAACAGACGGCCTTGCCGCAGCGCTGGTCTATCGAAAACCGCATCGAAAAAGCCAACCCCGGCTTTATTAACCGCATTGCCGAAGGCGAGCCCAATGCCCGCTCAACCATCGAGCTGACGGAGCGCAGCGCTGAATGGGGGCTCTTTCAATTGCAGCCCCATACCGGCAAGACCCATCAGCTGCGGCTGCATATGCTTAGCCTGGGTGCGCCGATTTTGTACGATCGCTATTACCCCGAGCTTTTACCCAAGCAGGCACCGGATTTCAGCCAGCCGCTGCAGTTGTTGGCCAAACAGCTGAATTTCACTGATCCGGTCAGTGGCACCGCTATGCAGTTTGTCTCCGATTTTGAGCTGCAGGAGCGTCCGGTATGAAAAGCGCTATCGGGCTGGGTGATGGCAGTGCCGCGCTTCGGGTCTATGTGGCTAAACGGCCACCGATGCAGGAATACGCCCACTTAACGACAGTCCAGCCCCTTAACCGCGGCGAAATCGACAGCATCAATCAGGCTTGTGGCAATGGCTGGCGTAAACTGTTTAATGTGTACGCCAAGCTGTTGTTCGGGCTGAGTGCCAGCCAGTTTACTTTCAAGCAGCAAGCCAGCAGCTGGCAACACTACCGCGACCAGCATTTGTTGCAGCAACAGAGCGATACTGCCCTGTTGTTTAGCCCACCAGAGCTTAGCACCAGCAGCCAGCGCATTCATATTATCGCCGGTCGCAGCCACGCCAGAGCACTGCTTGAGCAGGGCTTAGCCGCCCAACTCAGCTGGCTGGATCACGAATTCGCCATCGATAAAGCGCACCGTCTGCTGGTCTGCCCTTACTTTGACTACCGGCAACTGACCAATGAAAAATTGG
>JAFIFR010000344.1 GCA_020831935.1 Alkalimonas sp.
TATCAGGCCAGAACCAATCCCAACTACGATGACAGAGCGCTGTACTGGGCCCGGCTGATGATGACGCAAAGTGTGCGGCAATGGTGTGCCAGCCAGTCGTGCAGCCAGCTTCCAATCTTGCTGGAGGCCCTGGAGCTGAGCAGCCGTGGCCAGCTCAGTATTCGCTTTGCAAAAGACAGCGATGTCCGCATCTTGCTGACCGGCTTTGATCCTTTCTTGCTGGACCGCAATCTAAATCAATCCAACCCGTCCGGCGTCACGGCGCTGATGCTGGATGGCTGGGTATTCCAGCAAGATGGCCGGCAAATCGAAGTGCAAACGGCCATGATCCCAGTGCGTTTTGCCGATTTTGATCAGGGCATGATTGAGCAGTTGCTTCGCCCACTGCTGCAGGAGCAAAGCATCGATATGCTGCTGACGGTCAGCATGGGCCGCGAGCACTTTGATTTGGAGCACTTTCCTGGCCGCCGGCGCAGCGCTGAGGCACCGGATAACCTGAATGTGCTCACCGGCGGCAACGACGACAACCCGGTACTGCCACTGCTGGATGGCGCACCTTTGGCCGGCCCGGAGTTTGTTGCCTACAGTCTGCCCTATGCCGCCATGATGCAGGCTGAAGGCCGCTTTAACATCAACGACAATCGCAGCGTCACCAGCTTAGAACGCGGCGAATTTGCAGCGCAGTCCCTGGCTGAACTGGCCGATCAAACTGCGGTGCAAGGCGGCGGTGGCGGCTATCTGTCGAATGAGATTTCCTACCGCAGCATTTTGCTGCGCGACCGCTATGCTCCAGCACTACCGGTCGGCCATATCCACACCCCACGCATCGCCGCTTTCGAACCCGACACTACGGCCGCTATTGTCGGGCAAATTAAAGCCATGATCCGTCTGGCCGTTGCCAGCACCCCAGCCATCGCAGAGCCTGACAGCGGCAAATAACAGCTGCTATAGTAGATCCGGCGAGCAAAGACTCGCCGTTCACAGAATAAAAACGACAACCAACATAACTCCAGGAACCAAGTATGCGATCCATGTTAGTACTCAGCACGGTGCTGCTGTTTTGCAGCACCGCTTTCGCCCAGCAACTCGGCTGGACCAATATCAAGGGTTATGGCTTTGATACCGATGGCCAGCTGGTCAAATTTCAGCAACTGATTATCGATACCGATAGCGGCAAAGTGCTGGCCCGTGGCGATGCCATTCAAGCCGATTATCCGGATGCCCATTGGCAAGATGGCGGTGGCAAAGCCATTCTGCCCGGCCTGATTGATGGCCACGGCCATATACTTGGGCTGGGCCAAAATCTGATGCAGGTAGAACTGCGCGGCACCCAGAGCGAACAAGAAGCCGTGGAGCGGGTAGCTGAATTTGCCGCCCGTCACCCGGAGCAGCAATGGATCCAGGGCCGCGGCTGGAATCAGGTGCTATGGGACAACAACGAGTTCCCAAGCACTGCCTTGCTGGATGAAGCCGTTTCAGACCGGCCGGTCTGGCTGAGCCGGATTGATGGCCATGCCGGTTGGGCCAACAGCAAAGCGCTAGAGCTGGCCGGCATTACCAAAGACACGCTGGACCCACCCGGTGGCCGCATCCTACGTGATGAACAGGGCAACCCAACCGGTGTGCTACTGAACAATGCCCGCCAGTACATCGCTGCGGTTTTGCCGGAGCCCAATGAAGCCGAGGTAA
>JAFIFR010000295.1 GCA_020831935.1 Alkalimonas sp.
TGTTCGACTGGTTATTGTCGCTAATTAAAGTGTCCAGATCCATTAGACCAGTTCATTACGCTCTTCATCATATGGAAGGGACATCTGGCAGGCAGCGTGTTTCGGCAAGAGTTTTCGACGAAATTTTTATTAATCCTGAAGTGTTATCTAACCTCTCTTCTTTAATGCAGAAATTTGAGCATATTCAGGAAACAATGATAACCCTGCGAAATAAAAAAGAGCATTATTTTAAATTAAGGCAGGCATTGATATATGCGCTTTTAGGAGTTTAGCTGTATGTTTAACGAACAAACCGTCACAGAAAATGGAATTATTGACCGCTTAAAGGGTTTAAGCGGCGTAAAGTGGACTTACTGCCACGGTGAGAGCCTGCCCAAGCAAGCGCAGGATATCTTTGTTGACGAGTGGCTTAAAGACGCGTTGTGTTCGTTAAACCCCGATATCGCCAAACAGCCAGATTACGCCGATGAAGTAATTTACAAGCTGCGTGGCGTGGTGCTGGAAGCACGTCATACTGGCCTGGTAAAAGCCAATGAGAATTTTCATGAATGGTTGATGGCTGAGAAGACCTTGCCCTTTGGTGAGAATGGCGACCATATCACCATCAACCTGATTGATTTCGACAATATCGACAACAACCACTTTGTGGTGTCGCAACAGGTGCACTATATTGCGGCCACCGAAGTCTATTTTGATATTGTGCTCTATGTGAATGGCATTCCCTTGGTGGTTGGTGAAGTAAAAACCGCAACCCGCCCCAGTGTTACCTGGCAAGATGGCGCCGCCGATTTTATGGGCGGTAAAAAGCACTACTGGAAGAACGTTGAACCCTACTTTGTTCCTAACCTGTTGTGTTTTGCCAGTGAAGGCAAAACCTTTGCTTACGGTGCCATCAACGCCCGGGTAAAAGACTGGGGCCCTTGGCACAATACCGACCTGCGTGATGACATTCTGCCCGGTTTGGCATCGGTGCTTAATAGCTGTGAGGGCTTGTTAAACCCGCAAACCTTATTGCAGTTACTCGAATCTTTCGCGCTGTTTTCAACGGTTAAAACCGGTAAGAACACGCCCCCCAAGCGCATTAAAATTCTGCCGCGTTACCCCCAGTTTGAAGCGGCCAAGCGGATAGTAGAGCGTGTGCGAAAAGGCTACCCGAAAAAAGGCCTGATCTGGCATTTCCAGGGCTCGGGCAAATCGTTATTGATGCTCTACGCCGCCAAAATGCTGCGCAGTGATAATGCCCTGAAAAACCCCACCGTATTGATTGTGGTAGACCGCCGCGACCTGGACAGCCAAATCAACGAGACCTTTGGCGGTGCGGACGTTAAAAACCTCATCAAAGTACAAAGCTGCAAAAAGCTTGGCGAACACATCGAGCAAGACAGCCGTGGCATTTTAATTACCACCATCTTTAAGTTTAAAGATGTCGAGATCGACGATAGCAACCCCAACGGCCTTAACAGCCGCGACAACATTATTGTGTTAGTGGACGAAGCTCATCGCACCCAAGAAGGTGGCTTGGGCGAGAAAATGCGCTGGGCCCTGCCACAAGCGCACTTTTATGGCTTAACCGGTACACCGATTTCCGGTATCGACCGCAATACCTTTAAGTTATTCGGCGCCGAAGAAGACCCCGGCCGCTACATGAACCGCTACAGCTACAAGCAGTCGATCCGCGATGGTGCCACCAACCCAGTGAAGTTTGAACCACGCCTGGCGGAGCTGCGGGTAGACCGTGATGCTATCAACCAGGAATTTGAGCAGCTCGCCAAAGACAATAATCTCGACGACGAAGAAAAAGCTGCACTATCAAAACGCGCGGGCAAATTAGCGGTAATGCTCAAAGCGCCCAAGCGCATGGCCGCCGTCAGCAATGATATTGCAGAACATTTTACCAGCCACGTTAAGCCGAAAAAGATGAAAGGCATGGTGGTGGTGTACGACCGCGATGCCTGCGTGCAGATGTACTACTTGCTAAGTGAAAAGCTCGGGTTTGATGCCGTTGAAGTGGTGATGAACGTAGATCAGGCACCCGTGAAGGCACTGGAAGGCGACAAGAAAGACAAGATCAATAAAGACTGGCGCAAGTGGCATGACGAGTTGGAATTGCCGATTCAGCAAGCGGATTTCGAGCGTTGGCAGCACATAGATGCCGAAGATCAAGTGCAGAAAGACTTAATCGAGTGCTTCAAAGACCCCAAGCACCCGTTACAGTTGATCATCGTGACCGCCAAGCTGCTCACCGGATTTGACGCGCCTATCTGCTACTGCATGTACTTGGACAAACCGCTGCGCGATCACACGCTGCTGCAAGCCATGTGCCGTACCAACCGTTTGTATGAAACAGACGATGTGCGTAAAGACATGGGCCTGATCATTGATTACCTTGGCGTATTTGAAAACCTGCGCACAGCGCTGGCCTACAACCCGGAAGAGATTGATGGTGTGGTAGAAGGCATTGAAGCCTTTAAAGAGCTGCTGCCAGCCCAACTGAAAAAATGCCTGGACTTCTTCCCCAATGTGGACCGCACGCTAGAAGGCTTCGAAGGGATAATGGCAGCGCAAGAGTGTCTGCCAACCAATGAAAAGCGTGATGAGTTTGCTGCCAGTTTCGGCGTGCTATCCAAGTTATGGTCGGCTATCAATCCAGATCCATTCTTAAGTCCGTTTAGAAATGATTATAAATGGCTGGCACAGATCTATGAGTCGGTGCGCCCTGTAGGTCAGACCGGCGCTCTGGTGTGGGCTGCCCTTGGCCCTGAAACCATCAAGATGATCCACGAGCATACCGACATCAATCGCATCCGCGACGATATCGACGAGCTGATCATGGATGAGCACGCAATTTTCACCCTAACCGACAAAGAACAAGAGCAGCGCGCGAAGCGCTTGGAAATTGACTTGATGGGCCGCCTGCGTAGCAGCAACGACCCTAAGTTTGTCGAGTTAGGTGAACGCTTAGAAAAACTGCGCCAAGACTATGAGTCTGGCGTCATCAAAGCCATCGACTGGTTAAAAGGCCTGTTAGATGCGGCTAAAGACACCGTACAAGCAGAGCGCGAAACTGGCGAGCATGTGGTGACCGAAGAAGACAACAAGCAGGCCTTAACCAAACTCTTCTTGGAAACCCGCCCCGAAACCACGCCAAAGCTAATCGGCGATGTGGTAGAGCAGATCGATAAGATCGTCAAAGCCACCCGGTTTGAAGGCTGGCAAAACTCCAACAGCGGCCCGCGCGAAATCCAGAAGGCACTGTTGGTGACACTGGCCCAGTTTGGGTTGGGCAAAGACAAAGAGCTGTTCGCTAAGGCGTATGCTTACATCGAAGAACATTACTAACAGGGAAATATGAATGACTGTCAAAAAAAGAATCTCCAAAAGTACTATGTCGATGTTCTTTAGAACAGCATGTGACCGTGAGCTCTATCTATCTTTGCATACTGGTAAAAAAGAGGACATCGAGGCCGCCGGACTTTCAGTACCGCTTAAGTCCCGCCCAGGCGTTCAGATCATTACCAAAGCAGGCAATGATTTTGAGCGCGGGCAGTATGAGATGTTAGTGAGAGAGCTGCCAGGCAACGTTGTATTCGAGCCATCGTTTAACGATGTCGACTTGCTGAAAACCCTATCGGCGCACGTTGCTAATACGCTCATAATTCAGCCTGCTATAGAACCTGAAACCTTTCGCGACACCGTTCTTGGCAACCTTGGGCTCAGTCATACCGAGCAGTCCTTGATTCCGCCCCTGAGTGGAATGCGCCCCGACCTTGTCTATGCATGGGCAAATCCGGAACCCGATTGGGAGGTGTTGCCCGACGGAAGACGATCGCATATTGATGGTAGCGACGGCCGTATAGCGTTATCTGTTATCGACCTAAAAAATGTTCAGGAGGGCAATGCCAGCTATGCAGCAGAAGTGTGCCTGTACTCAATATTCCTATCTAACTATTTGAGCGTTAACAATCTAGACGATCAATATTACGTCTCGCACCAGTGCTTTCTTTGGAGTAACGCAGAATTATTCAATTTCAGCCAAGCATTGATTGCCAAGCCGATGAAAACCCCATTGGAGAAAATCGATGCATTGCGGTATGACTGGGAGCCAGTTAATTACCTGCTTTACATGCCTAGCGTGCTGAAGTTTTTCAGGGAAGATCTGATTCGGGTAATTACTATTGGCGACACCAGTGGTTGGAAAGCTGTCGACTACCATGTCTCTGGTAAATGCAATGCTTGCGATTGGCTTGGTGTGGAGAAATGGCTTAATCCAACAGATAAAATTTTCTTCCAAAATAACCCAGAAAACTATTGCTCCAGAGCTGCTGAAACACAGGACCATCTTTGTAGACTTCCTGGCTTAAGCAAAGGCGCACGACAAATTCTTTCCAACAACGGTGTAAGCACTGTTAATGCACTGGCTCAGGTGCCTAGCACCACACCCGCCATACTTGGTAAACATACCTTTTTAAAGCGCGAACGAAATTCGATCGAAGGTAAAGCCCAGGCTTTGTTGACCAATAGCCTAACGACCGACGCCAACGCAATCGTTGCGGGACTTGCCCGGGATATAAATTTAGAAATCGACATTACTGTCAATTTTGATGCGTCCTCAGGATATCTGACTGGCATTGGCTTTAGAGCAAACCTGCTGTATCCATACGGTTCGGCGAGTGCTCCGGAACGCTTAAGCCTTACAAGTTTCGTAAACCCTAAAGACGAGGTGGTATCTGAGTGGGGTGTGGTTCAGAACTTCATTGAGGAATTTGTCCGAGTTGTTGATTCGGCTGTTGCCAAATTTGGCGCACAGAATCTTGGCAACCCCAAGACGCAAATTTACTTTTGGGAGGTTCGCCAGTATGAAGAGCTTTGCAAAGCCTTCAGTCGTCATTTGGGAGCAATTCTTGCTCTACCTACAGCCAAGCAGAAAAGTCTAGCTTGGGTATTTCCTCCGGATGAGCTGATTGAAAAAGAGGATGGTGAAATAAGTCCTGCAATTGTATTCATTCAGGATATTATTCAACGAATTGTTAATACACCGATTCCCTTTGCGCTCACCCTTTTAAGGGTGGCAGAAGAATACCATCTAGCCCAAATGCCACCGCAAAATGTGGACAACTATTATCAGGAACCGCTTGGCAACAGCATTCCACGCGAGCGTATCTACGAGATATGGAAATCCCCTGCGGGTGTATTTATGCGCGGTTCCAGGACCATTATGGTTCACGATGCTATCGCCGATTACGGCAAGGCGCTCAGGGCTCAGGCATATTCTCTAGCGACCATTACCGCTAGATTGCGAAATGACTTTAGAGGCAAGTTAAAAGGCTCGGCGCGTGTTCTTCGTTTGCAAGGTGTTTCAGGGAAAAGAGGTGTAGCTGACGATTCGAAGTTGTGGGCACAATGGGAGTTGGTCAATGCCGCCACGAGCAAAGTTGAACGGGTTTCTGAGTTCACGATGCCCGGAGAGCGACTAGAATCGTCTTTTAAGGCGATAGTGCTAACACGCATTATTCGTGTGCTAGGCCCGTACCATTTTGAATTTGAAGTAAGCCCAGACTCCACAGAATCAAAACTGGAAGAAGGAAATAATTTTCTTTCCATCGGTTCAATTAGCACACCTGGATTTCTGCTTCAAAACGGGTTTTCCTTGGGTGTTACACCGTCCTTTCCGTATCCGGTTGCTGATCAGCTTAGAGTGGCTACTCACAAATTTATCGCCGCCTCGCTGATTCGATTTGATAGGGTAAATCGGGTAGCAGAAGTTGAGTTCAGGCCTCGTTTTAACCCGGCAGCGTTTGACGCACTATTTCAAGCAGCAATGAATAGCGCACCGATTAACAACTGCGCCTCACCGGTATTTTTAATGGAGTCAGCGCCATACGATGATTCTGACAATACAATCAACATCCTTGAAGCAATTGGTCACCCGGTTAATTCGAAAGCAGACAGGAATGCAGTCATTGCTTTAGGTCGACGTGCACCAGCGAGTAAAGCAGGTACTGATCCGGCAACGCCTGCGTCTACTGTTCTCTGGGAAGCGAACAAGCTAGCAAAGCAGGCTGTCCGTAATCATTCAGATGTCACAGCAATTGTTTCAAAAGCCAAGAGCTTAAACCGGCATCCTCTGAATCCAAGCCAAATCGATGCTATTAAAGGTTGTGCGAAGCAGAGCCTCAGTATTATCTGGGGGCCTCCTGGTACCGGCAAAACCGATACGTTGTCAGCATTGATTCATGCGCTAGCTTCAGAAGCTATTGCGAAAGGTTCCGGTCTAAAAATTCTGCTAACCGGCCCTAACTATCGCGCTGTTCAAGAATTGATAGACAGAACAATCAGTAGTATTGAAAACGACGCATCCTGCGTTCTCGATGTATTTAGCGGCTTTTCTCGATCAAGAGAGCCGGTACCCCTGAATCTTAATGCAGCCCATTTGGGTGGAGGTGCATTAAGGTTTACAAACAGCGATCCGCTGTACGGAGCATTTTTGCAAAGCATGCAGGATGTCAACAGGGTGACAATTGTTGGTACCGCTGCACATGCCCTGCCATCGATGGTTCAACTGCTGGGCTACCAAAGCTCATTGGCACCCATATTCGATTTAACGATTATTGATGAGAGCTCACAGGTTCCCGTAACACTGGCACTACGCGCTTTAGCAGTTCTTAAGGATTCGTCTCAGTTGGTGATCGCAGGAGACCACATGCAAATGCCGCCAATTGCGAGCCTAGACGCTCCAGTTGGCGCAGAGTATCTGGTTGGGAGTATCCAGACATATTTATTGCAACGGTTCAACTTGAAGCCATTACCCCTATTGGTCAACTATCGTTCAGGTGCAGATATCGTTGCTTACGCTCGCAGCCTGGACTACCCTCAGGCTTTGGTTCCAGAATTTCCAGATTTGCGGATACATCAAATCAATGCGCCTAGCAGTGCTCCGGCTGCGACCGGAATTTCTTATTCTCCCCTGATTGGTGAAACATTAGCGCCGAATAAATCGGTAATCAGTTTAATTCATGAAGATATCGCTTCGTCTCAAGCAAATCCCGAAGAGGCAGAATTAGTAGTTACTTTGATTTGGCACTTATTTAACAGCGCCAGCTATTTCCTCGACGGAACGAAGCAGACAGTTCACCACAGACCTGCAAACGAGGATGAGTTTTTCGAAAAATGCGTGGGAATAGTAACGCCTCATAAGGCCCAGAAATCGCTAATAATTTCGAAGCTAAATCAACTGTTTCCAAGTGCAGATAAAGAAAAGATATTTTCTGCGGTGGACACCGTTGAACGATTTCAAGGTGGCCAGCGACACACAATTATTGTTTCATTTGGTGTTGGTGATTCAGAAATTGTGGAGTCCGAGGAGGAGTTCCTAATGCAACTAGAGAGGACCAATGTTGCGGTATCGCGCGCTATGGCCAAATGCATCATGATTATGCCGAAATCACTTGCCTATCATTTGCCAAGCGACAAAAAGATCGCTGAATCGGCCAGAGCACTAAAATCTTATATCGACGAATTCTGCTCGGAATCACAAAAGTATGTTCATCCTCTATCCAGTGGAAATAGAGAGTTCGATCTAAGATGGCATGAACGCGTGTGAACTAAACTCGTAGCACATGGAAATCGAACTCAGATGATGCTGTCGAGTTCGATTTCATTTGTCCTGCTTGACGCTTTCCTTCATCAGCTGTTTTTGCGTTTCTGACTGATACGATTTTCCAGTTGGCGCCTGAGGATTCGAGTGATTCCAAAAAAAGTTTTTTTGCGTCGACTTTGGCGGAAGGAATGATGCCAAAACGAACAAACATTCTGAGCTGATCAGACGTCGACAGTGCCATGTTGCTCCATACTTTCCCTAGCGATGCGGCGAATACAGCTTGGCCACCATGATCCAATTGTTCATCGACACTATAATCAACATAGTCAGGACCACCCAAAAACCAGTTTCTTAACCACTGGTCCTGCACATATGTACGCATGCCATAGTATGGCGGTGAAGTAATCACCGTTGTGAAATCTCTTCTTGAACCGTTAAATGATTCAGCAAGTCGAGAATCACCATTCAAAATTTGCTGAAAGCTTCCTGAAACTTTATCGCCAAGACCATGAAGACGCAGGGTTCGTTTGCTTATGACCGTTAAAACATCGATCTTTGGCGGCTTCATATTGCGCTCTTTCCAATACCTAACGGAGTAGTCTGGCTTGGATGAAAACGTGCGTGGCATCTGATTTGAGAAGTAGGAGGCCGTATCAATTGATTTAGTGAGAGGGCCATGCAGCGCCCCTAAACAAACTGCCCTTAAGACAACTGATGCATCGGTCTCGCGTCGAATGTTTAGCAGCCCATTTCTGATTTTGCAGATCTGTGAAAGAACATCTTTGTGGTATGCCCACTTGAAAAAATCCGATGTGGGTAGCTGAGGATCTCCCGCCTTTGCGAGCAGCTTCTGTGCAAGCTCAATGACTTCATTACTCTCACAACTTGCTAGTTTTGCTCTGGCTATCGCGACAGCAACAGGAGAAGAGTCGACTCCCCACGCATCAACCCCAAATTTTCTGGCAGCAAAAAGTGAGGTTCCTCTTCCGCAGAAGGGATCCATTACAACCGGAGATTCTGATTTGAGCTTCTTCAGAATTTTGGTCGGGTATTCCAAGGGAAACATTGTGAAATAGGGACAGACTGCGTTTAACGCATTTTCTGCCAAATTACTCATTTTCCCCATATTTCAAGAAGTCCAATTTTGTTAGAATAAGAACCGATATAATAACGTGTTTTTCCTGGATACACTATGGTGCACAGAGCCGCTATTTAGAACTATTTTGTCATTTTTTTGGTGATTATTTTTGTTGGAAGAGTATTTATTTTTGAACTATTTTGTCACTCGTGGACAATTGAAGCTTTAAGAATATGCTCTAAAAGGTTGTTCATTTTAGAACTATTTTGTCATCCCACATTTTTATTTTTGGCATTCAGTGTATTTTAGGCCAGCATTTTTGCAGGCTTTTTCATTGCTTGCGTCCACAGTGCTGAAATGGTGCTGGGGAAAACTGGTGGTCCAGGGTAAAACAACAAATGTACATTATTGAACATTTGTTGTGGCCAACCTCTACTTGGCAGTACTCCCTTATCGTGACGAGGAGCTCCCAATGCGCCTTTCCATCGAAGTTACCCCGGCACAGCATCAGCGCCTGAAAGCCGCCGCAGAACAAGACCTGCGGGAGCAGTGATTATCGGCATCATCCATGAGCGCCGGGATATTGTGGGTCGGCTGAAAGAGCGATTGGGTTAAGATCCTGCCAGAGAGCTGACCGCTCGTGTTATCGCCCCAACCGGCCCGCAGCGCCTCATATTTGCTGCCTTAACTGTTTGCGCCATGAATTCATATGATAATCATTATTATTTACACTTACCTTTTTCTTTGGTACCTTACTGGCTTTAAACTCTGACTTGGGCCCGTTGCTCTGCAAAAAGGCCCTGCCGACCTAATTGTTCTAAAGGACTGATGGATGATGAAGTACGCCTTACCCAGCCCACCATTTACCCGTTCTGCCTTGGCTGTTGCCCTGCTCTGTGTGCTGCCCTCAACGTCGGTTGTAGCCGAGGGAGATGGCACTGACTCTGCAGAACGCGCTGTCGTTGCAACACAGCCGCTGCAGCTTGGGCCTGTGGTGGTCGAAGAAAATGAGTTGGATCCGGCAGCGCTGCGCTTAGAGCGATTGGAGCAAGAGCAGCCTAAGTCGGTCCGGGACCTGTTCAATCAGGAGGCCAATGCCGAGGTGGCCGGGGGAGTCCGGGCAGCACAGCGTCTTTATTTGCGCGGTATTGAAGGCAGCAACATCAACATCACGGTCGATGGCGCCCGTCAGGGGCAAAACCTGTACAACCACCGTGGGGGGCTTGGCAACATCGATCCGGCCTTGTTAAAGCGGCTGGACATACTGCCAGGACCACCGCGGGCAGAAGATGGCCATGGGGCGCTGGGTGGGAGTATCCGCATGGAAACAGCCGATGCGCAGGATTTGCTGGCGCCAGGCGAGAAACTGGCTGGCCGGCTGAGTGCGGGGGGCGCCAGCGCTGATAAGCGACGCGGTGGCTCGGTCAGTGCCTACGGCTTGCTCGCCGAAGAGGTGGGCTTGCTAGCCCATCTGTCCAACCATGAATACAAGGATCTGCGTCCGGGTGATGGCGAACGGATCCCCTTTTCTGGCGGCAAAGACCAAAGTTACCTGGTCAAGCTCAGCCTGCTGAATGCTGCTGGGCATGAGCTGCGTCTGGCGCGTGAGCAACACCAGGCCAGTGGCTTGAATTATCAGCAGCGCGGTGATTACCCCTGGCAATTGCAGCCGGAGGATCCAAGAGCGCGGCCGCCACGGCAGCAGCAATTGGAGCGGGTGCAAAACACGCTGCATTATCGCTACCACGCTGGCTCCCCTTGGCTGGATGTAGAGCTTCGAGCCTATCAAAGCGACAACAGCTGGCAGGGCATGACCGGCGGAGGGGCGACAGAGCGCTTCGTCAGCGAAGTGCGTGGCGCTGATCTGCGCAACACCATGCAGTACAACCTGGCCAGTCTGGATGCCCGCCTGGTAGTGGGCCTGGATGTGCTGGCTGAAAAAGGCATCAATCAGGTGGGTGAGCGGCCTGATCGGCTGAATCATTACGATAATCTGGGGCTCTTTGTGCAGCAGTACCTGGAGTCAGGGCCAGGCCAGTTGTGGTTTGGAGTGCGGCACGATGACTTTGAAGCACAGTTTCGCAACAAGAGTACCCAAAGTGATGGCTCTGCGACCTCATTTAACCTTGGTGGCGCCTGGGACTTGACGTCTTCAGTGACTGGCTTTGCCAGCTACGGTGAGTCTGCTCGTGGCGCCGGCACCCTACCGGTGCACTTTGCTGGCAATATTGTGGACGATGGCGCCTTGTTAAATGGCAGCCTGACGGGGCCGTTACGGCCAGAGGTGTCACGGCAGCAAGAGGTCGGTTTGCGTTGGCAGCAACCGATCGGCAATGGTTTGCTCCGTGCTCAGCTGCAATGGTTCAACAATCGGATTGCCGATGCCATCTTATTTGATCAGCCTGGCAGTGGTGGTTTGGGAGGGCGGCCAGTGACCGAACTGTACAATGCCGAGCGCACCGCCCGTTTTCAGGGAACAGAGGTGCGGTTGGACTATCAGGCCGGCCCCTGGTTGACAACACTGAGCCTGATGCAGTTGGATGTGCGCGACCTGCCCGAGCAAGCCCAGTTCCTGGCCCGAACTGGTGCGCCGCAAGGTGATACCGCCGTTCTGCGATTGGATTACGCCCTCAGTGAATCGCTGACTCTTGGCTATGGCCTGACAGCCGTGGCGGGTTTGGCTAAGGTGCCTGAGCATCAGGCCATCTACATGCAGAAACCGGGTTATGTGGTGCACGATCTGAATGTAAGTTGGTATCCGCTAACCACGCAGCCGCTACGGCTCGACCTGGCTGTTCACAACGTGTTGGATAAAACCTACAGCCGCCACAGCACCCTGAGTCAGAATGGCTTCTCAACACTGGAGCCAGGAAGGGATGTGCGGCTTGGGTTGCAGTATCGGTTCTAAGCCAGCTGATTGAGTGGATGAAAACAGTGCGATGATGACACCACTTGAGGACAGAGCCATGCTCAGTGAACAAACCATGACCCCGGAAGGATTTGGCGCCTCGGAGCCCTGGTGGCAAGCGTCGTTGTCGTTGCTGCAGGCCGGTGGGCCTGTGGTGGTGCTGTTGTGCCTGTTGTCACTGCTTGCGTTGAGTCTGGTGTTGGTGAAACTGACGCAGTTCTATCAGTTGCGGTTATGGCAGCATCAACCGGCACAGCAGGCACTGGAGTTGTGGCAACAAGGGCATCGCAGTGACGCCGAAGCCATGGCAAGCAAAAGTGTGAATCCTGTGTCCCGGTTGATGGCCACCGCGATGCAGGGCATCAATCAGCAGGTGCCTGCCTCCTTACTTCAGGAAGAAGTAAGGAGGCAGGGAGCGGATACGTTGTTTCACCTGCGGCGTGGTTTTCGTCCTCTCGAAGTGATCGGCAGCCTTGCCCCTTTGCTGGGGTTGCTTGGCACTGTATTTGGAATGATTGTGGCTTTTCAGCAGCTCGAAGCGGCCGGAAATCAGGTTAATCCTGCGGTGTTGTCCGGAGGGATTTGGGTGGCTTTGCTGACCACCGCAGCCGGCCTGTCGGTGGCCATTCCCGTGGTGGCCTGTTTAAACTATCTGGAACGAAAAGTGGATGCGTTGGCCCACCAGATGGATAATCTGGTGACACAGGTATTTACTGCTTCAGCCTGGCCTGACGTTGCCAGTGAGCCACAGCAAACCCTGCCCAGGAATGCTGTCGTTACGCCTTTAGCTGGCAAGGCACGCACTGCTGGTTATGTCCGCTAAGCAGCAATTCTCCACCCTGGGGTTTGTGCAGCCGGCACGTCGCAAAGCAGTTATTAGCTTAACACCACTGATTGATGTGGTGTTTATTTTGCTGGTGTTTTTTATGCTGGCCTCCAGCTTTGCCGATTGGCGTACTATCGCGATGGATACCAGTGCAGCGGCCACGCCGGCCCCTGCTGAGCAGAGTCCGTTTCTAGTGCAAATCAGTCCGGAAGCTGTGCAGCTGAATGGTGAAACCATCACCTTGGCTACGTTAGTGCAACGAGCGCAATCACGTCAACCGGCCAACCGGGTGGTGCTTGTCCAGCCGATGGCGGATACCCAGGTGCAGGCGCTGGTGCAGGTGTTGGATGCGCTCAACCATGCTGGTATCCAACCGCTGGATCTGGTGGAGGACCCCGCCTGGCAGCCAGAGGGATCGGGCTAATGCATTTTCCTGAGCCGCGGCCAGATCAAACGGAAGCCCGTATTTTGCCACTGATTAACGTGGTGTTTTTGCTGCTGATCTTTTTTATGATCGCGGGCAGCTTAACGGTCAGCGAGCCTTTTGAGGTACTGCCACCATCCTCTGCCAGTGAGGGCGTGCACGAACAAGACAGCGTGCTGATTCTGCTGGGGCGAGATGGCCAACTGGCGCTGGATCATGACAGCACCAGCGAAGCGGAGTTATTGCGCCGTCTTGAGGTCCGGTTAACCGCTGAGCCGGGGCTGCTCATCACGCTGAAAGCGGATGGCCAACTGCCAGGCAACCAGTTGGTGCGTTTTACGCAGGCGCTGCATGGCATCGGGGTGCAAAAGCTGCACTTACTGACAGAGCCGGTCGACCAATGACGCAGCCAGCCCTGACACCCGGCAAGGGAGTGTGGTTGGCTGCATTGCTGTTGGCCGCCTTGTTGCATAGCGGCCTGGCGGCATTGGCCTTCTGGTCGCCATCACAAGCGTCGCAGGGCCAGGCCAAGGCAGTCGGCACCGGTGGCATCGAGATTTCGCTTGGCCCGGCCGGGCGCAGTGCTGGTGGGCCAGAACAGTCGCCGCCAGAACCGGTGCAAGCGCCTGCTGTGGCGGCAGAGCCGGAACCAACCAAGGCAGAACCCGAGCGGCCAAGGCCAGAGCCCGTTACTCCGCCACAGCCGGTTGCCAAGCCCGTTGCAGAGATAGAGCCCCCAGCCAAGCCCGAACAGGCGTCCGAACCTGCAACGGAACCTCAGATGGAGCCGGACACCCGTGCTGCCGAGCGCAGTGACGCCGGTGCCGGTGGCCATAGTGGCAGCACAGAGCAGAATAACACCGGTAGCGGCGATAACAGCGCCGGTGGCGGCCTGCCGGGGGCTAGCGACGACTACGCCGCAACCTTGCTGGCTTGGCTGGAGCGACACAAAGAGTACCCAAGGGCGGCCCGCAGTCGTCGCCAGCAGGGTACTGTTTTGCTGTATTTTGTGTTGGATAGGCAAGGCCATGTCAGCCAGTCACGCATCGAACAAAGCTCCGGTCACCCGCTGCTGGATGCGGAAGCACTCACCATGCTGCAGCGAGCGCAGCCCTTGCCCGCCATGCCAGACAGCATGCCTCAGAGCCGGCTGGAGCTGGTAGTGCCGGTGCAGTTTTTTTTGCGCTAGCTATCTATCCAGGCTTTGTTAAAGGCCCTTGTCCAGCCCAGCCAGCCAGATTTTCAGCAAGTCGTTCAGCTGTTGCTGTTGCTGC
>JAFIFR010000345.1 GCA_020831935.1 Alkalimonas sp.
AAAAATCAAGCTGGCTAACCTCATGGCGCAAGCGCTCACACAGCTGCAGCACCTCGGGCAAGCGGGTTTCCGGCAGCAGCAACGCAAACTCCTCGCCGCCCCAGCGCGATACCGTATCACTGCTTCGGCACTGGTGGAGCAAAGATTGGCCAACCCGGATCAACACCTGATCGCCCACGGCATGCGACCACTCATCATTCACTTGTTTGAAAAAGTCGATGTCGATTAAAGCCAGGCATAACGGATGTTGGTGACGCTGGCTGCGGCTGACCTCCTGCGATAAGACCTCATCGAACACCCGGCGATTGGCCAGGCCAGTCAGAGGATCCTGGCGAGCCTGACGGGCAAAGGCTTCAGATTGCAGGCGCAATTGTTCCAGCAGCTCCGTCTTTTCCCGGTTACTTTGTTGCAAATGGTCCGCTTTTTGCTGCAACTGCGCTGTTTTCTCAGCGACTTGTCGCTTCAGTTCTGTAGCGGCTTGTTCCAGCCGTTGTATGCGCCAGCGAATGAACCAGAGGAGCGTGGCGGCGATGGCGAAAATTAGCAGCAGCCAAAAGGAAGGGCGTTGCCACAGGTGGGGCTGAATGTAAAAACTAAATACCGCGGGCTCGGTACTCCAGTCTCCGCCCGGGTAGGCGGCAATGACCTCAAAATCATACTGGCCTGGTGGCAGGTTGGTGAGCTCAGTATAAGGTTGGTGACCACGTTCGACCCAGTCCTGGTCAAATCCCAGCAAGCGGGTACGGTATTGGATATGCTGCGGCATGACAAAACCCAGCCCTGCATAGAACAGCTCTATACGCTGGGTACCAGCAGGCAATTTACTGCGATGCTGTGGTGCAACCCAGTCACCATCAATACGAACTTGTTCAATCACTACCGGCGGGATAAAGGCAGAAAAACTCTTCAAGCGTTCTGGTTGTGAGAATACCACCCCGCCAGCTGTGGCTATCCAGATGGAGCCATCCGGGTGACGGGCAGCCGCTGGATTCGAACCCCCATTGGCTTGCGCGCTCAGCATGCCATCGCCTTCAGCGAAGTGCTCGAATGGCAGCTGGGTTTGGCGACCGGCCAGCACGGCCTTGGCATCAGCCAGCGAAAATTGCAGGATACCGCGATTACTGCTAAGCCAAAGGTTATTGCTGGTGTCGGCAACGACCTGGAAGTATTTATCAAAAGGCAGCCCGGACTCACGTCCCAGCACGCCCAGGCTATTGTCTTGCAGGTTCAAGCGCACTAGGCCACGGTCTGTCGCCATCCAGAGGTATTGTTCCTCAGGGAGTTCCAGAAAGCCAAAAGCAAATTCGGCACCATCCTGCCCGTACAAATCAACCGCAGAGATGGTGCCATTTTGCCACCAGGCCACGCCGGTACCGGTGCCAATCCAGATGCGGCCATCACTGCTTTGAAACAGCGCCATAATGTAGTTGCCAGGCAAACCGGAGCTGGTATCCAATTGTTGCATGGTGCCATCAACCCAACGATTCAGCCCGCGGGATGTGCCAATCCATAGGCTGCCATCCTTGGCTGGTAAGATTGCCCGCACTTCATTGCTCCAGAGGCCATTGTCGCGATCAAACAACTGGCTGCTGCCATCTGAAGCGACAGCGAGCAAACCATGGGCATAGCTGCCAAACCAGAGTGTGTCCTCTGCATCTTGTGCCAAACTCAGAATGGATTCTC
>JAFIFR010000346.1 GCA_020831935.1 Alkalimonas sp.
CAAAATGCCTTGCAGCGTGCGCGCTAAGCCTTCGGTTCGTCACCGCAGTTGGCTGCGGCTGGGCTGTGCTGCTGTCTTGGTCATGAGCCATAGTTTGCACGCACAAAGCCTGAATCATCAACATCAGGTACAGCCGGATGAAACTTTATGGCGTATTGCCATCGCCATTCGTCCCAGCACTGAAGTCAGTATGGATCAGGTGTTGCAGGCCATTGTGGCCTTGAACCCAACGGTCTTCCCTCTGGGAGATATCAACCAATTGCCCGCTGGGGCTTGGTTGCAGTTGCCAACCAAGGCGCAAATTTTGGCGCAGCAGTCGGAGCTGCACAACGAGGTTGTGGCAGAGCTTCCGGCAAAGGCAGCGAAGTCTGACGAAAGAGAAGAGTCGGTTGTAACTTCCGTCTCTGCCGATCAGGGCAGCAACGTTGTCGCCGCTGCTGTGCAGACCGTGTCGCAGCAGCCCTCGTCTGAGCAAGATGCCATTGCTGTGCCTGTGGCTTCTGCTGCTACTCAGGATGCGGGCGCTGAAAAAGCGGCTTCATTTTGGCAGGACATCGAATGGTTTTCGCAACTGAACTTGATGCCTCGCTGGTATTCACAAACAGGTCTGCAGCAACAAAAGCAGTGGCATCCGGCGGCTAGTTTTGAATTTGAAGCCTACTGGCAATCGGATGACCGCAGCCATACCCTGATTTTTTCGCCCTATTTGCGTTGGGATCAGCAAGACAGCCGGCGTCATCTGATCGACATTTCGGAGGCCTACTGGTTGTACTATGGCGGGGATTGGGAGCTGCGTGCCGGTATCAATAAAGTCTTCTGGGGGGCTGTGGAGTCGCAGCGTCTGGTGGATGTGATCAACCAGCGCGATTTGCTGGATCGGCCGGACGGTGAAAGCAAGCTCGGGCAGCCGATGCTGCAGCTGAGTCTGATCCGGGATTTTGGCACCCTGCAGGCATTTGCATTACCCTACTTTCGTGAGCGCCGTTTTGCCGGCGACGATGGTCGGTTACGGCTGCCTTTGCCGGTCGATACGGCTGCGGCCAGCTATCAGTCGCGCCATGGTCGCAATCACCTTGATTGGGCGCTGCGCTGGTCCCAGCAGTTTCGTGGCTTGGACCTTGGCCTGAGTTATTTTCAGGGCACCAGTCGTGAGCCTGTGCTGCTGCCAGCAGAAGCACAGCTGCAACCTTATTACCCCCAATTAAAGCAGGCCGGCTTGGATGCGCAATGGATCCTGGGTGCCTGGCTCTGGAAAACTGAAGCGGTCTACCGCCACACGGATCTACAGCACTCCAAAGCCCTGGTCAGTGGTTTTGAATACACACAAATTGGGATTAATGAGCAGTTTTGGGATTTGGGCTGGTTACTGGAGTATCAGTACGACAGCCGTGGCATTGCGGGAGATACCATTGCCCAAAACGATATCTTTGTTGGCTGGCGCCTGGCATTGAATGATGCTGCTGGCTCTGAGGTGTTGCTGGGGGTCATGCAGGATCTGGACAGACGTCATAGCCGCAGTGCCTACATGGAAGCATCCACCCGGCTTGGCGATCGCTGGCGGCTGCGAGTCGACGGCTGGTTGTTCCACAGCCGCTATCCGGATGAATTGCTGTACTGGCTGCGCCGCGACGACTACATTCAATTGACGTTGGAGTTTTACTTCTAGC
>JAFIFR010000347.1 GCA_020831935.1 Alkalimonas sp.
ACTCGTTTGCAAATTCAAGGCATCTCGGGTGCAGCCAGAGACAATGTCGAGCTGTACCTGGCTAATTTTGCCAATGGCCATGTCTCCACGTCTCTGCGTTTCCAAGCCAGAATTGAGCTTGAGGCCAGAACCGCGCTTCGTGCTTTGGGTTATTATCACCCTGAATTTCATTTTCAAATTGAGCGCTCGGCCCGTGGCTCTGTGCTCATCATGCAGATTGAGCCAGGAGCACAAACCCACTACCAGCAGGTTGATGTCCAAATTACCGGCGATGCTGCTACCGATCCGGACTTTTTGCAGCTTAAAGCAAGACTGGCACCACAACCCGGTGACGCGGTGCACCATGGACGTTACGAGCAGCTTAAAAGCAGTCTTGATAACCTGGCGCTTCGCAAAGGGTATTTTCAGGCCGACTTCACTCAAAATAGGCTGGCGGTCTCTGAGGCATTGCAAGAAGCGCGTCTTACCCTGCATTTTGACAGTGGGCCTCGTTACCACTTTGGCGATGTGCGCTTTAGCGGCTCACAAATTCAGGAGCAGCGCCTCTACTCACTGATCCCCTTTCAATCCGGCGATCCCTACCTGGCAAGCCTGCTGGGCGAGTTCAATCAAGCCCTGGCCAACACCAACTGGTTCGGTTCGATTCTGATTGAGCCCGACAACGAATCGCTGGAAGACCGCTCACAGACGGTGCCATTGCACGTGCAGCTGGAGCCCAGAGCCCGCAACAGTGTTGAGCTGGGCGTTGGCTATACCGAAGTGCAGGGAGGACGTTTAAAAGTGAACTGGAACCGTCCCTGGCTCAACGACCGGGGGCACAGCCTGAACAACCGCTTGGCGCTGTCCGGCATCGAGCAAAGCCTGGAGTCCTCCTATCGGCTGCCACTGCGCAATGTGGCGCAGGACTTTTACCAGTTCCAGACCGGGGTCAAAAACTTTGAAAACCGGGATGGCAAAGGCCAGGACTATACGCTGGCGGCAGAGCGTCACTGGCTGCTGACCAATCAATGGTACCGCACTGCGTCGGTGCGTTGGCTGTACTCCGAGTTTATTCAGGCCGAAAAGGACGATCGCAGCAATCTGTGGATGCCGGGGATCAGCTTTACCCGCAGCCGCAGCCAGGGCGGCATGATGCCAAGCCGTGGCGATCGTTTGCTGTTTTCGGCTGAAGTCTCCGACCGGGCCTGGGGCTCGGACAACCGCTTTATCCGCTTAAGAAGCCGCGCCAACTACATCACCAGTTTTGGCAGCGATCACCGGGTGGTGACCCGGCTCGATGCCGGCGCCATCTTGTTGGAAGAAGCCACGGAGCTGCCGCCCAGCCTGCGCTTTTTCGCCGGTGGCGACAACAGCATTCGTGGCTACGGCTATGAACGGGTGGCTCCTCGTGATGACGCGGGCTTGCTGCTGGGAGGACGCTACATGGTCACAGGCAGTGCCGAATACCAGTATCGCCTGACTGGCAACTGGTGGCTGGCCAGCTTTGTCGATTACGGCAGCTCCTGGAGCCGTGACCCGGATTGGAAGCGTGGTGTAGGCCTGGGCGTCCGCTGGGCATCACCCATCGGGCCGGTTCGGCTGGACTTTGCCTGGGGTCTGGATCACGATGAAGGCAAGCCAAGGCAGTTCCAACTGCATTTTTCATTGGGGCCTGAACTATGAAGTGG